>CAYLQD010000007.1:0-64314 GCA_964385685.1 uncultured Planctomycetota bacterium | reverse complement strand
TCCTCTACTCCCACGGTGTCGATATCACGAACGCCGGCGGCAAGTGGCTGCCGGGCGTCGGCTACGGGAGCGGCAAGAACGCGCGGCACTACAACCCGCCCGTCGAAGGACTGATAATGGCGTACAAGGACGTGATCATATTCGCCACGCGGAGCGGAGCCGACAAGGGCTGGCGCGTGTGGCCGAGCGGCCAATATCATTACCGCAGCATCGCCGTCCACGACGGCCGCACGGGCAAGCTGCTGTGGAACAAGCCGTGCAATTATCGCGCGCGGCCCGTGGTGACCAACGACGTGATCTACGCCGAGCCGTGGGGATACGACGTGTGGACGGGCGAGCACAAGACGCGCATCCACCCGATCACGGGCGAGAAGGTGCCGATGGCCTGGTGCCGGTTCGCCAAACAGTGCGGAGTATCCGCCGGGTCGAAGTACTTCCTGTTCGGCCGCGCGCTCGGCGTTGGCTATCACGACCTGCTGACCGATCAAGGACTGTATATCTTCTACCACAGCCGCATGAGCTGCACGTTCGACGCGACGAGCGGCGGCGGGATGATGATCAAGCCGCCGATGGCGACCTACTGCAAGTGCTCGTGGTCGCTGCCGTTCACCATCGCCATGGGCCAGGTGCCCACGCAGCCGACCGTGGGGCAGTCGTTCGCGCAGCCGGGGCCGTCACTGCCCGTCAAGCACCTGTACCTCGACCTCGGCGGCACCGGCGACCGGCGCAGCGCGAAGGGAAACATGTGGCTCCAGCCGAAACGCGTCCAGAAGCACTACCTCCTGCTCGGCCATGACATCAAGCTCACGATGCACGAGGGCGGGGGCAACGTGCAGCGAACGTCGCAGTACACGCCCATCGAGAACACCGACACGCCGTTCGTGTTCGCCACCGCGGTCCGCGGGCTCAAGCAATGCGTGGTGCAGCTCACGAAGCCCGGCGCGCCGGAGCGGGCCTACACGGTCCGGCTCGGGTTCTCCCCGCTGCCGGGCGACAAACCGGGGCAGCGCGTGTTCGACGTCAAGATCAACGGCAAGCAGGTGCTTACAAGTTTTGACATAATGAAAGAAACGGGTAAAGCGGACCGAGCGGTGTGGAAGGAGTTCGAGGTGACGCTCGGCGACTACCTGACGCTTGAGATGGCCCCGAAACCCGGTACCCTGTCTGGTGACCGGCTGCCGCTCATCAACGGCCTCGTGGTCCTTCGCAACGAATAGCCCAAGGAGGGCTCGCATGATGCGCACCGCGTGTATCGGAATCTTGCTTCTCGGCGTGATGATCCTCGCGGCCGCCCCTCCGGCACGCGGGGCGGAGGACTGGCCCACGTGGCGCCACGACCCCCTGCGAACGGGCGTGACGACCGAGAAGCTCTCCCTGCCGCTCGAGCAGGTCTGGGCGTTTCGCTCGCGACAGGCGAAGGACGCGCCCGTTCCGGCCTTCGACCCCAAAGCACTCGCGTATCCGTGGGGCATGCACTACACGCTCCCGATCAGCTCGGCCGGCGATTCCCTCTTCTTCAACAGCGCCATCGACGGCCGGACCGTCTGCCTCGACGCCGCAACCGGCAAGACGCGTTGGGAGTTCGCTGCCGCGGCCGCGATGAACCGAACGCCGAGCTACTACGAAGGCCGGGTCTACGTCGGCAGTGACGACGGACACGCCTACTGCCTCGACGCAAAGACAGGAAAGGAAGTCTGGAGATTCAAAGCGGTGCCGCGCGATCGCTGGCTCCTCTCCTACGAGAAGCTGACGTCGGTCTGGCCGGTGCGGTCCGATGTCGTGGTCGATGGCGGCGTCGCCTACTTCACGGCGGGCATCGTGCCGCACGAAGGAACGTTCCTTTTCGCCGTGGACGCGAAGACGGGCAAGCAGCTCTGGTGCAACGCATCGCAGGGGACCGCGATGCGACGCGAAGCCATCGCGCCGGCCGGCCATCTGATCGTCTCGAAGAAGACGATCTGGGTGCCGCGCGATCACCTCGGATACAACGGGATGCTGACCTCCTTCGAGCGCGAAGGTGGACGTCATCCCGTCAAAGTGAGCGATCCCGACGCGATCCCCTACGGCGGAGACGTGCCCGTCTACGGCGTGACCGTCGGAGGCACTCGTCATCTCGGCGATCTCGCGCAGGCGGCCAAGCACGAAAGAAACAGGCCGGCCGCCGTCGTGTGGGACAAGCGAAAGAAGAAAGACGCGGAGTACTGGACCGACGTCGACTCGGTGCTCGGCCTGCGGCTGGGCAACAGCAAGTATCGCTTCGGCGGCGTCTACTTCCGCTACGACCCGGACGCATCTACGGTCGTCTACGCCGGTGGCGTCGTCTATCATTCGATGTTCCAGATCGACCCGAAGAGAGGCGTCGGCTCGAAGATCGTCGCGCGGTCGCCGGCCGACGGAAACGTTCTGTGGTCGACGGACGTCCCTGAACGGGTCAATCAGTTGATCGTCGCCAACGGTCGCCTGTTTGCATCGACGCGGCGCGGGACCATCTATTGCTTCGCATCGCAGGGCGCCGCGAAACACGGCACAAGAACAGAACCGGTCGCCGACGCGCCGATCGCCGACAGCCAGGCGTTCCAGCCGATCGCTGCATCGATTGTGAAGCAGACGAGCATCCGCGAGGGCTACGCGCTCGTTCTCGACTGCGACAGCGGCGCCCTCGCCTATCAGCTCGCCCGGCAGACCAAGCTGTCGATCTGCGCCGTCTTCGACGACGAAGCGAAAGCGGCCGCCGCACGGGCCGCGTATCTCCAGGCGAATCTCAACGGCTCGCGAATCACGGCCTACCATCGGGCGCCGAACACACGGCTTCCGTTCCCGTCGTTCTACGCCGACCTGATCGTGTCGGAAGCGGCCGCGAAGGGAACGCTGCCGACGAAAGCGACAGTCGAAGACCTCTCTCGCATGCTGAAACCGATTCGGGGCGTCGCGTTGATCGGCGGCGGCAAGGCCGACCCCGGCGCGCTAGAGACGTGGAACGCAGCGACCCGACAGGGCGATTGGGATATCGTCAAGGCCGACGGCGCGGCCTGGACGAAACGCGTTCGGCCGGCCCTCGCGGAGTCGGGCAGTTGGACGCATGATCTCGGCGACGCCGGACACACCGGCTCCAGCGACGACGGGGCGCTCAAGGGCCCACTGGGCGTCCTCTGGTACGGGCCGCCCACCCTCCCCTACGGGAACAACCGGATGCCCGCCCGCGTCGCCCATGGCCTGCTGGTGCTGCCCGTCCACGACGGAATCATCGGATGCGATCAGTATACCGGCCGCAAGGTCTGGCACTACGCGTGTCCGGAGAACTCGCGCTTCATCATCGCCGACAAGACCATCTACCTCCGAAGGGAGGTCTTCAAGGACAAGCGGCCCACGGGCAGAGGCGCGTGGGAACGCGTCGCGCTCGAGACCGGAAAGCTGCTCGGCGCGGTCAAGCTTCCCGCGGCGATGCGGCAGGGGAACGTCGGGGAAATGGCCGCGAGTCGCGATGGGAAGATCGTCTACGGCCAGATACACTGGCAGAAGGTCACGAAGGAAGGCGACAAAGAGAAGAGGGAAGACTTCAGAGCCGTTTTCGCGCTCGATTCCGGTTCCGGCGCCCCCCTGTGGACGATCGGCGGGGTGGGTCAGGCGCGGCAGTGGGGTGGCTGGATGGCAATCAGCGACGGCCGGTTGTATTTCGGAGCGCCCCTGACCGACGAGCGTCGCAAGAAAGCCCTCGGCGAGATCACGGGCTACTTCCGCGAGCACTCCCCGGAACGCCTGAAGGATTTCGATCCGAAGAAACGCACGCTGCAAGGCATGGCCGCCATCAACGGCCGGACCGGAAAGATCCTGTACGAGGCCGGCATCGATACGACGAACGTCTTCCTCTACAGCGGCCGTCGCGGCGTCCACTACAACCCGTCGATCATTCCCTTCGTGATGGCGAGCGACAACACGATCGTCTTCGCCACGCAGAGCGGCGCCGACAAGGGCTGGCGCCAATGGCCAAGCGGCAGCTACAAGACGCGAGCGCTGACGGTCTACGACGGCGCCACCGGCAAGCTCCTGTGGAGCAAGTACGCCAACTACCGGGCGAGGCCCCTCATCGCCGGCGGCGTCATCTATGCCGAGCCGTGGGGCTACGACATCCGAACCGGCCAGCGTCGTCAGCGGCAGCACCCCATCACCGGCAAGACGGTCGATTGGGCCTGGTGCCGATACGGAAAACAGTGTGGACAGTCCGCAGCATCGCGGCACTTCCTCTTCGGGCGCTCGTTGGGCATTGGATATCACGATCTGCTCAACGATGACGGGCTGTACACGTTCTATCACAGTCGCATGAGCTGTCTCTTCGACGCAGTCAGCGGCGGCGGCATGATGATCAAGCCGCCGATGGCGATCTATTGCGGGTGCGACTGGTCGCTGCCGTTCAGCGTGGCGATGGGACAGGTGTCGACGCCGCCGGCGACGCCCTTCCTCTTCGCACAGCCCGGGCCCGCCCTGCCCGTGAAACACCTCTACGTCAACCTGGGCGCCGTGGGCGACCGGCGCGACCGCGACGGCAATCTCTGGCTGACCACCGAGCGGCCCCACCGGCACAAGCTCCTGCTCGGCCTGCCGGTTTCGGTCGTCAAATACCCGGGCGGCGGCGACGCGCTGCGCAGCCCGAGCTATCCGCCCGTCGAGAACGCCGACGTGCCGTTCGTGTTCGCCTCGGCTACAAGGGGCCTCAAGCGATGCACCGTGCCGGTGACCACGCCCGCCGACGGCAAGGGCCGCTACCGCGTACGGCTCGGCTTCGCGGCCCCGCCGGGCGACAAGCCGGGGCAGCGCGTGTTCGACGTCAAGCTCAACGGCAAGACGGTTCTCACGAATTTCGACATCGTCAAAGAGGCCGGCGGGCCGGACCGCGCGATCTGGAAGGAGTTCGCCCTCGACATCGACGGCGACTTGGCCGTCGATCTGGTCGCAGAGGTCGCCGACCCCACACCGGAGCAGATGCCGCTCATCAACGGGCTGCAAGTCCTTCGCCAGAAGATCACGGCGCTCGGCTTCGATGCGCCGACGACCGTCTGGATGAACGAACGGGAGCCGGAGAAGGTCGTGCGCGTGCGGGTCGGCAACCATCGCGATGTTCCCTTCACCGGCAAGCTGGTTGTGGAGGCCGGGGACGGCATCGTGGCGACGCTGCCCGACGCCGGAGCCATTGCGCTCCAACCGGGCACGGAAGAGAAGATCGACATTCGCCTCAAGAACGACCAGCCGGCGAAGGCGGGGGCCCACACGCTGACCGTGAAGCTGGTCTCCGCCGCCGGCAAAGTCGAACGCGAACACAAGCTGACCGTCGACTGCCTCGGGAAGCTCGGCCGCCGGGTGCTGCGAGGGGGCGGGCGGTGGTGCATGTCCCGCAAGACGTACGAAGCTTGGCTGGCCAGTGTCCGCCCGCAACACGGCGTCGGCCGCTTCCCGGCATCCAAAGGGGCCAGGGAGCCGGGCGACATCGGCGCGGCCTGCTCGTGGATACGGTTCGGTGTTCCGCAGGAGATCGGCAAGATTCACCGCCTGAGCGTGCGGCTGACCGTGTCGCCCGAGCTCTGGGGGGCCTGGCACGCCCTGTTCGCTCCGGCCGGCACCGCACCGCCAAGCCGCGATTGCTGGGGAAAACTCCGCGTCATCAACAGCACGACCGATGTGAACGTCGACCCGTTGAAGTACCCCGAGTTGCCCGGGCTGTTGCCCGGCGGCTACGCCCTGGCGCCGACCGACTCGAATCCGAACGTCGTCGAGGCCTCGCTGCCGACCGACGTCCGCCGCGACAAGAATGGGACCGGTCGCGTCCAGCTCGTCCTCGAGCCGACGGCCCTGAACGGCCCGGTGTACTGGGGCCCCGCCGGCTCACGTGTCACGCCGGAAAACGCCCCGCAACTCGTGATCGACTACGAACCGGCGGCTCCGAAGACCGGGGAATGAACCGAAGGAGACACATCGACATGATCCGCAACATCTGCCTGACCGCACTTATCGTGTGCGCCGCCTCCGCAGCGTCAGCCGAAGATTGGCCCGTCTACCGGCACGACAACGGCCGGACGGGAACGACGTCGGAGTCGATCGAAACGAAGAACCTGCGGCCCGCGTGGATCCTCCGCCCGTCGCAGCCGCCCCGCAAGGCGCTCTACGGCCCCGCGAAATGGGACGCGTTCCGCGGAATGCAACCGATGGGCGACGCCGCGCGGTTCGACTCGGTCTTCCATCCCATCATCGTCGGCGACCGCCTCTACTACGGCTCGTCGGCCGACGACGCCGTCCATTGCATCGACACGAAGACCGGCAAGGAACTGTGGCAGTTCACGGTCGGCGGGCCCGTGCGCCTGCCGCCCAGCTTCGACGACGGGAAGCTCTACTTCGGATCCGACGACGGAGCTGCCTACTGCATCACGGCCGACGATGGCCAACTCGTCTGGCAGTTCAGCCCGACAGAGGGGCGGCGGAAAGTCTTCAACGACGGTCGCCTCATCTCGCGCCGGCCCATCCGCACCGGAGTGTCCGTCCAGGACGGAGCCGCCTACTTCGCCGCGTCGATGCTGCCCGGCAACGGGTCGTTCCTCTGCGCCGTCGATGCCGAGACGGGCAGGCCCGAAGGAAAGGGACGCATGGTGATCGAGACCCCGCCGGGCCGGACGTACATGGGAATGATGGCCCTCGACGGCCGCTTCCTGGCCGCGCCGCAGGGCCGCAACGGCGGGCACGGGTTCCGCATCCCCGGCTTCACGCCCGCACAGGGAACGGGCGTCGGCTGTTTCGTCATGCTGGCGGACGGGCACCTCGCGTCGGGCCCGGGAACCGGCGGCGTTCTGGTGAACGACTGGAGCGTGACGGGGCCGTCGCAGCATCGCACGCACGTCGGACGGTTCGAGGGCTGCTATGTCGGCGACACCGCATACCTGATCGCGCACAAAGCAATCACGGCCTTCAAACGGGAGGGCTGGAAGCCGCTCTGGCACGTCCGCGCGAAGTGCCGGACCATCATCGCGGCCGGCCGCAACCTGTTCATCGGCGCCGACGGCGAAGTCCGTGCCCACGCCACGACCGACGGCAAGGAAGTCTGGAAGGCAAAGGTCTGGGGCAAGGTCGACGGGCTCGCCGTAGCGAACGGCGCACTGTATGTCAGCACGACGGACGGACTGATCTATTGCTTCCGCCCGAACACGAAGCCCGCCGCCGATCCGTACGCGAAGGTCCTGCCCGGCGAGACCAAGCGGCTGCAGGGCGGGAAACCGACTCCCTCGCAGCCCGGCGTGGTCGCCGGGCCATACGTCGAGTTCACCGGCCCGGCCGCGGCGGTCGTCAGGTGGCGAACGGAGGAGCCGTCGCCGACGATCCTCGAAGGACCGAAGGGCGTCGTGCTGCATCGCGACGAGAAGAAGAAGCGCGTCCACGAGGTCCGCCTGAACAATCTTCGGCCGATGGCGAACTACGGCCTGAGGGTGCGGGCGCTCGTTGACGGCGAGCCGGCCGCCGCGCCGCTCCACACGATCGACACGCTCTACAACTACACCGCGCCCGCGCTCGACGGTGTGGCCAGCCCGTATCCCGACGACGCCCTCGGCAAGGCCTGTGAGGCGGCGGCGGAGGGAATCGTCCGCCGGGCTTCGGTCGACCGCGGCATCTGCGTCGTGGTCGGCAGCGGCGACGGCCGGCTCGCGTTCGAGATCGCACGCCGCACCAAGCTGTTCGTCATCGGGCTCGAGAAGGACCCCGCGAAGCTGACGGCCGCACGGGCCGCGCTCCAGAAGACCGGACGCCACGGCGTGCGGGTCTCGTTCCAGAAGGTGACGTCCTACGACGAACTCGCCACCGTGCCGAGCGCGTGTGCGAACCTGATCGTCTCGCAAGCCGTTCTCACCGATGGCAAGCCCGTCGGCCGCGCGGCCGATTTCTGTCGTATCCTTCGGCCGCTCGGGGGCGTCGCCGTAATCGGGCAGCCCGCCAAGGGCCTGACGCTCGACCGCAAGCAACTCGAGGCGTGGCTGACGACGGTGAGAGTAACCTGGCTGACGCCGATGACAGTATCGCTGAACGCAGACACACATGCCGACGGCGGCCTGTGGGCCGTCATCCGCCGCCCTGCCCCCCTGCCCGGCTCGGGCGAATGGTCGCACCAGTATGGCGACGCGACCAACGCCGCCTACGGGGCGGAGACCCTCCAGGGCGCGCGGAAGGTGTCCGATCTCTCGGTCCAGTGGCTCGGCCGGCCCGGCCCGCGCCACCACGCCGACCGCCAGGTTCGGAAGCCCGCCCCGCTCGTCCGGAACGGCCGCCTCTTCGTCCAGGGCATGGGGCGGCTGACGGCGCTCGACATCTTCAACGGCGTCGTTCTGTGGTCGCTCGAGATCCCCGGGCTCAACCGCTACAACATGCCCCGCGAGGGCGGGAACTACTGCGCCGACGACGACCACGTCTACGTTGTCCACGACAGCCGATGCTGGAAGATCGACGCCGCGACCGGCAAGGTCGTCCGCATATTCGACACCGTGAACCTGACCGGCCGCGTACTCGATCCTGCGTGGAGCCACGTCGCGCTCGCGGGCGACCTGCTGATCGGCTCGACGGCGAGGAAGACGTCCCATTTTGTCGACTACTGGGGTGACGACTGCTGGTACGACGCCCGAATCGGCGTGACGACAGGCAAGATATGCAGCATGAGCTTGTTCGGCCTCGACAAGTCGAACGGCAAGATGACGTGGTCGTACACGAAGGCGCTGATGCTCAACTCGTCGATCACCATCGGCGGCGGCCGCATCCACTTCGTCGCCATCACCGACGAGAAGACGATGGGCGAGACGCTCGCGAACCAATGGAGCCGGATGTATGGCTCGTTCCCGAACACGCGGCACATCGCCATCGATGAAAAGACCGGCAAGGTGATCTGGGATCGGCCGTTCACGGGCGACACCGGAATGACGGCCTTCTATCAGGCGTACTCCGACGACACGCTCGTCACCGTTGGCTGCAGCCGGCCGTACTTCGTGAACGGCTACGACGCGAAGACCGGCAAGGAGCTTTGGGCCACGAAGGTCAAGCTCGACGGTGAGGGGCACGGCGGCGCGACGCAGCGGCCCGTCATTGTGGACGGCAAGGTGTTCCTCTGCACGACGGTTCTCGACCTGAAGACCGGCAAGAAGTTGTATGACTGTCCGCGCGGCAATTGCGGCACGGCGGGCGCGTCGAAGTATACCCTCTTCTACCGCGCCGGCGATATCGCCATGTGGCCGTTGACCGGCAAGGAGCCGCCGACGAAAATCACCCAGATCCGCCCCGACTGCTGGCTGAGCATGGTGCCCGGGAGCGGGATGTTCCTCGCGCCCGAGGGCGGCGGAGGGTGCCGGTGCGGCGGCGGAACGCGCGTCTCCGTCGGTCTCATCCCGCGAACCGACCTGCCGAGCATCCGGTTCGGCCCCCAGCGTTTCCTCGACACGCTCGACGTGACGATCGACGCGCCCCTCGGCGGAGAGGCACTCTACACGACCGACGGCAGCGACCCGACCTTGCAGTCGGCGAAGGCCGCCGGGCCCATCACGCTGACGAAGACGGCGGAGGTCCGTGTCCGAGCGAGCGCAAAGCGGCCGGGGCCGGAGTTGAGCCCTTGCGTCGTCCGCCGCTACGAAAAGGTGCAGCCGAAGAAACGCGCGGCCGCGGCCAAGGTCAACTTCCAGCCCGCGGACAGCGGCCCCGCCCCCGAGGGATACTGGATCGACACCGGCGAACTTGTGGATGTTCGGAGCAACGGCTTCGCCTACGGGTGGACCAGCGAGAACCGCACCGGCGGCCGCTTCAGGAAGGACAAATCGCCGACCGTCGACACCGTGATGGGCGTCCGGGGCACCGTCCAGTGGCAGGCGGCCGTGGAGAACGGCCGCTACGAGATCGTTCTCGGCGTCAAGGCCCGCAAGGACCACAGCGAGGGATTCGTCGTCAACGGCACGGCGGCCGACCTCGACAAGAAACCGGCCGAGGGCGACTGGCAGGACGCCACGATCACCCGGCAGATCGAGGTGAGGGGCGGCGTCCTCCGGGTCCACACGGCCAACCCCAAGCCCGACGCGCGAAACATGTACCTGACGACCCTCTCGTTCCGGAAGCTGTAGCGCGCCGTTGAGGACCGTACGTTCAGCGCCCCGTCGTTGGGTGGCCCGGACTCCGTCCGGGCGGCCGCGCCTCGCGGAGCTAGATGCTCCGCGAGACGTGAGCGTTTGCTGAAGGCAAACGCCAACGTGCTCGGCCCCCACGGGAGGGCCGAGCACGCCGCAGGCCGCAAGAGGGCCGTTGGCTCGCCTCCTGTCGCCTTCGGCGACCCCGACACAGTCGGGGCCACCCCAGAGAAGAAGCTTTTCGAGAGAGCAAAGTTGTAGGTTGGTCCGGCTCGCGCACCGCCTCCGAACGCGTGCTTGTTTTCGCGCCGCCCGTCCCGTAGAATCCGCGCCCGATTGAGCTGCTCGGCAACCACACCACCGCTGAGAAAAGGAGAACTCTCTTGGCCAGGAAGAAAGTCCGAGTCGGGATGATTGGGGTTGGCGGCATCGCGGGGATGCACATCGCCCACCTGAAGCAGATCCCTGGCGTCGAAGTCACCGCCGCGTGCGACATCAAGGAGGACGTGGCCGAGGCCGCGGCCGAACAGCACGACATCCCGAACGTATTCACCGACTACAAGAAGATGCTGCGGCTCAAGGAAGTCGACGCCGTTTCCATTTGCACGCCGAACGTCTTCCACGCCAAGCCGGCCGTCGCCGCTCTTCGCGCCCGCAAGCACGTGATGGTCGAGAAGCCCATGGCAATGAACGCGCGCGAGGCCCAGGCGATGGTCGACGCCGCGAAGAAGGCCCGCCGGCTCCTCGTCATCGGCTTCCAGTTCCGCTATGACCCGAAGACCCAGATGCTCAAGCGCGCCATCGACGACGGCAGGTTCGGCAAGATTCTCTACACGCGCTGCCAGGCGATGCGGCGCCGCGGCATTCCCAACTGGGGCGTCTTCGGCCGCAAGGAGCTGCAGGGCGGCGGCCCGCTCATCGACCTCGGCGTCCACATCATGGAAGCGACCCACTACCTGATGGGCAAGCCGAAGCCCGTCGCCGCATCGGGCAACTGCTACACCTACCTCGGCGACAAGAAGTCGAACGTCACCGTCCCCTGGCCGAACTGGGACCACAAGACCTACACGGTCGAGGACCTCGCGATCGGAATGATCCGGTTCGCGAACGGCGCGACGATGGTCGTCGAGGCGAGCTTCTGCGCCCACATCGAGAAGAGCGTGTTCGACATCAACGTCCTCGGCGAGAAAGGCGGCGGCACGTGGGCCGACCCGAAGATCTTCACCGACTTCAGCGGCACGATGGTCAACATGGAGCCGTCGTTCCTCAGCCCCGACACCATCTGGGACGAGAAGATGCGGGACTGGATCGAGTGCATTCAGACGGGCCGCAAGCCCGTGTGCCCGGGCGAGGACGGTGTCGCCGTGCAGAAGATGCTCGACGGCATCTACAAGAGCGCGGAGCGGGGGAAAGAGGTCGCGATCAGGTAGGCGGGCGGTTCAGCACACGGTGAGAAATGAACCTGATACTCGAAAGTTCCAGGCACATGCGATGGTACACGGACATGCGCCTTGTTTTCTCCGTGTTGTCCGGCGTGTGCGAGGCCCATGACTGGCTTATCGCCGACATCGACTGCAATCACTTGCCAGACGAGCGGATTCCGTATGGCAGTGACCCAATTCTGATTTCCGGGAATGATCTCCTCGACGTCGTGACCAAGCACGACATCCAGTTCAGCTGGGCGGTCTTTCGCGCACTGCCTCGTGGCTGCCGCCCCAACACGTCCGATGTTCCGTATGCGGACTGCAATCCGGATTTCTGGACCGGATCTCCCCGCCCTCAACTCAAGGAGGCGTTGTTCGAGATTGTGTGCTGGGACAGCGCGTTGACTCTTCTCATCGGCGCACCCGACTATATCGCTAAACGCTTCCGATCATATTTCACCGACTCCCGGGACCTGGATACATGGAACAAGAAGCCGTGGTGGCGGTTCTGGTAGGTCGCAGGAAGTCGCGATCAGCTAGGCGGGGCGAACGGGCCGCCGGCGCTCCCCGTACGAACCGCTGAATCAGACCAAGCTACCGCCGCGTTCGGGACCGTGCCCGAGACCGTGTTGTGGCGACGGGCGTCGCACTCCTCACGCGCGCAAGGCGGCTCTGATGCCGCTGCGTCTTCCGCTCCGACTTCCTGACGCTCGCCGCCTGTTTGCGCGAGAACCGCGATTCGACCTTGCGGACCGCCTTTGCGTCGCCCGAATGTTTCGCGAGCTGACGCGTCCGGCGCGTCGCGAGGTTCGCCTGATGGCGGACGGCGTTCGACTCGCTCTTCGCCTGCCGCCGGAGCAGCCGGTCGGCCGTGGTCGATGCTGCCTGCGTCCGACGCACCTGCCGGCTCTGCTCATTCAGCCGCGGCGCAACGCGGCCGGTTTGCTGCGTGCTTGGCGAATGTACGAGCCGCTGCCCAGGCGCCCGTTTGATGGATCTCGCGCGGGGCGAGTCGTCCGACCCGCGGCCCACGCTCCGCTCGTTCAGCGGCTGAGCAATGCGGCTGGTTTGCTGCGCGCTCGGCGAACGCACGAGCCGCTGCCCAGGCGCCCGTTTTATGGATCTCGCGCGGGGCGACTCGTCCGATCCGCGGCCAAGGACAACGCGCGACCGTTCTGAACGCACCACGGCCCGGTGTCGGACGGCCGTCCGGCTCGGGCGTTTGCGGTGCTCGAGCCGTCGTGCGGCGCGCGGATGGCCGCTCGCCCAGACAACATACGAGCGATGGCGGCCCACCGCCCTGTGTGCGTTTGGATGCCGGCGCCGCCACCGGTGGTACGCATACGGGTGGCGCAGGTAGGTCCCGTAGCGGGGATACCGCCCGACCCACGTCACGTATGTGCGATGCCGGTGGAGGAAGTCCCAAGCGTACGGCCGGTAGGCGATGTAGTACGACCAGCCGTTGTAGCCGATCAGTCCGTAGTACGCGCTCGGATACAGGCCCGCCCACACGGAGAAGTTCCGGGTGCGGATGAGCGCTCCGGCCGCCGACGGATATCGGGTGCTCCAGGCGCGGTACGACGGGAACTCGCGGATGACGGTGACGACGCGCGTGCTCCGCGCCTCGTAGACCGCGTCCTCGACCTCGGAGTCGAACTCGCCGGAATCGACATCGCTGCCGGCGGCGACGATGGTGCCGAAGTCGCCCCAGTCACTTGGGGCGGCGTCGTCGAGCCAGTAGGTGCCCTCACCGGCGAGGACGGCCGTGAACGCGCCGCGGCCCTCGAACTCGGCCCGGCCGCCTTCGAAGTGGAGCGCGATCTTTTCGCCCTCGATGTTCGCCATCCCCCGGTGGTCCTCGAGACGAACCGTGTCCGCGATATCGATCGCGGACTGAAGACCGGTGATGCGAATCTTGTTTTCGAGGACGTTGCGGACCGTCAGGGAGCCGGACCCGAGCAGCCGGACCGATGCGATGCCCCGGCCGTAGACCCAGAACTCGCCCTTCCCTTCGAGCCGAAGCCGGGTGGTCGCTTCGGCGGTTGCGGCAACAGCAGGTATCACAAGAACCGCGATCAGCGTCACGGCGGTCAGTATCGTCGTTCTCTTCGTATTCATCGTCCTGCCCTCCAAAAGAGAGCTGCTCTGCATGTATACTACACCGACTCCCGCGCGCTCGTGGACAGATTCCGTGTTCTTTCTTGAATGGGCGGGCGGCGCGGGTCACTTCGCAAGCTCGATCGCCCCGTAGGGTGTCTCGATAGAGCCGCTTGGCTGGATCTGGGGCCTGCCAAGTTTTTCGCCGCGCAAGAGCCGGAGCAGCGCCCCCGCGGCCGAAATGCGCCCTGTGAGCTTGATGCGACCGCTCCCACGGGCGGCGATCGCTCCCTCGGTCGTCGCCTTCACGTCGCCGACCCGCGTCTTGCCGATCCGCAGAACGTAGCCGAGCCGGTCCACCCCGATCTCGAACACGTTCGGATTCTCCATATCGGCCTCGACGGCGACCGCCGCGCTCGTCAGTGAAGTCCGGCGCGCCCGAAACGTGATGTTCGTGAACCTCGGCGGACGAACGACCGGCGCCGTCCCCTCGTGGGAGAGCGGCAGCTCGAACGTCCGCACGAATGTGCTGAGCCGCAGCGTGGCGTGCAGCCGATACGTGAACTCGTCGAGTTCGCGCAGAGCTGCATACGCCTTGATGAGGTCCAGGTACTCCAGCCGGACCGGCAGAACGACCGTGCCGACGCTCCACGCGGGCACGCGCAACGCCCCCGACTCCTGCGACGCGATGAAGGCTTCGCCCTCGACGTCGATGCCGTACTGGAACCCCGGCGAGGCGAGCGAAATGAAATACGGGTTCTTCACGTCGACCTCGAACGCGAAGTTCACGCCGCCGAGGTCGATGCTCGTGATCGTCGGCCGCACGTCCTCGATCGTCGGCCGGCCGAAGAGCGCGCACCCCGGCAGCATCGGCAGCGCCAGGGCAACGACGAGGAGTGCAAGCGCGTTCCGGTTCAAGGCCTCGTTCCCTGCATGTCGACCTGGGGCGCCTCGCTCGCACACGCCGACTCGATCTGAAAGAACTCCTCCCGCTCGAAGGCGAACAGGCGGGCGATCACGTTCGACGGCACGACCTCGATCCGCGTGTTGATGTCGCGGACGTTCGCGTTGTAGAACCGCCGCGAGGCCTGGATCCGATCCTCGGTGTTTGCCAGCTCGTGCTGGAGCGCCAGGAAGTGCTCGCTCGCCTTCAGATCGGGATACTGCTCGACGACGACCAGCAATCGGCGGAGCGTGTCGACCAGTTCGTTTTCGTCCTTCGCCTGCGATTCCGGCGAGCCCGTCGACGCGACCGCGCGATTGCGCGCCTCGACCACGGCCTCGAGCGTCGCCCGCTCGTGCGCGGCGTAGCCCTTGACCGTCGCGACCAGGTTCGGGATCAGGTTGTAGCGCCGCTGGAGTTCCGTATCGATGGTCGCCCACGCCTCGCGACAGTGCTGGCGGAGCCGCACGAAGACGTTGTACGTGGCGATCGCCCACACGACCGCGGCCAGCACGACGAAGAGCAGGATGTAGAGACCGGGCACGTCGACTCCCTTCATTCACGTCGGGGCCGGCCCTATGAATACCGCAACCCGGGCCGCGCATCAAGTCTTTCCCGGGCCGCCTTTGGCTGCGCCGCGCTGCTGCTCGACGACATAGTCCGGGATGAGGTCGATAATCTTGGCGACATGATCGAGTGCGACCTCGAAGCCGTCCGGGGTCAACTGCTCCTCTCGCCAGACAATAACGTGGGTCCCTGCGAACTCGAGGAGGAACTCCGGCGCGGCAAGCAGGTGCTCCATCATCCGTTCGTGGATGATGTCGTAAGCCCATCTCTTATCGGCAGCGGTCACGTAGAACTTCCGGCTGAACTCCGCGGACTCGAAGTCGATGTCTTCGATGCCGACAAACTCGTCTAGCTTGTCGAAGGCGTCCTCCAGCCGAATCTGCAACGGCTTCAGCGGGCACGGGCTGCGGCCGATGACTGCCGAGAAGTCGCGCTCTTTGCTCTCGCGTCTCCACTCGGGGTTGATGCAGCGGTAGTCGAACGCGACAATGGGCAGGTCGCTCCATGTTCCCCCCATCACATTACGCGCGTACTGGCTGTGTCCTTCATTAAGGCATTTGAGATCGGGAAAACGCTTGTTGAAGTCCTCCTGCCTCGGCCCTTCGAAGGTCAGGTCGTGTTCCGTGGCCCAATCGGCGAGCGTCTTGCTGCGCGGTGTCCCCCATAGCGACTCGCGGACCGCCTTGGCGAGCAGTGCGAGAAAGACGACAAGAAGGAGGACAAGTAAGAAATCCATCTCGCGACCCCGCACGGTCAAGGTTGTCCGGTCGCCTGTCCACGATCAGTTCGCTGCTGCACGACATACTCCGGGATGAGGTCCAGGATAGCTCGGATATGTCTGGCGGCGGCCTCGAAATCGGCCGGCTCGAACGTCTTCGACTGCCACGCGATGACGTCGTAAGCCGCGAACTGCACGGAGAACTCGGGGGCGGACATCAGATACGCCATCGTCCGCTGATGAATGATGTCGTAGGCCCAGCGCTTGTCCGGCGCCTTGACGTGGAACCGCCGGCTGAACTCGGCGGACTCGAAGTCGATGTCGTCGAAACCGAAGAACTCGCCGATCTTGTCCAGGAACCCCTCGGCCCGTATGCGGAGCGGCTTGAGCGGAATCGGACTCCCAAGAATCGCCGCGGAGAAGTGGTAGTCCGACCGATCCTTGCCGGAGCCGGTCGCGTAGTGGTAGTCGAATGCGACGATGCGAAGGCCGCCCCAGTCGCCGCGCATCACGTTGTAGGCGTAGCGGCTGTCCCCCTCCCGCAGGCAGTCGAAGCCGGGGAAGCTGTCCTCGAAGTCGGAATCATGGGACTCGTCGAAGCTGAGCCCGTGCTGGGCGGCCCAGGCGGCGAGCTTCTTGCGGCGCTGCGCGGCGGCGTAGAACGCCCAGATGATCAACGCCACGACGGCGATGAACACGAGGAAGAAGACGGGCTCCACGGGCCCACCCCGAGAGAGAAAATCAGACTGACCGCGCCGACGCCAGCATCTTTTGGACAAATCCGGGTACAACCGCCGGCTCGCAGAGCCAGCCCACAGAACCTGTGCGCCAGCCCTGCCGCGGCCGTTTGTAGGCCCGCTCTGTGAGCGGGCGGGCCGCTGATTGAGTCATCAGGCCGAACCTACCCCGCCGGCTCGACGAGCGAGTCGCCGCCGCCGAACGGCCAGACCCCGTACGGCTGGTTGTAGAACGGTTCGCGCTGGCGGTAGAGCGGGAAGCTGAGCACCTCGACGACGCCCGCCCCCAGCCGAATGACCGTGTTGCAGATCCCCTGCGGGACGCCGACCCCGATCGCGTAGAAGAGCGGCTCGCCCTCGTCCGACATCCACGTCGGCGTCGTCCAGAGGTCGGCCGGACAGGTCACCACGTTCACCAACCCGCGGCCGATCTTCGAAAACGGCACGGCTCCCGGGTCCGCCGTCCAGTCGTCATCCGCCGGCACGGCAAACGGCTTCTGACCCGCACAGCCGCACGCCAGCAGCGCCAGACACAGCACCAATCCCGCGTATTTCATCAGAACCCTCCCTTCTGTGGGACAACTCCCTCCTGCGATCACAGCCAAAATGTACCACCGCAGGATAGCAGCCGCAAGGCGCCGCCTGCGGTTTTTTTCGAGCCCCTCAGCCGCCGCGCCGAACAAACCCGTCCAGGCCCGGGGTTGCGCCCGCCCGCGACGCGACAAAGGCGCCGAGCCGGTTCGCCAGCGCCGCGGCCTCCGCAAGCGGGCGGCGCCGCAGCAACCGGTTCACGAGCGCCGCGGCGAACGCGTCGCCCGAGCCGACGGTGTCGGCAATGTCGACCCGCACGCCCCGAGCCCGAACGCGCTGCCGCGGCGTGCGCAGGAGCGCCCCCTTCGGGCCGAGCGTCACGCACACGAGCCGCAGCCGGAACTCGCGCAGGAGCCAGCGGAGAAACGCGTCGTCGCGCTCGGGCCGCCCGAACGCGCGGCGGACGATGCGCGCCTCGTCGTCGTTCAATTTGAGCACGTCGGCGTCGGCGATCGACCGAGCGACGATCTCGACCCGGTCGCCGCCGCGCTCCAGGTCGAGAAACTCGGCCCGGAGATTCAGGTCGCAGACGAGCAGCGCGTTCGGGGCCGCCGCGAGCGCCTTGCGGAGCGTGTTCCGGGTCGCGCGGCCCCGCTGGCCGAGCGTGCCGTAGCAGATGGCGTCGGCGCGGGCCGCGAGCGACAGCAGCTTTCGCGTCGGCTGCAGGTTCTCGTAGGCGACGTTCGGCACAATGGTGAAGTCGGGCTTGCCCGCGCGGTCGAGCTTGACGATCACGCGGCCCGTCGGGCGCCGGGCGTCGGTCTGGACCCAGTCGGTGGGCAGCCCGAGGCGCGTGAGCGACTCGAGTATCTCGCGGCCCGGCGCGTCGCGGCCGACGCGTGTCGCCGGCACGCCGCGGTCGCCGAGCGCGGCGGCGTGATAGGCGAAGTTCGTCGGGGCGCCGCCGAGATGTTTCTCGGCTCCGAACACGTCCCACAGCACCTCGCCGAGCCCAACGACCAGCTTCTTCGCCATGATCCGATCCCCGGCCTACGAGGCGCCCGCCTCCGTTCCCTGCCCCGTGAACTTGGGGTTGTTGCCCGCGATGACGACCGTGACCTCGCCCTTCACCTTCTTCTCGCGGAATTCGTCGGCCAGGCCCGCCAGCGTCCCGCGGCTGACCCGCTCGAACTTCTTCGTCAACTCGATGCAGACCGCGGCCGCGCGGTCGCCCAGGACCTCGAAGGCGTCGGCGAGGAACCGGCCGATCCGATGGGGCGATTCGAAAAAGACCTGCGTGTGCGGCCGGTCGGCCTCCTCCGCCAGGAACCGCCGCCGCTGGCCGGGCTTCTTCGGCGGGAAGCCGCGGAACACGTAGCTCGACGTCGGCAGGCCCGATGTCACGAGCGCGACGTGGACGGCGCTCGCGCCCGGCACGGCCTCGACCTCGTGGCCCCCGGCGAGCGCGTCGCGGACGACGCGGTAGCCCGGATCGCTGATCCCGGGACAGCCGGCGTTGGTGCAGAGCCCGACCGACCGGCCCGCGTCGAGCAGCTCGAGAATGCGTCGGCCCGCCCGCTCTTCGTTGTGCTCGTGATAGGAGAAGACCGTCGTCGGCCGGTCGACTTCGTGTCGTTCCAGGAGCCGGGCCGTGCGGCGGGTGTCCTCGCAGGCGAGCGCGTCGATCTCGCCCAGCACCCGCAGGGCGCGGTGCGTCACGTCCTCGAGATTGCCGATCGGCGTGGTAATAAGGTACAGCGTGCTCAATGGCCGCCCGCCGTGATAGTGTCAGCGCTCCAGGTGCGAATCGATCTGCTCGGCCAGCTCACGGAAGGCCGACGCGGCCGAGCCGTCGTCCGGCCCCCGGACCTCGCCCTCGACGTCGATGACCTCGCCGCGCGGCGCCCGCGGCGGCTCCTCTTCCGGGCGGCCTTCGTGCGGCGGGCCGGAGCCGGGGCCCGATTCGGCGACCCCGAAGAACTGCCAGAACCGCTGCGCCGCGTGCCGCGCCGCGACCATCGTCTCCTCCAGCTTGCCCGACACGAAGATGAAGCCCGCGACGAGGAGCAGGAACGCGAAGTTCGTCGGGATCCGGGGGCTGAACAGAGCCGCGACGCCGATGACGGCCATCACGGCGGCGACCCATCGGCCGATCCGCGCGGCCACGTGCGTCGCCTCCAGATGCCCCATCCTCGTCGTCAGGTACGCCCGCAGCACACGGCCGCCGTCCATCGGAAACGCGGGCAGCAGGTTGAAGAGCCCCATCCAGAGGTTCACGATCAGCACGATGGTGAGCAACCCCGCCAGCGGCCCGGGCAGGCCGCTCCCGCCAGCCAGCGTCAGAAGCGCGAACGCGACGGCCGCGACAGCGAAGTTGAAGAGCGGGCCCGCGACGGCGATCCGCAACTCGGTCTGGGGATCCTCCGGCATCGCGCCAAGCCGCGCGACGCCCCCCATCGGCAGCAGGGTGATGTCGTGCACCGGGATGCCGTATGCCCTCGCGACCAGGCTGTGACACAGTTCGTGCAGCACGACGAACGTGAACACGACGAACGCCCACGCGACCGCCTCAAGACCCGAGATGAGGGCGAGGAAGAACAACAGCCACAGGAAGGTCGGATGGACCCGGATCGGCACGCCGAAGAGCTTCATACGTGTATTATGTGGAAAAGCCCGCGCCGCGCAACGGCTATCTGCGCGGCGGCCCGCCCCGCCCGAAAAAACCGGCTTCGCCGAACTAAAACTTCCGCCGTCCGACCGCTCTATGTATTATCGTATCGGCCTTGTAAGGGAGGACGCGATTGCGGCCTGTGTTCTGCTATATCCTGATCGTCGCCGCGGTCGCCTTCATCGCGATGTTCTTCGCCTCGCAGCACAGCCGCCACCTCCAGATCGGCTACGACCTGACCCGCCTGCAAAGCGAGCGGCACGAGCTTCAGAAGCGCGCCCGCAAGCTTGACTTCGAGATCGACCGCGCCGCCGGCCGCGAGGCGCTCGTGCAAACGGCCGACGGGCTCGGCCTCAACCTCGTGCCGCCCACGGAGGACCAGGGGCCTGATTAGAAGACATCGCGTGCGAGAGTGGATCGGACCGATCGCGAAATACGTGCTGTACGCCGTGTTCGCGGTCTGCGTGTTCCATCAGGCGCTCGCCACGCAAAGAGAGACGCGCCGCCTCCTCCGCGAGCGCCGCCGCCTCCAGATCGAGATCGCACGCCTCCACCGCGCGAACATCCTCCGCGAACGCGTCCGCACCGCGCTGAGGACCGATCCCTTCTATGTCGAGCGCGTGCTTCGTGAACGCCACGGCTATCGCGCGCCGGGCGAGCAGCCGCCCGCCTCGTCGAGCGAGCTGGCCGAGCGGCGGCGGAATCGCACGTCAGCCCTCGTCCGCCGGCAGCTTCCGCGAGAGGATGATGAGGCGCTTCGACTCGAGCGTTAGCGGACTCCCGTCGAACCCCCCGTACACGTCGATCACCTCGAGCCCCGCCGCGGCGAGCATGCCGCACAGTTCGGCGCACGTGTAGCACCGGATGTCATTCTCCCGCTCGGCACGGGTCCCGTCGGGCTTGATGAACGTCGCCTTCGTGCGGAAGCGGACGCTGCGGGCGTCAAACTCGCGCTCCTCGACCTGAAGGGTCCCGTCGGGATACTGCCGCCAGACGTTCGGCTCGAAGTCGCGGGCCGCCCGCAGCAGGTGCGTATGGTCGAGCAGGAACCGTCCGCCGGGCTTCAGGCACCGGGCGACGGCCTCGAGCACGCGCCGGTTCTCGGCGTCGTCCTCGAAGTAGCCGAAGGCCGTGAACACGTTGATGACGGCGTCGAACTCGTCCTCGAACGGGATCTCGCGCATGTCGGCCTGGACGAAGCGAATGTCGACGCCCGCCTCGCGCGCGGTCTCGCGGGCTCGGTCGAGCAGAAACGCATTCAGGTCGAGGCCCGTCACGTCCCAGCCGAGCCCCGCGAGGTCGACCGCGTGACGCGCCTGCCCGCAGCAGAGGTCGAGCACTTTCGCGCCGGGCTCGAGCCCGAGCTTCTCCTGAATGAAGCCCAGTTCGCACTCCGTGCGCTCGGCGTCGAGCATCTGCGCCCAATAGCCGAGGTAATGCTCGTCGAAGAACTCGTCGAACCAGGCCATGCTCGTCTCCTTCGCTGATGCGGCGCCCTCAGCGTCGAATATAGGCATCCGGCGGCGGCAGTCAAGCCCCGCGGCCGATTGGAGTGGATACTGTGAACGCGGGGTACTTGCCCGAGAGCCGGGACAGCCAGCGGGTGGCAGTCCCGGTTTTCCGGCCCTGGCGGCGCGCGAGTGGGGCGAAGAACGGGACGGGGACATGTACCGGAAGCCCCTTCCGCCTTCGGCGGAAGGGGATCGGTACGTGTCCCCAGACCGAAGACGCCTGCTCATCACGTCCCTCGCGCCCGGGCCCGGCCTGGCGTGCGCAATCCGCTGGCCCGCCCATGCGGAGTCACGTCGTAGGCGTAGGGACGTCTGTGCGTGTTGCCGCCAGGGTGTTCGCCTGCACGTGCAGGCGAACACCCTGCGCATAGCAGATGCTATGTCGTCACCGCGCTTGGTTTCGCCACCCGTCCGGAACTCTCTGTTGCAGCGCCCCACCGGGCGCGGGTCCGTCGAACGACTGCGTCCCGAGGCATCCCCGAGATTCATGCGAATCTGTGAACAGGTGTTCAGAGAAGTACATGGCTCACCTGGGCCCCCTGCCCGTCCGTGCAAGACCCGCAGCGGCTGAACGACCCGCCGTTCTCTGAGCCCTTGGTCGAGCGGGACGCACGTCCGGCTATTCCTCGTCGGTGCGGCCCTGTTCA
Source organism: uncultured Planctomycetota bacterium (assembly GCA_964385685.1). Lineage (GTDB taxonomy): Bacteria > Planctomycetota > PUPC01 > PUPC01 > PUPC01 > CAYLQD01. The sequence continues at coordinate 42,344 of CAYLQD010000007.1, read as the reverse complement.
CGGGGCTTGCTCCCCACGGACGGGCTTCTCACAACTTGAACTCTGAGCGTTCACGTGAACGCTCAGAATCCGAATTGCGGCGTCGACGGATTGGATGGCGCGGCGCGCCAAGCCCCGCGCCCGATTGACCGGGCCGGGCGCGGGCGCTACAATCGAACGAGCGACCGGAAGATGCGGGAACCCCCATGCCCAGACGCCTGCTCATCACGTCCCTCGCGGCCGGCCTGATCTCGATCGTCGCGCAGTCGCTCATCATCCGCGAACTCGTCATCGCGTTCCTCGGCAACGAGCTCGTCATCGGTGTCACGCTCGGCGCGTGGCTCCTCTGGACCGGCATCGGCAGCGCGACCCTCGGGCGATGGGCGGAGCGGTCTCGCGCACCCGGCACGTGGCTCGCGGTCGAGCTGATCCTGCTCGCCATGTTCCTGCCGACCTGCTTCGTGGCCGCGGCCGAGATTCGCTCGCTGATCGGCCTCGACCCCGGCGAGATGGCCGGCCCGATCCCCATCGTCCTGAGTTGCCTCGGCGTGCTGGCGCCGCTGTGCCTCTTCAACGGATCGATCTTCCCCATCTTGTGCCGACTCACAACTGAGGCGCTCGACCGCAGCGCCGCCATCGCGCGCGTTTACGTCTGGGAGGCGGTCGGAGCCGCTGCGGGCGGTGTCCTCTTCAGCTTCCTCGTCGTCCGGATATCACGGCCAATCCATGTTGTTCTGTGCTGCACGGTCCTTGCGCTTCTGCTCGCACGGTTCACCCCCGAGAAGCGAGCGCGCGGTATACGAATCGCGGTGTGGGTCGCGCTGGTAGCCGTCCTGTGGCCGTGGGCGTCGTCATGTCTTGCCCCGGTTCCGACGATGATGAGACGGATATACTGGCACACCAACACGATCTATGGCCGCACGACGGTGCACGCACTCGGGGACACGACGAGCGTGTTCCACAACGGGATGCTGTCGGCGACGTTTCCGCTCGTCGGCACGTCGGAGCCGCTCGTCCACATTGCGATGCTCCAGGTGGACAAGCCCGAGCGCGTCCTCCTCGTCGGCGGGCTGTCGGGCGCAGCCGAGGAAGCGCTGAAATACGACGGCGCCCAGGTGGACATCGTCGAACTCGATCCCGAGGCCGTCGAGTTCGTCCGCGGCCTGAAGCCGCCCTCCCCCGTGCTGCGCGATGCATTCCGCGACGGCCGCGCCCGCCTGATCTTCGAGGACGGCCGCCGCTACGTCGCCCGCTACGACGGCCCGCGCTACGACGCCGTCATCCTCAGTCTGCCGAAGCCCGTCACCGCGCAGATCAACCGCTACTACACGGTCGAGTTTTACCGGGCTGCCGCGCGCGTCCTGTCCGACGACGGTGTGCTCGCGTTCAGCGTCGAGTCGGCCCCCAACATCGCGACGCCCGAACTGCGCGACTTCATCGCGTGCCTCCGCCGGACGCTGGCCGCCGTGTTCGCCGACGTCGTCGTCGCGCCCGGCGACTACAACATCTTCGTCGCGTCGAAGCAACCCGGCCGCCTGGCGCTCGACGCCGACTCGCTGCTCGGGCGTCTTGACGAGCGCCGGATCAAGACTCAGATTCTCGACGCGACCATCCAGGGCGATCTGAATCCGTACAAGGTCGGCGAACTCCCCCGCATTCTTGACGAGAGCCCGTCGACCCGCATCAACACCGACCTGCATCCGGTCAGCTACTCGCAGGGGCTCGCGGTCTGGTCGGCGAAGGAGCGGACGCCGCGGTCCAGCCCGCTCACCGACGCGATCGACGCCCCGGCGAAATGGCTGGCGACTTTCGCCGGCTGGAGCCCGGGCATGAGATGGCTGGCCGGCGGGGCGATCCTGGCGGCCGGGGTCGCTGTCGTACTCGCAATCCGGCCGCGACGGGGCTCGGCGGCGGCGGTCGCCGTCGCGTCGAGCGGATTCACCGAAATCAGCGTCGAGATCGTCGCCCTGCTCGCGTTCCAGGCGCTGTACGGATACGTCTACGCGATGCTGGGGCTGATCCTCGCGAGCTTCATGGCGGGGCTGTGTGTCGGCGGGCTCGGGGCGTCGCGTCTCATCAAGAGGCAGGCCGACCCCTTCCGCTGGCTCGTGCGGACGCAGTGGGCCCTCGTCGCCTATCCGCTCCTGCTCATCGCCGTCATCTGGCTGGCGTCGCTCGCCGGCGGCCCCGGCTGGCCCGTGGTGGCCGCGTTTCTGCTGCTGACCTTCGTCGCGGGCGCGACCGGCGGGATGCAGTTCCCGCTCGCGGCCGCGGTCGCCGCCGGGGAGCGGTCAGGCGTCGCGGCGCGGTTCGCGGCCCTCGATCTCTGCGGGGCCGCGGCCGGCGCCCTCGTCGTCAGCACCTGCCTCATCCCGGCGCTCGGATTCATCACGCTCGCCGTCATCCTGACCGGGCTGGGGCTCGTGTCGCTCGCGGGCCTCCTTGTCTCTCGCCTCCGCGCCGACTGACGCCGGCCCGGCTTGACGCCGCTCGCCTCTTCGTGCATACTATGCCGACATGGGCCAAGCCGCCCGGTGTCAGTCGCCGTTTTCGCTCAGGGAGCCGCAATGGAAACATCGAAACGAGCCGTCGGGGAACACGAACTCACCATCCACACCGTGCGGACCCTCATCGTCGGCTCGGGGGTCGGGGCGCTCAACGCCGCCGAGCACCTCCACGAACTCGGGCACGACGACGTCGTGATCGCGACGCACGCGCTCGGCGGAGCGTCCGGCGATCCCGCCTCGGCGCGATCCGCCTACTACCGCATGGGCATGGAATGGGAGCATCCCGACTCGCCCGCCGACATGGCGAAACAGCTCTGCGACGGCGGGATGACGCACGGCGACCTCGCCTACGTCGAGGCCGTCAACTCCATCCCGGAATTCCTCCACCTCGTCCGCAACGGCGTCCCCTTCCCCCGCGACGACTACGGCCGCTACACCGGATCGGGCCAGCGCGGCCGGCTCGCGTCCGCCGGACCGGAGACGTCGGTCCGCATGGCCGAGACGTCGATGCAGGCCGTCAAACGCAACCGCACCGACATCCTGAACAAACATCAGGTTATCGCTCTGCTCACCGCGGGCGAAGGCGGCGAACGCCGCGCCGTCGGCGCGCTCGCCGTCGACCTGCGCAAGGCATCGAGCCCGACCGAATCGCTTGTCGCGTTTAACTGCCGCAACATCATCCTCGCCACGGGCGGCCCGCTGGCGCTCTTCGGCGAGAGCATCTATCCGACGAATTCGCCCTGCGGGCACGCGCTCGCGCTCAAGGCCGGGGCCGCCTGCGCGAATCTGACCGAAACGCGCTTCGGGCTCGCGTTCGCCAAGGCCCGCCGCCGCCTCGCCGGCAACTACCAGCGCGTCATCCCGAGCTACTACAGCGTCGGCAAGGGCGGGCGCGACCGCCGCAACTTCCTCGAAGAATACTTCCACGCCACGAAGCAGGTCGCCTCCGCCATCTTCCTCAAGGGCGAGCACTGGGCGTTCGCCGCGCCGCAACTCCAGAGCCTCGGCGCGTCCATCATCGACATCGCCGTCCACAACGAGCAGGCCGCCGGCCGCAAGGTCTTCGTCGATTTCTCGTCGAACGTCCGCGGCGAGAAGACCGGCCAGTTCAACATCAGCCAGCTCGACCCCGAGGCCCGCGAGTTCCTCGAGAAGACCGGGAGCGTGCAGTTCAGCCCCTACGACCGGCTGCGGCACCTCGATCCCGAGAGCATCGACAGCTTGATCGACCACAAGATGGACCTGCGGGAGCCGCAGGAGGTGACGGTCTGCGCGGAAGACACGTTCGGCGGGCTGGGCGTCGACCTCTGGTGGGAGACGGCGGTGCCGCACCTGTTCGCCGTGGGCGATGCGGCCTGCACGCATGGCGATCCGCCGCCCGGCGCCGAGCTGAACGCGGGCCAGGTCGGCGGGCTCCGCGCGGCCGAGCGCATCGCGAAGCACTACGACGATGCGCCCCTGCCGCTCGAGGACTTTGTGACCGCCGCGGCCGGCCAGCTCGAGCCGGAGATCGCCAACCTGCGCCGCTACGTGCACGGTCCGACCGAGCTGCCGTCGGTGCGCCACGTTCGGGCCGACATCCAGAAACGCACGACCGAGTACGCCGGGATGGTCCGCGGCGTGACGGGCCTGACCGAAGCGGTCGCCGACGCACGCAAGCAGTATGATTCGTTGCGGACCGACGGCCAGCGGCTGACGCGCGCGAGCGAGTTCGCCGCCGCCGTCGACAACGAGCTTCTGTGCCTGACGCAGATCGCGTTCCTCGAAGCAATGAAGGCCTGCATCGAAGGAGGGGGAGGCAGCCGCGGCGCCTACCTCGTGCTCGACGAGCACGGCGACGCGAACGTCCTCACGAAGCGCGGCTCTGAACTCCGTCACCGCAACGAGAACATGGCGATGCACGGCCAGGTGTTCGAGACGACGTTCAAGGGGGGAACCGAGTTCGAAGTGCGGGCTGTGCCCGTGCGGCCCATCCCGGCGATGGCCGAGCCCGGATAGCGCCCAAGCCAGGCGGCCCAACGAGGAGCGCGACCGTGCTCGCCGAAATCGTCCTGACCGTCTCCGAGTCGAAGCGATTGATCGCAAAGGGCGTCGCCGCCATGCCCGTCGTGCGAGCCGCGCTCACCGACGGGACCATTGCCGTCGCAACCGGCAGCACCAACGCCTACATCGTTGAAGAACTCACCGGCACGCGGATCGACAAGACGACGTATATGACCGGCGCGACCCTGCCCGCGGGCGTCCTTGCCAAGGGGCGAATCTCGCGCGACCTGCCCGATCTCGTCCTCAAGAACGGGCGGCGCGTCGAGGGCCTGGCGGTCACAGACGCGATCAAGGACATGGGCGCCGGCGACGTGTTCGTCAAAGGCGCCAACGCCCTCCACTATCAGACCGGCCGGGCGGGAATCCTGATCGGCCATCCAACGGGCGGCACGATCGGCGCGACGATCGGTTGCATCGTCTCGCGGCGGATCGCTCTCGTCATCCCCGTCGGGCTCGAGAAGTGCGTGGCCCAGCCGATCGAAGATGTCGCGGCATTCATGGAGAGCGACCAGAACACCCGCGGTCACGTGACGTCGCTCTGGCCCGTCGACGGGCAGATCGTTACCGAGATCGAGGCCCTGAAGCTGCTGACCGGCGCCGACGCCGTTCAGTCGGCGGCCGGCGGGCTCGCGGGAGCGGAGGGTGCCGTGCGGCTCGTCGCGAGCGGCACCGAAGGCCAGATCGAGCAGCTCGTCGCACTCGTCGAGACGATCCGCGGCGAGCCGCCCTTTGTCAGGAATGTGTGACCGGCCTATGGCCCCGAAACGCCTCCTCGCCATCGCGTGCGAGATCGCCTACCGCGAAATGTGCCTCTGCGTCGCGACGTCCCGCAACATCGTCGACCTGCGCTTCCTCACGAAGGGCCTGCACGACCTCGGCAGCGAGAAGATGGTCGCCCGGCTGCAGGACGAGGTCGACGCGGCCGACGCCGAGAAATATGAGGCCGTCCTGCTCGCGTACGGGCTGTGCAACAACGGCGTGGCCGGGCTGACGGCCCGCGCGCTGCCCCTCGTGATCCCGAGGGCCCACGACTGCATCACGTTCTTCTTCGGCACGCGCGAGCGATACCGCGAGTATTTCGACAACCACCCCGGCACCTACTTCGCCACGACCGGCTGGCAGGAGCGCGACGCCGTCAACATCGAAGACGTGGACAGCGACGTCCGCCGCCAACTCGGATACGGCAAGACGTACGAGGATTACGTCGCCGAGCACGGCGAGGAGAACGCGAAGTACATCATGGAGACGCTCGGCGACGGGCTGCGCAATTACGACCGGCTCACCTACATCGACATGGGCGTCCAGGAGAATCTCGGCTACGACGAACAGGCCGCGCGGGACGCGGAAGAGAAGGGCTGGACGTTCGAACGCGTTGCGGGCGACCTCGGGCTGCTCCGGAAGCTCGTCGACGGCGAGTGGGGCAGCGACGTCTTCCTCGTTGTCGAGCCCGGCGAGACGGTCGCCGCCTCGCACGACGACGGCATCATCAAGACCGGGTAGCGGAGGGGAGCATTGGCGGCCGCAAGCGGCGAGCTGGACCTGCTCCTGTATGACGCCAAGTGGCTGCTGCGCGGAATCACCGCGTTCCTGTCGAAGTTCAATCGATACCACCTCGACGGCATCGTGCATTTCTTCTTCGCGGCCGGGATCTTCCTGCTCGCCGCCCGGTTCGTGAAGCGGTGGAAGGCTGTGGTCCTGACGCTGCTCCTGATCGCGCTCAAAGAAGTCGTCGACGTGCCCGTCAAGCTGAAGCTGATCCGCCAGCAGGAGGCGATGACGGTCACGGCCGACACGATCTGGGACGTCGCGGCCGGGCTGCTGGGATTGCTCGCTGCGTTCGGGCTCGTCTGGATGCTGGGCGAGCGGTGGCGGGCGCGGCCGCCGGTGTCGCGGCCGCTGCAACTGCCGGCGGGCAAGCCGGCCGAATGCTCGCGCGCCCTCTCGTGGATCGTCCTGATCGGCCTGATCGCGGCGGGCGCCGCGGTCGTCGGCGGGTTCGAGGTCGCCGGGCTGTTCCTCGAGCGGCCGCTCATGTTCTGGGCGTCGCACGTCGTCGCGATCGGTCTCGCGGTCGCCCTGTACGCTCTCCTCGGCCCCGGCCTCGCCTTGGCCGCCATCGTGCCGATGCTCCCGTTCTTGGACTGGGCCCAGCGGATGCTTGCCTACGACAAGCTGCACATGAGTTCGACGCTCCTGATCGCGCTCGCCGTCTGCCACGCCGTCCGCCTGCTCAAGACGGAGCGCCGCGTCCGCCTCGGCTGGCCGGGCCGCCTCGTCGCCCTCTACTCCGCGTACGCCTGCGTGATCGTGCTGATCAATTGCTTCCGCCTGGGCTGGACCATCGAGCGCGCCTACTACGTCGTGCCGCCCGTCGTCGGGTTCGCGGCGTTCTTCGTCGCCGCTGATGCGCTCAGGAGGAGCGAGCGAATCAAATGGGCGCTTGGCGCCTGGGCCGTCGGCTTCCTCGCCGTGACCCTCATCGCCGTGCTCGAGTTCTTCGTGAAGCCGCTCCGCCTCGAGCACGTGCCGGGCTCGGTGTACGGTCAGGCGCCGGCGCTGAGCCCCTATCTCACACTGGTCTGGCCATTCCTGCTGGCGCCGGCGCTCATCAAGGGCGTGCGGGGGCGGCCGCTCTACTGGGCCGCGGGGGTCGTCGGCCTCGTCACCATCGGGCTCGTCTATGTGCGGGCCGGTTGGGTGGCGGCCGCCGTCGCGCTCTGTCTGCTCATCGTCCTCGCCGCGTTCCGGCGCGACTGGGCGCTGGGCGTCGGAGCGGCGCTCGCCATCATCATCTCGATCGGCACCCTCGTCGGCGGCGTGCGGGCGACCGACCAGGTCGGGCTGGGCCCGCCACAATCGAAGTACGTCCGCGAGGCGGCTTCGATCCTGTGGCCCAAGGCCTACGGCCGCGCCCGCGGAGGAGCGGCGTCGGCCGGAGCCACACTCGTGCGCCGCTCGCCGTGGCTCGGCGAGACGGGCCGCACGGTCAACACGCTCCACCACGCGCACGCGATCACCTACGGCGTGCCCGGGACGGTGCTCGCGGCACTGGCGATCCTGTCGGTCCTCGCGGGCGGATGGGTGATGGCGTTCCGGACTCGCCGGCGGCTGCCGTACATGCTCGCCGCGGGAGCCACGGCCGCCGTCGTCGCCGTCCTGCTCCACGGGCTCGCGTGGTCGGCCTTCATCGGCACGTCCCTCCAGCCGTTCCTTTGGTACGTGCTCGGGATCGTTGCGGCCGGATCGGCCGCCGCACGGGCCGATGCTCAAGGACCGCCCAACACCGGGGAGCCGCCGCAATGAAGAAACGCATCGTCATCATCATCCTCGCCGCGCTGCTCGTCGCGCTCCTCGCGACAGGGCTCGGCGTCTTCTCGCACACCCGCTCGCTCGGTTCCGAGCGAAACGAACTCGCCGACTACTCGGTCTTCATCACGCCCGACACGACGTCGGTCACGATCGCCCGGTGCGACCTCGCCGACGAGGGCGTCGCGGCGATGTTGACGCCCCTCATCGAAACGTACGACGAGCGGCGGACGGCGGCCGCCGGGCGGACCGAGCGGCTCGCATACTATCTCCTCGGGTTCGACCGGCCGTCGGACGCGCTGACGCGCCCGCTCCCCGCCGAGGCGATCCTCCTGACGCGATACGACCGAAGCCAGAAGCAATGCCACGCTCAACTGGCGCTCAGCGTGTCGGGGCTGGGCCGGCTGCTCGAACGGGCCGCGGGCCATATCCCGGCGGCGACGCCAGAGCCGCGGCTAGCGTTCTTGGAGCGCGAGCACGGGGGCCACACGCTCTACGTGCCGAAGAGCGCGACCCCGCCCGGGACGGACCTCAAGCCGCACGATGTCACGGCGCTGCTCGCGCCGCTCAAGGCGCCCGGCGCCGCGTGGACCGTCGCCGGCAACACGTTCCTCGTCGCGCGCACGCCCGACTCGCTCACGTCGATGATCGACCGGCTCGCCGGCGGGAAGGACAAATCCGAACGCACGCCGCCGATCCTGAAGCTCCTGCCCCAGCACACGGACGGGCTCGACATGCGGGGCGTCCTGCTCAACCGGCACGGCGAGATCGCCGCCCTGTTCGAGCTGATGGCCGAGTCGATGGACTCGAAGCCGCTCCGCCTGTGGCTCGACACGCCGCGGGCACAGGCGCACGAAGACATCGCCTCGATCCTCGCGATCTCGTTCACCGTCGACATCCAACCGGGCGACCGGGTCGTCAGCACGTCGGTCCTGCGCTTCTCGGACCTCGACCGGATGCGGCGGGTCGCCGCCATTCTCGAGGTCGCGTTCCGCGAATACCGGCCGCCGCCTCCGATCAAGTTCAAGGCGCGGCCGGGCCTGGCTCTGAACGGGATCGAGGTCACCGTGACGGCGACGGGGGTCGGGGAATTTCTGAAGCGGAGCGCCGGAGTTAGCGACCGGTGACGGTGACGACCGCCTTCACGATGCGGGTGCCGTCCTGCGGCTCTTCGTCGGCGGCGGGCTCGTCCGGCTCCTCGCCGATGACACTGTCCTCGCGCCCCTCCGACACGACGGCCAGCTCCTCATCGTCGAGAATCCCCTGGCGGATCTGCGCGTAGTCGCGCTCGCACAGGAGCGCGGTCACGTGGAGCGATTCATCGGTCTCGTGCACGCCGTATGCGACGTGGCGGGCGGAGAGGATTCGCTCGATCAGCTCGCGGCCGCGCTGCGGATGGGGAGCCGAGACCGCGAGCTGCACGTGCGGCAGCGACGCCTCCATCTCGATCTGCTCCTCGGCGCGCGCCAGCTCGTCCTGGAGCGCCTCGAGCCGCTCGAGGACCGGGTCGGGCAGGCTGGTGTGGTCGAGGGTCGCTCCGATGACGCGCCGCCCCGCCATCCGGACCATCCGCGCGGGCACGCCGACGGCCGTCGCGTTCGCCGGGACGTCCCGCAGGACGACGGCGCCCGCGCCGATGTAGCTGTTGTCGCCGACTGTGACGCCGCCGAGGATCGACGCGCCGACCCCGATGACGACGTTGCGCCCGATGGTCGGGTGCCGCTTGCCCGACTGCTTGCCGGTGCCGCCGAGCGTCACACCCTGGAAGATGGTCGTGCCGTCGCCGACCTCCGACGTCTCGCCGATGACGACGCCCATCCCGTGGTCGATGAACACGCCCCTGCCGATCCTGGCGTTCTGGTGGATCTCGATCCCGGTGATGAACCGCGAGAACTGGGAGATGAGGCGCGGCAGCAGCGGGACATGGCACGTTGCGTGCAGGAAGTGCGCGAAGTCGTGGAGCAGGAGCGCGTGGAAGCCTGCGTAGCTGAGCACGATCTCGACCACGCCCCAGAAGCCGCGGGCCGCGGGATCCCGGTCGAGCGCAGCCTTGATCCGGTCAACGATCATCCTTGCCACCCCCTTCGCTCATGCTGCCGACCCGATAGCCCTCGAGGTCGAGCGTCACATAGCGGAACCCGGCCGCGCGGAGCTTCGCGGTCACCTCGGCGGCCGTCTCGGGCGCCGCGATCCGCGCAACGTCCGCCGGCGCGACCTCGATCCGCGCCACGTCGCCGTGATGCCGGACCCGCGAGAGCTTGAATCCCAACTCCTGAAGCGCCGCCTCGGCGCGCTCGACCCGCTGCAAGGCGTCGGCCGTGATCTCCGCCCCGTGCGGGAACCGCGTTGCCAGGCATGCATACGCCGGCTTGTCCCAGGTCGGCAGCCCGATGTCGCGCGACAGCTCGCGGATCTCGGCCTTCGTGAGCCCGGCGTCGCGCAGCGGCGCGACCACGCCGAGTTCCTCGAGCGCCCGCAGGCCCGGGCGGTCGTCGCCCATGTCGTCCGCGTTCGTCCCGTCGGCCACGACCGCGATCCCGTGCACCGCGGCCGTCTCCTTGATACGCGTGAACACCTCCCGCTTGCACCGGTAGCACCGGTCCGGCGGGTTGTGCTGAAATGCCGGCATCGCGAGCGCATCGACCTCGACGATCTCGTGCCGGGCGCCGATCTCGGACGCGATCTGTCTCGCCTCGTCGAGTTCGGCCCGCGGATGCACGGCCGCGGCGACGGTGATGGCAAGTGCGCGGCGGCCGAGCACGTCGTGGGCGACCTTGAGCAGGAAGGTGCTGTCCACGCCGCCGGAGAACGCGACGGCGAGCGCGTCCAGCCCGCCGAGCCATGTCCGCAGCGCCTCGTGTTTCGGCTGCTTCTCGTCGCTCATATCATAGCTATTCTAACGGTATTGCCGCCCGGCAGTCAAACCGCGCGGTCACTTCCCGATACAAAACTCGGCGAAGATTGCGTCGAGGATGTCGTCCGGCGTCGTCTCGCCGACGATATCGCCCAGCGCCTTGAGCGCATCGTGCAGGTCGGCGGCGGCGAACTCGAGCCCGAGTTCGTCGGCCAGCGCGGCCCGGGCCAGCCGCAACGCCTCCCCCGCCCTCGCGAGCGCGGCTCGGTGCCGCGTGTTGAGCCAGAACCCGTGCGTCGGCCGGCCGGCCGCGCCGGAGCGGGCCGCGCGGGCCATCTCCGATTTCAGGTCGTCGAGCCCGTCGCCGCGGAGCGCCGACAGGCCCAGAATCGGGCCGCGCTGCGCGAGCCGGCCTTCGTCCCCCGCCGACAGCGCCTGCGGCAGGTCCGACTTGTTGACGACCGTGATGACCGCCCGCCCGGGCTCCGAGGTCAGCCGTTCCCAGAGGGCCTTCGCCTCATCGGTCAGCGGCCGGCTGCCGTCGATGACGAGCACGACCAGGTCGGCAATGCGGGCCGCGTCTTCCGCCCGCTCGACCGCCTGCCCCTCGATCTCGTGCTCGGGCTTGCGAATGCCCGCGGTGTCGACGAGCCGGAACGTCGTGCCCTCGACGTCGAACCGGTGTTCGATCGTGTCGCGCGTCGTCCCGGGCAGATGGGTCACAATCGCGCGGCCCTGCCCCGCGAGCGCGTTCAGCAGCGACGACTTGCCCGCGTTCGGCAGCCCGGCGAGCACGGTGACGACGCCCTCCTTCGGCGGCGCGGGCGGCTCGCCCTCCGTCAACGAGCCGACCTCCGCGATCAGCCCGTCGACCTGCGCGGCCGCGTCGCCCGGCTCGATCGGTTCGATGTCCTCGCCGACGAAGTCGATGGCGGCCTCGATGGACGCGAGAAGCTGCACGAGCCGCGCCCGAAGCCCGTCGACGGCCGACCGGAACGCGCCGCCGAGCTGCGCCTGCGACGCCCGAAGCTCGGCCTCGGACCGCGCGCGAATGACGCCCTGCACCGCCTCGGCCTGCGTGAGGTCGATGCGCCCGTTGAGGAACGCGCGTTTCGTGAACTCACCCGGCTCGGCGGGCCGCGCGCCCGCGGCGACGAGCGCGTCGGACAGCGCGGCCAGGACCGGCGGCGCCCCGACCGTGTGAAACTCGACGACGTCCTCGCACGTGTACGAGCGCGGCGCCCGCATCACATAGACGGTCGCCGGACAGCGGATCGCATCGTTATCGAGCACGACGGCCCCGTAGATCGAGCTGTACGACGCGGCCTGCTCGAGAGCCGCGGCGGGCTCGAAGACGGCTGCCGCCGCGCGGACCGAGCCGGGCCCGCTCAGGCGAACGATCGCCCGGGGCGACCGCCCCGCCGGCGTCGACGTGGCAACGATGGTGTTAGACACTTTTGTTTTCACAGGGCCCTTCGGTGTGCGACCGTGCCGTCAGGGCATGCGCAGTTCGCCCCGGAGCTTCGCGACGCGGTCCCGATCCCCTGGCGTCTCCTCGAAGTCGCGCAGAAGGGCCTCGAGTTTCGAGCGCAGGGCCGGGTCCCTGGCGCATTCGCGCGGGGTCCGTCCGTCCAACGCGGGGACCGGCTGATCCGGCCACTCCGACCAGTATTGTGTCAAGAACGCCGCTTCCAAGTGCTTGAAGCGGACGTCCGGCTGTTCGGACCATCGCGGGGGCCGCCCGTTGCCCCGCTCCCGCCAGGCCTCTGCGATCGCCTCCGGCGGCTCCAGGTGTGTGTGCACTTCGCTGAGAGACGACCCGAGTTCGGCCTCGATGATCCCGCACACGTACGCGAGCCGTTCTCTGGACAGGCTCTGCACCTCGATGCGGTCAGGGCCGAGGTGCAGGTTGGCAACGGTGTCCGTTTCCGGATCTCCGGGCGCGCCCTCGTCGGCAACGTCTCGGCCGATGTACGAGCTGCAGATGACCAGGACGCGGCGGCTGTCCACTTCGCCGTCGCGGACGGGCCGCTCGAAGGGAAGTGGCGGGGCGTCCGCAGACCGTTGCCACGCGTAGGCATCACCCTCCACGTCTTCGCCGCTGCCCCATCCTGTGTAGACCGGTTCGGGCCGTGCCTCGATGGCCGCGATAACCGCCCGCCGGTCGGAGACCGCGTAGACCTTTCGGCCGGGGCTCACCGGCTCCCCGGTCGGAAGCACGACCCGGGGCGGGGCGGCCGAGATCTCGTCGATCCCGGCGTTGATCTCGGCGGCCCGTTCACTGAAGAACTGCGACCACATAGCCCCCGGCTGCGGCCGGCAGGCGCGCCAGCCCTCGAATTCGGACCGGAGCCATGTCTCGAACCGCTCTCGCATCCACCGCGGCACTCCCGCGCCAAAGCCGCTTACCTCGAGCCGGTCTCCGCACGGAAAGACGGCCGTGACACACAGAGCGCCGCGCTCAACCGCACGGGACAAGGCCACGTCGAACACGTCGAACTCATCGCCGGTCAGCCGGTCGCGCAACGAGACGATGTGCCCCGCCGAGTCCACGTTCTCGACCTCGTACAATCCGCGGCGGCGTTCGTGCAGCCAAGACTCGAGCTGGGCCTGTTCCTCGCGCGACAGATCAACGCCCCGGGCCTCGGCGAACCGCTTGAGGATCGTCCTGCCCCGCTTGTTGTCCGGACGCCAATCGTAGAGCCAGTACTCCAGGAACAGCCCGTCCTTGATCGACTCGCCGGTCAGCGCGGCTTTGCGGTCGCCGAACCAGCGGGCCAGCGCCGTGTCCCGTTCGGCGCGCGGAACGTTCTGCACGGCGAAGCGCGCGAGCTTGACCTGAAGCTCGCGGGCAACACGCCGGCCGACGCTGTCCGCGGCCGGATCCCGCGGGGCGCGCTTCGGGCCGGTCTCGACGGGAGCCGCTGGTGTTCGCCCGCAGCACTTCTTGTACTTCCGACCGCTCCCGCAAGGACATGGCTCGTTCCGCCCTGGTGGCCGTGTGCGCACCGCCGGCGCCGGCTCCGACAGGACGTCGGTTGCCGAATCCGGGACCGTCCAGGCGGCGGGGGGGCCCGGCGCGGCCGGCGGCGCTCCCGGTGGCTGCGGCACGCGGGACGCGTCCCGCGTCGCCTCTCCGAGCTTCGCTCGAAGCCGGCTCAGGGAATCGAGGATATCGACCGGCGCCTTGCAGCCGGTGTTCGCCGCCGCGTCACGGATCGACTCGGCGAGCGCTTCGGCCAGCCCGAGCGCCATCGGATGTGACGGCCGGAGCGCCGCCGCGGCGCGGAGGTAATCGTCCAGCGCCTCGGCCCACCGCTCCAGCCGGCCGTAGAGGGCGCCGCGCTGGAAAGCCCCCTCCGCGTGGTCGGGCCAGCGATCGAGGAGTTCGGTGTACGTCGCCAGCGCGGGTTTGGCGCGGCCTGAGTTGCAGTAGGCGTTGCCCAGCCGCAGCCGCCACTCCGGATCATCGGGCTGACGGGCCACCTTCTGAGACAACCGCTCGATCAGTTCGGGGCTCGTGAGGGCGTCGCCAACGCTGGATGTCGTGTCGACGATTCTCACCGCGCCCTCGTCCTCCTCGTCGTCTCGCTCGTCCTCGCGGACGGAACCGAGTCTCTCGCTGATAAGACACAACGCCAGCACGGCCTCGGCGGCCGGGGTCCATTCGTAGTCGTCGATCGCGCCACAGCGCTTGCACTTGACGGGGTCCTGGATCATGGCGCAATCCCGAAGTGGTGGCCTGTGCCTCCGGCGGAGAATAGCGTTCGATATGAGGACATCGCGCAGCTCATATCCGTATGCGGCGCCGCAACTCACACACCGGAGACGCAATACGACGGAGCGGCCGGACAGGGCCTCCTGTATCAGTTCCTTCCCCACCGCGGAGGGAGTGTCTTCGAGGATCGCGGGCAGCAATTCGTGATCCGGCCGGTGCAGGGCGAGAAGGAGGGCTGCCGCGCCCGCCAGCCCCGGCTCGCCCGGACGCCACAGGTCCGTGACCGGCTCCGCAAAAGCCTTGACCGGGTTCGCCATCAGGAAGTCGATCACCGGCCCCGCATCGTCGGCGCAGAGCAATGCCTCGACGTGCGGAAGAACGGCTTCGACCAGCGGCCCGGCGGCTCCGCTCGGAGCCGTCCAGCGTGCGAGGACCCCGCAGGCGTCAGAGCAGTTCCCCTGCTCGAGTGCGGCGACGAGCCGCCGGTGATCCACCGAAGCCAGGACCCGGCGATCCGCTCGGTGGAGGACGATGTCCGCAAGATCCGCGAGCGACTCGTCCTCACCCTCCAACACTTCCAGGATCGCCTCGAGCGCGGCCGGCTCCCTCGTGCGCACGAGAGCGTACATGGCCCGAGACGCGACATGGAATGAATCGCTCGCCAGAAGCTGCGCCAGCGGCTCGACCGCGTCGGCGCCGAACGAAGCGGCTCGCGCGATCCACTTCTCATCGTTCCGCAGGACCGGACGCGGCAGGGCCAGCGCGGCGACGGTCTCGGGCAACGACGCAGAGGCGGGGTCCGCCTCCGGGCCGGCGGCCTCGTCTCCAAGCCGCGCGATGCACGCAGCGATGAGGCGGCAGAGGGGATCGGCATCGGCCTGCGCGAGTTCCGTCAGAAGATCCGAGTCCGAGCGGAGCACCCGCAGCATCGCCCGTGCGAGAGCCGGCGGACCACCGGCCACCCCCTCTTCCCCCCCGAGCCATTCGGCTGGCACGACATGGAGAAGCCGCCTTGCCGCGTCCGGCCCCCGCCCCTTTCGGAGCCGGCCCGCGATTTCCCGCGCCCAGGACTTGCTGACGAACGGTGCGCATTCGCCGGCAACCGCCCGGCCCCAGTTTCGGTGGTCCGGTGAATCGTCCAGCCAGCCACACTCATACGCAACGCCGCCGACCAGTTCGAGAAGCACACGCCAGGCCGCCGGGTTGCCCGCCCCGGCCGCCGAACGGAGGGCGTGCGCAACGTCCGCCGCCAGCCAGTCCGGCCGGTCCAGGAAGACGGCCTGCACGTCACCGGGCAGCAGGTCGGGGGTCGGGGCCTGTTCCAAATGCTGCCGGAGCAACTCCCGCCCGTCACTGAGATGCCGGAGAGCAGGTGTTGCCGCCGAACGCTTGGGGGCCGGGTCGTCGAGATACTTGAGCACCAACGCCCGCGCGCCGTCTCCCTCACAGCAGGCAACCAAGTCGAGCGCCGTCGCCAGCGCGTCGGCCTCCAGGGTGTCCAGAACCCCCCGAACCGTCGTGGTGAAATGGGGCGTTTGCTGCGGGGCCCCGCAGACACGGAGCGCATTAAGAACCGGCCTCGCGCACACCGGGACCCTCGCCAACGCCCGGACGGCTCGGTCTGCCAACTCGGCAACGGCATGCGAATGCCACTCGAGTCCGTACTCCAACGCCAGCCCGACGTGGTCCGGGTCGGGGGAGACCTCCAATACAGTCAGCAACTTCGGCAGTTCAACGCTCAACGTGACGCTCCTTGACTCGCGTGTCGAAAAGGGCCTGCCCGATGCCGCCTCGTCCCGGGACAGGACGCATAACTGCCTCAGTCCGTCAGCCCGAACCCCTTGAACAGCTTCCGCTCGAACATCCGGTTCCACTCGGTCCACCGGCTCTCCGGATCGCGGTCCTGGAGCATGGCCGCGCGGAAGGCGTTGAGCTTCGCGTCGAGGTTGTCGAGGAAGTGCACCACGATCGCCTCGGCCGTCATCGGCAGCTTCGGCGACTGATATTCGTACCGCCCGTGGTGGCTCAGGATGAGGTGCGTGAGCGACATCACCTTGTCGGGCGTCATTTCGGCGATGTCGGCCGACCGCTCCTCGATCATCCGGGCGCCGACGTAGAGGTGCCCGAGCAGTCCGCCCGAATCCGTGTAGGCGAAGTTCCGCTCGTACTCAAACTCCTCGATCTTCCCGATGTCGTGCAGGATCACGCCCGTGATGAGCAGGTCGCGGTCGAGGTCGGGATATCGATCGGCGACGGTCAGCGCGAGTTCGCTGACGCCGAGGGTGTGCTCGAGCAGGCCGCCGATGAACGCGTGGTGATACGAGACGGCCGCCGGGCAGCGGCGCAGCTTCGCGGCGATCTCCTCGTCCTTCAGGAACGAGCCGAGCAGCTTGCGGAAGCCCGGCTGCTTGACGGTCTTCGCAATCTCGACGATCCGCGCGAACATCTCGTCGATGTCCTTGTTCGTCGTCGCGATGAAGTCCGCGAGGTCGGCCTCCGACTCGGGCCGCGGCTCGATCGAGTTGACGATGACCTGGAGCTTGTTCTGGTACGTGTCGACGCGCCCGCTGACGAGCACGAAGTCGTCGGGCTGGAACGTCTCGAAAAGCTCCTGGTTCGCGTCCCACATCCGCCCCGGGACGACGCCCGTACGGTCGGCCAGTTCGAGCTGCATGTAGAGCGAGTTGTTGCGCGACGTGCGCAGCGTCTTCGAGCGCAGCAGGAAGATCTGCTTGACCTGGTCGCCGGTCTTGAGGTCTTCGATCGGTGTTCGGTCCATGACGGGTCTCCGGTTGTGCTCCCCTTCGCGGGCGATCAGCGCCGGACCGCGTCGAGCAGGTCGGCAAGTTGGATCCGGCGGAGTCGTTTCTCGTCGAACGCGGCGAGCGCCGCCTCGGCTCCGGCCGCATCGAGCAGGCCGTTCTTCGCGCCGACGACCTGGACGACCGACGCGGAGTTGGCCGATCCGAGCGCCAGGGCCCGCCCGATGTCGCCGCTTCGCGCGTATTCAAACACGAACGCCGAGCCGAACGCGTCGCCGGCGCCGAGCGAACTGGCCACCGGCACCTCCTGCGTCGGCAGCAGGCGGGCGGTCTCGCCGTCGCACGCCTGAACGCCGTTCGCGCCGTCGGTGATGACGACGACCTTCGGCCCCGCGGTGCAGAGCACCTCGAACGCCTCGGCGACGTTGAAGGCCCACGGCTCCATCACGAACGCGCCCGTCGGGCACGCGGGCACGCACTGCCCGCACTGGTCGCACCGCTCGACCGCGGCCACGACGACGCGGTCGTTGTCGAGCACGAGCACGTTCCTGGGGCACGCCTCGATGCACTGCCCGCACTGCGTGCAGATCGGCCCGATGAGCACGTCCTTGACCGGGCGCTTGCCCGTCAGCCGCGCGGCCTCCTCCTTGTTGAGCAGGAGCACCTCGGTCCCGCGGACGAAGTCGGCGAGTTCGTCGAGCCCCGCGCGAAGCTGCGTCGAGCCGGGATTGAACGCGACCCGCAGCCCGGCGGCCGAGGCCTTCTGCGCGATGGGATCGAGCAGGTCGGCGGACTCGCCCGCGAGCGACGTGACGTAGAGCCAGTCGGTCCGGTCGATGAGCGACCAGTCGACCTCGTCGGCGCGGATCCGGGCGCTCGCGCCGCGGTGCGTCAGCACGGTCCGGTCGCCTTCGTAGCTCGTGAGGATGACGGAGTAGCCGGTCGCCTCGTCTTTGTCGCGAACGGCGAGCGAGGTGTCGACGCCGGCGGTCTCCAGCTCGTGCAGGACGAGCTGGCCGATCTCGTCGGGCCCGATCTTGCCGAGGAAGGCGACGCGGGCGCCGAGCCGGGCGAACGTCGCGGCCGTATTGGTCGCGCCGCCGCCGGTCGTGAACTCGATGTGCTCGACACCGATCTTGGCGCCGTACTCGAAGCAGAGGGCGCGCCGCTCTTCGCGCGGACCGCTCAGTGTCAGGATCTTGGCGGCGTCGCTCCGGACGAACACGTCCTGGGTCGCGCTGCCGATACACACGAAGTCAAACGGCTTGTCGCTCTTTCCCACGGCTTCCTCTCCCAGCCACGATCGCCCGGAATGGTAGCACAGACCGCCACGGCAGTCCACGTATTTCGCCCGTGGCCCTACGCCCACAGCAAGAGCACGAGCCCCGTGATGAAGACCACCAGCGCAGGCGCCACGAGACGCGCGTAGACGCCCCCCCACCGCGCCCCGAAGTGCTCGCGGCCCAGCACGAGGCACAGGTGCGTCGGCGACAGCATCACGCCGAGGAACCCCATCGCGTACGCGAACGCCGCGAGCGGATAGTTGAGCGCGCCGTCGACCATCAGCATCGGCCGCAGCATCCCGTAGCAGACCGCGACGAAGCCGGGCGTGTAGCCGAGCAGCATACCGACGATGAAGACCAGTGAGCCGATGATGGCCGCCGGGGGCCAATTGAGGGATTCGAGGTATGCGGCGATCGGCCTTCCCACGTTCGCGTCCGCCATCACGCCTTTCATCACGCACACGCCGACGACGAGGGCCGTCATCTTCAACGTGACGCCCCGGCGGATCAGTTGCCACGACTCCGCCCGGCCGACCTTGTTGGCGGCGAGCAGGCCGGCGATCACGGCGAACAGCCCGGCGAGCATCGAGAGCTCGGTCGCGGCGTGCGTGAATGCCTTGTCGCTCCATCGTGCCCCGCCGGGGAGATAATCAACCGCGCCGGGGACATTGGTGGCGATGAGGGCAAGCGCCTGCGGCAGCACGGCCGCGGCGATGACGATGAACACCGGCGCGACCGCGGCGAGCACGGGCCTCAGGGAGCGGGCGCCCGCCTCGTCGCCAACCTGCCGCTGCCCTCGCGGCACACGCCGGAGCAGGAACACGATCCCGCCGACAATGGCCGCGACCGTCAGCGGCGATTGCGCCAGCATCAGGCCCGTCACCGGGACGGCCAAGACGCTCGACGCCACGAGCAGGCCCGGATAGAGCGGATCGACGTACTCCCACACGTGCCGCATCCAGTGGTTGATGGCGGTCTTGTCCTCGGGCGAGAGGTCGGTGTTTTCAGCAACGGCGCCGACCATCGGAGCGGAGACGAGCGCGCCGCCCGGCATCGGGAGCAGTCCGATGACCGAAGAGGTCGCCGCCATCGCCCACCGCCGGTCGCGCAGAAACGCCAGCAGCGCGCGGACGAGCGCCTGCAGCTTCTCGGTCCGCTTCAACACCCCGCCGAACACGGTGATCGTGAGCACGAGGCAGAGCAGCCGAAGCGATCCGGGCAGCGTCGCCGCGCGGGCGACGCGCCCGAGCAGCCGCCCCACGCCCTCGGCCGCCCACGCGACACCGGCCGGCTCGGCCGGCTCGAACCCGACCCCGAGCGCCAAGCCGAGCAGAAAGGCAGCGAACAGCAGCACGTAGCCGATGTGGACTCGCCGCCGCACGAGGAACACCATCACGACGAAGACGAGCGCGATCTTCAGCAGCGCCCACTTCCCCGCCTCGATCTCGGCCGGGCTCACCTGTTGCAGCGTCGCCAGCATCCGCGCTCCTCACGTGGTCTCGGGCGGGCGATTCTACCAGAGACGCTCCCGCGTTCAACCCGCAATCGCGCCCGATGCCGCAGGGAAACGGAGTCGATATTTTGAACGCGGGCAGACGAAGACCGCGGGCCTCCTCTATCGTGGCACGGGCGTCCCGCCCGTGAGTCCCACGGGCATCCTGCCCGTGAGGTGCACGCCCAAGATGGGCGTGTGACGCACGGCCAAGATGGCCGTGCCACGGAACGGCCGGTTCGTCACGGCCAAAGACCGCTACGCCGAAGTAGCCCGCGTTCAGAGTATCGACTCAGGGAAACGCGGCGGTCCTTGACAGCCCCCGGACGAGGCGCTAGTATCACGCGTCTGCGGGCCATCGGCGCCCGCAGGGCGGCGCAAGCCCGGAATCCCGTCCCGCGAGGTGCCCTCATGGCCGAAGGATCCGATCTCAGAAGCGACTTCAAATTCATTCTCAACACTGTCCGCGCCGACGCCGTCGATGCCGTGGCGTATGAGTTGACGCAGCTCTTCCCGCTCGACAAGCCGACGGCGACGAATATCGCGAAGAACGCCCCCATCATCCTGCTCGACAACCTGACGCCGCAGCAGGCACGGAAGGTCGGGACCTACGCCATCCGCCTGAAGGCGCTCGGCGCCGACGTCCAGGTCACCGGCCAGCCCGTCGGCAAGCTACAGGTGCTTCGGTGGCCCCTGATGCCCGACATCGCGAAGCGGCCCGCGAACCATCTCATCTGCCCCAACTGCGGCGCGCGGCTCCACGTCCAGATCCTTGTCCCGACCTCCGAAACGGAGGAGGAGGCGCCGAAGCCGGCGGAGCCGGACGACAAGGCGCCCGAGCCCGCCCCCGAAGTCGAGCCCGTGGTGACCGACGTCCCGGCAAATCTGGACGCGCAGCCGGAGCCGCAGCTCGAAGCGACCGCTGAGGAACCGCCGCCGCTCGAAGGGGACGTGATCGAGGAGGTGCTGCTCGAGCCGATCGGCGACCCGCCCGGCGAAGAGCCCGACCCGTTGTTCGAACTCGAGCTGGAGACGGAACCGGAACCGGAGCCGGGGTTGGAGGAGGACGAGCCCGCGGTGGCCGCGATGGAAATCGCCTCGGAGGCCTCGGGCGGGATCGGCGGCGAGGGCTCGTGCCGCGTCACCATCGTCGGCAAGGTCAAAGGCCGGAAGAAACAGAACGCAGCCGAGCTGATGGCAGAGTATCTCGGCGTCGACGCGGGCGAGGCGCTCTCGCGCCTGAACAAGCGCTCGGTCGTCACCGTCGGCATCGGGCTGACCCAGAAACAGGCCGAGAAGTGCAGGAAGGCCTTCGCCGACATCGGCGTGAAAGTCACGATCAAGGGGTAGAACGCATTGGCCCTCGCTGACATCGCCAGGCTGCCCAGGAACCTGCACCGCCTCAGCGAGATCATCATCACGTTCGCGCGGCACGGCTTCGGTTCGCTGATCACCCGCCTCAATCTGACCGAGCACATTCCTTTCGTCAAGCGACTGCTCGCGCGGCGTGTGCCCGTCACGGACAAGGCGGAGACCGACGAGCAGCGGCTCGTCAACGCGTTCCGCGAGCTGGGCGCGTCATTCGTCAAGCTCGGCCAGATCCTCTCGACCCGACCCGACATCGTCGGCGACAGCTACGCGGAGGCGTTCCGGCAACTTCGCGAGCACGCAAAACCGCTCGAGTCCGCCGTCGCTCGGAGCGCCATCGAGGGGGAACTCGGGGCGCCGATCGACGAGATATTCGGCTCGTTCGACGACGAGCCCGCCGGATGCGGGTCCATCGCCCAGGTCCACGCCGCCGTGCTGAAGGACGGCACGCGCGTGATGGTGAAGGTACGGCGGCCCGGCGTCGAGTCGGCCATCCTGGCCGACATGGCCCTGCTGCGCCTCGTCGCTCGTATCGCCGAAGACCAGGTCCCCGAGATCCGGCCGACGCAGATCGTCGAGGAGTTCGAGCGCGCCATCCGGAACGAGCTGGATTTCACCGCGGAGGCCGCGAGCACCGCGCGGTTCCACGCCCTGCTGGCGGAGAGCGAAGGCGTCTGCGCGCCCGCGGTGTTCTGGGAACTCACCTCCGAGGCCGTGCTGACCATCGAGCGGTTCGAGGGCGTGTCCATCGGCGAGTTCGACGCGCTCGAGGCCCGCGGCCACGACCGGCGCCGCCTCGCCGAGGCGCTCGGCGAGTGCTTTATGAACCAGTACTTCCGGTCCGGCATCTTCCACGCCGACCCGCATCCCGGCAACCTGCTCGTGCTCGACGACGGGACGATCGGCGTCATCGACTTCGGGATGGTCGGCTATCTGAGCCCCGACGTGAAGAGCCGGCTGACGACGATGTTCATCGCGGCGGTCTCGGGCGACATCGGATTTGTCGCCGACGTCGCCGCGGAGCTCGGCGAGATCGGGGAGACCTTCGACCAGCGGCAGTTCGCCAGCAGTCTCGCCGATCTCTACCACCGCTACAGCGGCCTGCCGCTTGGGCGAATCGACACCCGCCGCCTCTTCGGCGACCTCGTGCGCCTGGCGAGGCAAAACGACCTGTCGCTCCCGCGCGATCTCGTGCTCCTCGGCAAGTCGATCGCGGCGGTCTCCGCCGTCACGCGATCGCTCGACCCCTCTTACGACGTGATCCAGATGGGCACGCCGAAGACGGAGGAGCTGATCCGCGAGAAGCTGTCGCCGCGCCGGCTCGTGAAGTCGGCGGGCCTGAACGCCATCAGTCTGTTGAGCCTGCTGAAGCTGATCCCGAAGGACCTGAGAAGCATCGTGCGGAAGATGGAGTCGGGGCAGTTCCAGATCGCGTTCCGGCACCGCGGGCTCGAGCGAACGGTGACCGAGCTGGACCGCGCGAGCAACCGGATGGCGATCAGCATCTACGTCGCGGCGCTGCTGGTCGCGTCGTCGCTGATGATCCGCGCGGAGTTCCTTTCGATCAGCGGGGTGTCGGTGCCGGGGATTCTGGGCTACGCGCTCGCCGGGGTGCTCTCGGTCGGGCTGGCGTGGGGCATCTGGCGCTCGGGCCGACTGTAAGCGGCCGCTCCCTCTATTCCATCGCCTTCAGGATCGCATCGGCCATCACGCGCTGCGTCTCGTCGTTCGGGTAGATGGTGAACACGCGGTCCGCGAGTTCCCCCCGGTACCGGTCCTGCCAGTCCGGGTCGGCCTGGATGATGGCGTGGAGGTCGACGATCGGCAGGCGGTGCTGGCCCGCGATGATGCGCACGGCCGACGCGCCCGCGGCCGATGCCTCGGGGTCGCTGACGAGCGGCGGGGGCGACGCGAGCACAACGGCCGGCGGGTTCGGCTGCAACCGCGCGAGGTCGATGAGCACGTCGAGCGCCCGCGCGAACCGCACGCGCGGCACGCCTTTCTGCATGTCCGACGCGCCCGGACACAGGACGACGAGGTCGGGCTCGTGTTTCGCGAGCGCCGCGGCGAACGCGGGAATGTCGGCGAGGGCCGGGACGATCGCGTCGGTGCGCCGCTCGACGAACGTCAGAGAGCGATCCTCGCCGACGAGCCGGTCGCGGACAAGGTCGACGTAGCCCTTCGCGCCGTCCCCGCCCACGTTCAGCATCGGGTCGCCGTAGAGCAGAACGTTCGTCCCCTTCGTCCGCGTCTTCCGGCCGAGCCACTTGAAGAGCGCCCACCGGCGGTGCTCGTCTTCACTCTCGAGATCGGTGGCAATGACGATGCGGCGTCCGTCGGCGTCGACCAGATGCCCGAGCTGCGGGCGCAGCGCGGCCAGGTGGGCTCCGGGCCGCACGAGCCGCAGCCGGTGCTCCCCGAGCTTCGCTCGGCCCAGCCACAGGCGGAAGGTCACGTCGGCGGATTCCGCGCCGGCGGCGAGCCGCGGCAGCGCCATCTCGACGGGCTCCTCGTCGCCCGCGGCGATGGTGAACCCCTGCGACGACGTCTCCTCCTCGCCGAGCGCCCGCTCCAGCCGGACGGGCATCGGATGCGACGACGGGTTCGTCAGCTTGAAGGCAAGCGTCGCTCCCTCCACCTCGTAGATGACCGTCGGGCACCGAAGCAATTCGAGCTGCGCCGACACGGCGACCCGCGGCAGACGCGGCCGGGTCCGAACCGCGACCGACCGCTCATACGTGCCGAGCAAGTCGACGCCGCGGCGGACTTCGAGCACGATCTTGTGCGGCTTGGCCGCGTCGACGAAGCAGGTCGGCGAGCGACCGGTCAGTGCGCGGTCGCCCACCCGCCAGACGAACGTGAGCCCCGCGCCGCGGGTGAGGTTTGTCAGTTCGAGCGCGAGCATCGCCTCCTTGCGGCCGGCGACCTGGAAGGCGGCGCCGGACCGCGTCAGCGTGAAGAACGGCACGATCTCCTTCCCGCGTTCCTCCATGCCGAGGATGTCGGCGTTGACGTAGTTGCCGCGTGCGAAGGCCGAGCCGGGCATCACGGCGAACCGGCGCTCGCCCGGCGGCATCCAGCCGATCCGGATGCCCTGGGCCGCGACGCGCTCGCCGTGCAGCACCGTCAGAAAATGCACCCCGCGCGCGAGCCGCACTTGCGCCCGCTCCCGCCACGTCCTCGCCGGCCGCGCCGCACCCTCCGCGGTCACGACGAGTGAGCCGTCGATGAGAAGGTGGGCCTTGCCGCCGGCGTCGACGCTGAACTCATACGTGCCCGCCACGCGCGCGACCATCAGGCCGGAGTGGAGCGTCAGATAGTGCCCGGACCCGCTTAGCTGGAATGGATTCACATTGTGCCGGATCGAGTAGGCCTCGGTCCGCCTGAGCGCGGTCTTGGCTGCGAGCAACGCTTGGGCCGCGCCGCCCGGCGTCTCGATCGCATCGGGCCGGGGCGCCGCGACCATCGTGACCGCGACAGGGAAGGCGCTCCGCTGCCACGGGAGCGGCTGGCGCTTGGCCGCCGGGTTTCCGTAGTACACGTGGTAGGTGGCCGAGACGGGAGCGGCCTTGAAAAGCACGGCCGTCCGCGGCTCGCCGCGCCGCATGAACGAGCGCGAGGGCACGACCTTCCCGGACGCATCGGTCACGACGATCTCGCTGTCCGCGCGCTTCGTGCCGCCCTCGACGAGGATCATCGCGCGGCCGGTCAGCGAACGCTCGCCCAGCAGCTTCGACGACTCGAAGAAGGTCACCGGAATGTCGTTCGCCTGCCGCGGCAGTTCGATCCGGACGGTCTTCCGGTACTTCCAGGCCTTGCCCCACCACGGAGCGGGTTCGGCGGCGCGGGCCGCGAACGGCGCCCCCGCCAACACGAGGCCGAGCAGCAGTGTCGCGAGCCATCTCACGCGGGCGTCCCTCCCGGCTCGTCGAGCCCGTGTTGCGTTTTCTCCCAGTAGAACGGCCGCCACGCGAGTTGGAGGAGCCCCTTCCACGCCGCGAGACTGATGATGATCCAGTAGAACGGGGTGAGGAGCGCGGTGGGAATCATGCCAGGCATGCGGGCGCGCACGCAGGCGAGCACATGGATGAGCACGAAGAGCAGATTGCCGAGCACGAGCGTCAGCGTGCAGATCAGGAAGACGTGCGACGAGCGGTTCCACAAGATGCCGCGCCTCGAGCCCGAAAGCGCCGCGTCTGCGAACGCATCGCTCCAGGTGCCCTCCCAGTCGCCGCGGATCGCGAAGGTGAGCTTGTCGGTCCAGGTCGCGTCGTCGGGCATGGCATCGGGCAGGTCAGTGCCGATGACGGGCCAGGCCCAGCGGTCGCGATGCGGGATGTGGACGGTCTCGCGGTTCCGCACGCGGTCGGCTGCGGCGGCATACGCGTCGTTGACACCGATCGCCTTCTCGAACGAATAGTCGTTCTGGTGGAGGTCAACGGCAAAGAGGCCGAGCCAGAGGAGCGTGGTGGCCCAGAAGATGGGATTGAGCAGGAGCATCAGCGAGAGGCCGCCGACGGAGTTGAGGAAGTTGAACGTGCCCCACGGCCGGAGCTTGATGAGCGTCCGCAGCGGGTGCCGCATGTGCGTGAAGTGCGTCTGCACATAGCCCTTGACCCACCGCGACCGCTGCCGCAGCCAGTTGCCGAGCCGCGAGTTCGCCTCCTCCCACGTCGTGCTGTCGAGCACCTGCGTCCGGTAGCCGAGCTTGTGGAGCCGGATGCCGAGGTCGCAGTCTTCGGTCACGTTGAACGGGTCCCAGCCGCCGATCTCCTTGAGCGCGTCGGCCCGGAAGTGATTGGAGGTGCCGCCGAGCGGGATGGGCGCCCGGAGCGCGTGCAGGCCCGGCAGGTAGAGCTGGAACCACGTCGCGTACTCGATCGTGAACCATCGCGTCAGCAGGTTCTGGCGCGGGTTGTAGTAGTTGAGCTTGGCCTGGAGGCAGACGGTGCGGCCGCGGTCGACGCGGTCGAGCGGATTGATCCACCGCAGCCACCGGAACCGCTTCCACCATCGCTCGGCCCTGCGGAACGCGACGATGGCCTTCTTGAGCTGGTCGGGCTCGGGGCGGTCCTCGGCGTCGAAGATGACGACGTAGTCGCCGCAGGCGCGGGCGAGACCGTGGTTGCACGCCTTCGGCTTCGTCTTCGGCTGCGAGTCGGGGCAGATGATGACCTCGCAGAACGGCGGCAGGCCGGTCCGCTCGATGGCGGCCAGCGTCTCCGGATCGTCGGGCTCGAGCAGGATCTTCACGTCGAGCCGGTCGCTCGGGTAGTCGAGCATCGAGATGTGGCGGACGACCTTGTCGACGACCTCCGTCTCCTTGTAGAGCGGGACGAGGATCGTGTAGACGGGCAGCTCGGCGTCGGCCAGCGCGTCCAGCTTCTCTTGTCGCACGCGGATGTCCCAGCGCCAGAGGCAGGAGAGGGACACGCTGACGAGCTTGTAGCCGATGACGACGATGTAGAACGTGCAGAGCAGGTGTATGAAGCGCAGGAAGTAGAGATACTCGAACAGCCCTGCGGCGATGAGCCCGCCGATGATGACGAGGTACCACACCTTCTGCCACGTGGCGAGCACGATGTTCGACGCGTCCCGAGGGTGCCGCTGTACGAACCCGTCGACGGTCGTCTCCTCGTTGATGCGGACGACGCGCAGCGGCTCGAACGGGCGCTCGGCCGGCGTCGGACGAGGGTGCTCGACGGGTATGGGCGGCTCGACGGGCGTGATCAACTCGGTCGAAGGCACGACGTCGGTGTCGGCCGTGGCGGCGCCGTCGGCCACGGGCGCGCCGTTGCCGATCTCGACCAGGAAGACCGTCTCGCCAAGCTGGACCTCATCGCCGTCGCGGAGCGGGGAGAGATTGACCTGCTCGCCGTTGACGTGCACCCCGTTCAGGCTCTTGGTGTCCTGGACGAACCAGCGGCCGTCGTCGCACGCGATCTCGCAGTGGAAGCGGGAGAGCTGCGCGTCGGGGATGGTGACGTCCGCGTCGTCGCTCCGTCCGACGGTATGCGCGGCATCGGCCTGCAAGGTCCACTTGTGGCCGGCTTGCGGCCCGCCGGTCACGCTCAGGATCACGCTAGTCACTCCTCCGCCGATCGTGCGCACGGAACGTGTCGCGCAAACTTGGATTATATGGGAGTCACGCGGGCTAGTCAATTCAGCGACGGCCGCGCGCGTGGCTTCGGACTTGAGATTCCGCCGGCTTTTGGATAGACTACGCGTCGATGTCGGCAACATGACGGCCCCGTCGTCCAGCCTGGTCCAGGACACCGGCTTTTCACGCCGGTAACACGGGTTCAAATCCCGTCGGGGTCACCAGCCTTCGCCACGAGCTTGCTTCGCAGATTCGCGGCTTCGGCTGGCGAGCCGCGCGACGCGGCCCCCTCGGCCGACCGAGGCGAGGACCCTACTCGTGGCAGGCCGTTCGATCTCCGCTGGATCATACTCGTAATCTTGCTCGTAATCGTAATCAGGCGCCTCCTCGGCACTGCGGCCGCTGTGCGCTGTGCGCCTGGTCGCAAGGACTTCACCGCTTCCGGATGCGGTCGATGCCGTATTCGGTGATCTTGCGGTGCAGGGTGCGCAAGCTGATGCCGAGGATGCCGGCCGCCCGCTTGCGGTTGCCGCCGACCGACGCGAGCGTCTCCCGAATCGCCTTCTCCTCGATCTGCCGCATCGACAGGCCGATGGGGAAGCCGCGCTCGTCGCTCGCGACCGTCGTCGCCTGGAGGTCGGCCGGCAGCAGGTTCGGGCCGAGCATCGGATCCGTCGCCATGACGATCATGTTCTCGATGCAGTTCTGAAGCTCGCGAACGTTCCCCGGCCACGGATACGTGCAGAGCACGTTCATCACCTCGGCCGAGACGCCGCGGACGTCCTTGCGGTTGCGGTCGGCGTAGAGCTTGACGAAGTACGTCACGAGCACGGGGATGTCGCCCGCGCGCTCGCGGAGCGGCGGCATCTCGATCGGCACGACGCGGAGGCGATAGTAGAGGTCCTGGCGGAAGCGGCCGTCGCTCACGCGGGCCGCGAGGTCGGCGTTGGTCGCGGCGATGACACGCACGTCGACGTGCAGCGTCTCCGCCCCGCCGACCCGCTCGAACTCGTAGCTCTGGAGCACGCGGAGCAGCTTGGCCTGCGTGCCGGGCGAGAGGTCGGCGATCTCGTCGAGAAAGAGCGTCCCCCGGTGCGCCAGTTCGAACCGCCCCTTCCGCTGCCGCACGGCTCCGGTGAAGGCGCCGCGCTCGTGGCCGAACAACTCGGCCTCGAGCAGCGTCTCGGGCAAGGCGGCGCAGTTGACCTTGACGAACGGCCGGTCGCGGCGGCGTGAGTTGATGTGGAGCGCGTTCGCGACCAGCTCCTTGCCCGTGCCGCTCTCGCCCTCGATGAGGACGACGGCCTCGGAGTCTGCGACCTGCCGGATCTGATCGAAGACGCTCTGCATCGCGGCGCTCGCGGCCACGATGTTCGAGAGGTCGTACTTCTCGCCGAGCTGGTCCTTGAGCAGCTCGTTCTCGATGAGGAGATCGCGCGACTCGCCGGCGCGGTCGAGCAGGACGCGAAGCTGCCGCAGGTCGATGGGCTTCATGATGTAGTCGTAGGCGCCGGCCTTCATCGCCGCGACGGCCGTGTCGATCGTCGCGTAGGCCGTGACGAGGATGACGAAGACGTCGGGCCGGATCTCCTTCGCGCGCTCGAGCACTTCGAGCCCGTCCATCCCCGGCATCTTGAGGTCGGTCAGGACGATGTCGATCTCGCGCTGCCGCAGGATGTCGAGCGCCTCGGGCCCGCCGGCCGCCGAGGCGACATCGTAGTCCATCTCCGACACGGCCTCGGCCAGGGTCTCCCGGCCCGTCCGGTCGTCGTCGACCACGAGAACGGTCCGCTTCGTTATGGGTTCCGCCTCACTCATTCTTCGATGTCAATCGGGAAGTGGATCGTGAACGTGGTGCCTTTGCCTTCGATGCTCTTGAGGGACACGCCGCCGCCGTGGGCCTCGGCGATCTGTTTGACAATCGTCAGCCCGAGCCCGCTGCCGCCCTCTTTCGTCGTGTAGAAGATGTCGAACACCTTCTCCTGCTGATCGGCCGGGATGCCGGGGCCGTCGTCGCTGACGCGGACCTCGAACTGATTGCCGCGCCGGCCGGTGTAGACTTCGACGACGCCGCCCTCCGCGACCGCCTGGTGCGCGTTGCGCACGAGGTTCTCGAGCGCCTGGCCGAGCTGCTCCGGGTCGATGTAGGCGGCCGGCAGGTCGAGCGTGAGGTCCCGCACAAGCTGAATGTTCTCCTGCACGCACGCGGGCTCGAGGAACTCGACGACATTGCCGATCGCCTCGTTCAGTTCGGCCCACCGCCGTTCGAGCGGCTTGGGCCGGGCGAACGCGAGGAAGTTGTTGACCGCCTCCTCGAGCCGCGCCGTCTCGCCGTGAATGCGGGCCACCTTCCCGACGACATACCCGTTCTGCGCCTCGTCGCAATCGGCGAGCTTGTCCTCGATCATCTGGATATTCATCTTCACGGAGCTGAGCGGATTGCGGATCTCGTGAGCCATGCCCGCGGCGATCGTGCCCACGTACGCCAGCCGCTTCTCCTCCTCGAGCCGCAGCTCGAGTTCGCGCGTCCGCTCGTTTAGATAGACGATGTACGCGGCGAGCAGAGCGAGCAGCGCCGTGCCGACGAGCGACAGCCGCAGCGCTCGGAAGTTCAGCCGCTGGGCGAGCGTCCCGAGCTGCGAGCCGATGTTGAGCGACACCAGCCCGACGACCATCCGCCGCGGCTTCTCGTCGCCCAGGTCGAGCGGGAGCGAGATCGCGCAGACTCCCTCGGCCGATCCGCCCGCCGTCACCTCGTAGAGCTGCTCGCGAATCGCGATCGGATCGATCGGGCGCTCGACATGGATGTCGGCGACGACGTGCTCCGGCCGCTGCTGCCCCCAGTGCAGGAACACGTTGTCGCCCTCGCGGAACTCGGTGAAGCAGATGAGCGCATCGGTCGCGCCGCTGCCGTGGGCTCGCTGCCGCAGCTCCCCCTGGAGCCGGATGGTCTCCTCGCGCCCGAGGCGCTCCCGCAGCCAGTCGGCCTTGGGCGGCTCGTCTTTCGGAGCCGTCAGCACCTTCTCCGTCGCCGCCTTCAGCGCGAGACAATACTCGACGCCCTCGTCGATGTTCTTCGTCACGATCTCGCGCGTCGTGGCGCGGTTCACCGACTGGCTGTAGATGTACACGCCGATCGGGTAGAAGACGAGCAGCACGATGACGACGTGGAGCGAACGCCGGCGGAAGAGTGGTCGCTGTTCGGCCATCAGGTCTCCTGGAGCGCGGCCCGGATCGCCGCGGCCGTCGCCGCCAGCTCATCCTCGACCGGCGGCCGCTGGCGGAAGCCGAGCCCGATCCCGTCGCCGTCGACGCGCGGCACGATGTGGAAGTGGATGTGGGGAACGACCTGGCCCGCGCACGGGCCGTTCGATTGAAGCACGTTGAACCCCTCGGCACCGACGGCCGCCACGACCGCCGCCGCGATCGCGGGCAGCACCGCCGTCACGCTCGCGAGCGCCGGTGCATCGGTCGAGCGCAGGTCCTCCGAGTGATCCTTCGGGATGACGAGCACGTGTCCGCGGCTCGTCGGATTGATGTCCATGAACGCCAAGATCGAATCACTCTCGAACACGTTCTCGCACGGGATCTCGCCCGCGATGATCTTGCAGAAAATGCAGTCCGGGTCCGCCTTCGCCATGTGAGTGTCTCCTACAGCCGTGCGATTCTGATCCTATTGAAGTTCATATTGACAATGGAACAGCGCCGAGGAACAGCAGAGATCCTTCGCTTCGCTCAGGATGACACAACTACATCTCCGTGTGTCAAATATGTCATTCTGAGCGTCAGCGAAGAATCTCTTGGCTTGGTCATGCAATTCCATTACCAGCATGGCCCTCAATAGTCGTAATCCTCTTACTCACTCTGACCGACAGCTTCATCACGCGCTTCGTGTCGTCCGTGATCTTCACGCGCTCGTCGATCCGATGGCCGACGAGCCACACGGGCCGCCCGCCTGCCGTCACGATCAAGATGCTCGGGCGGTCCGCCATCGGGACCTTCAGGTCCGTCAGGAAGTCGCCGACCTTCTTGCTGCCGTCGAGCCCAAGCGGCCGGAAACGGTCGCCGTCCTCGACCGACCGCAGGACAAGCCGGCCGGCCGCGGCGTCGGCATCGACCACCTCATCATAGCGCGTTTTCGCGGCAAGGAAAGCATCGAAGTCCAACTCGGAGCGGGCGAACACCTCGGCGGCGGCCGTCACGCCCGCGGCGGGGTCCGTCGTCTCGCCGGGGCATTCGAGTTCCACGTGGACCGAAGCAGACGGCCCCTCCGGCGGCCCCTTCTCGAACGACACGGCATCGCGCGACCGCAAGGCAACGATCCCGCCGGGCAGGTCGAGCCGCGCGCCCGGCCGCCCCTCGAGCGCCAGGTCCACGACCGCCTCGTAGTGCGCCGCGTCGAGTTGAGGACGCAGCGGGTCCACCATCTCGAGCGCGCGGTCGATCAGCAGCGCGCGGACCGCGCCGTGCACCATCCCGAACCCCGCGACCGAGATCGTGCCGCCCGCGACGCAGTCGACCGCAGCCGTGTGCGCCACGTCGAGCAACAGTTCGTACGCGTCGGTCGCGGAGCGCGCCAGCCGCAGCAGCGCCTCGCCGATCCCGCGATTGTACTCCGATTCGAGAAGCGGGAGCAGCTCGCCCCGGATGCGGTTCCGCGTGAAAGCCGCGTCGGCGTTCGATGAGTCCTCGCGGGACGCGAGCCCGCGCTCCCCGAGGTGAGCAAGGATGTCGGCCCGCCGCGACGTCAGCAGCGGCCGCACCAGCCGGACGGCCGAGCCGCCCATCAGACGCGAGAGCGCCATCCCCCGCAGCCCCCGGAGCCCGGTCCCGCGCACCAGCCGATGCAGCACCGTCTCGATCTGGTCGTCGGCGTGATGACCGACCGCGACGACGTCCGCCCCGACCGACTCGGCGACCGACGCGAGGAACGCGTATCGCTCCCGCCGGGCGACTTCTTCGATCGAGCCGCCCTCCGCCGCCCGCACGGCGCCCACGTCCCGGGCGTCGACCGTGATCGGGACCGCCATCGACTCGGCGAGTTCGCGCGCGAACCGTTCATCAGCGTTCGACTCCTCGCCGCGAAGCCCGTGGTTCAGGTGGGCGGCGTGGAGCGCCGCGTCGAGTTCGCCGCGCTCGAGCATCAGCGCGAGCAGGTCGAGCAGGCAGACGGAGTCGGGCCCGCCCGACAACCCGACGACGACGGCGCGGGCGCCGCTCAGGAGCCGGTGCCGCTGAATCAGTTTGAGCACATCGGAATAGAGCGACATGGTCCACTCACAAGGCCGCGCCCGTCGCCTCGCCGGCAGGCTGGACGGTGATCAGGACAATCTCGGGCCGGCAATTGAACCGCACCGGCGGCGTGATACCGCCGAGGCCGCGCGAGACATACACCTGCGTGTCGGGCGTCTCGACGAGGCCCCCGACATACTTCTTGCCATACTTCGACGGGACGAGTGGCGGGCCAAAGAAGGGCACGTCGACCTGGCCGCCGTGCGTGTGCCCGCTCAGCACGAGCCGCGCCCGCCGGTCGCGGATGGCCTCGACATAGTCCGGATTGTGCGAGAGCAGGATGGCCGCGCCGTCGCCGGGACAGTCACCGAGCGCGGCATCGAGGTCCTGCGGACCCTCCCAGAGGTCGTCGACGCCGCAGAGCCGAAGCCGCGCGCCGGACTTCTCGAGCCACACGCCCGTGTTGGTCAGTTCCCTGATGCCCGCCCCGGTCAGCGCGGCCCGCGTTCTCGGTGCGCCTTCCCAGTGATCGTGGTTGCCCAGCACCGCGTACACGCCGAGCTTCGCCCGCAAGGCAGCCAGCTCGTCGATGCACGGCTCGATGTACCTCGACTCACGATGAACGTAGTCGCCGCAGAGCGCGACGATGTCCGGCTCGAGCGCGTTGGTGTCGCGCACGATCGACCGCACGAAATCGACGCCGAAGTACGGCCCGTGGTGGATGTCGGCCAGGAGCGCGATCGTCGTGCCGCCGAACTCCTTCGGCAGCATCGGCACGTCGATGTCGACGCGCGTGACCTTGTAGAACCGCGCCTCGATGAAGGGGTAGACGCCGAGGGCCACGCATCCCCCGAGCCCGCCGAGCAGCGCGCGCTTCAGGAATCGGCGGCGCGTCACGGTCTTCTCGCCTTCGCCCGTCTGCAAATGACCCCCTTCCCAGGAGAGTTGGATTTAGGGTATACTCTCCGCGGCAACCCGTCAAGCATGACAGAAGAGCCCGTCCGCGGAAGCGACCATGCTCGCCTGCCCCGCGTCGCCGAACCGACCGCTCTGGCGAACGTTTTGAATGATATGAGTCCGCGCGCTCTCATCAACGCAGACCTGCTCGCGAAGCTCGAGCGGCTCGATGTCGCCTTTCGCCGCGCGCAGCGCGGCCGGCCCGAGGGCGAGCGGTCCGCGCCCCACCGCGGCGGGCGGATCGAGTTTGCCGACTACCGCGAATACTCGCCCGGCGACGACTTCCGCCACGTCGACTGGAACGTGCTCAGCCGGACCGACGACCTCGTCGTCAAGCAGTTCGAACGGGAGGAGCAGTATCTCGTCTGTCTGCTGCTCGACCGAAGCGCGTCGATGGGCTTCCCGTGCGACGGCGCCGAGCCGACGAAGCTCGAGTACGGCGCGGCGTGCCTGGCCGCGCTCGCCTACATCGCGCTCGCCGCCGGGCACCGGGTCGAGACGGGCTTCTTCGCCGACGGCCGCACCGACTGGCTCCCGGTCGGGTCCGACAAGAACGCGATCTTCGGGCTGATCGACCGGCTGGCGGGGGTCGATGCCGCGGGCCGCACGTCGGTCGGGCCGGCGATCGAGGACGTGTTCGAGCGGTCGCGAGAGAAGCGCCTCCTCGTCCTGCTGTCCGACCTGCTCGATGACGGCGAGCCGCATCCGGTCCTCTCGACGCTCACCGCGCGGGGCTTCGACGTGTCCGTCGTCCAGGTGCTCTCGCACGAGGAGGCGCAGCCGACCGTCCGCGGTCGCATCCGCCTGCGCGACGCGGAGACGGGCGAGACGCTCTCGGTACGCCTCACCGACGGCGTCGTCGCGGCCTACGCCGAGGCGCTTCGCGATCTCGGCGAACGATGGAGCGCCTTCTGCGGCAGGCACGACGTCCGATTCCTCTCGACCACGACGGACGTGCCGTTCGAAGATTTCGTGATGCGCTACCTCCGGCACGGAGGGCTCGTCCGATGACTCCCTGTCTTAGGGCCTCTAACAGAACCCCAGTGGGGGCAGGCATTCCTGCCTGCCCGATGGCGGACAAGAATGTCCGCCCCACTGTTTTGTTAGAGCCCTTTAATCCTACTCCTAATCTTACTCTTAATCCCGCCTCCGCCCTCGCACCGGAGGGCCTAGATCGATGACGTTCGCGCATCCCGTCATCCTGCTCGCACTGCTCGTCCTGCCGCTCGTGGCATTGCTCTACGTGCGCCGCGCCGGCAAGCGCGAGACGGCCGTGCCGTCGCTGCTGCTCTGGCGCGCCGCCGCGGCCGAACCCGCGGCCGAGGCCGGCAAGCGCGCGGGCGGGCTCGACCTCCCGCTCCTGCTCGCGCTCCTCTTCCTCGCGACCGCCATCGGCGCCGCCAGCGCGCCGTCCCTGCTGACCGGAGGGACTTCCGATGCGCACGTCCTCGTCATCGTCGACCGATCGGCGAGCATGGCCACGCGCGTCGACGGAGATGCCACCCGGCTGGAGCGAAGCATCGGTGATGCCCGCGAGATCCTCGGTGAGCTCGACGGCGGAAGCGTGACCCTCATCGGCTTGCCGCTCGCGGTCGGCCCTGCGCTCAGCGACCTGACGCCCGCCGAGGCACGGTCTCGCCTGAAGGACCTCCCACCGACCGACATGCCGCTCGACCTGGTCGCGGGACTGTCGCGCTCCGCCGGCTTCGCCCGGAACGCGTCGGCTGTGCTCGTGCTGACCGACGACCCCGAGATCGTCCCGAGGACGCTCGGCGGGACGCCAGTCTTCACCATCTCGCACGGCGGCCCGAGCCGCAACGTCGCCATCGACGCGTTCGAAGTGACGCTGGGCAAGGACTATCACCTAGACCTCTTCATCGCAGTGAAGAACCACTCGAAGACGGGAGTGACCGGGGGGCTGGTGTTCGGATATGGGCTGGAACTCCGGCTACGCGATGGTGACGAGAGGACACTGCTCGCGAACACGCCACGTGACGACCACAAGAAGCTGAGCGTGGAACCCGGCGCCACAGCGACGTTCACAATCAGCGGTGCCCTGGCCGAACTCACCGGCTCCGGCTGGGCAAACTCCGGGCGCGGCCCAAAGCGGATCGGATTGCGCCTCGACACGCAGGACGACTTGGCCGCCGACAACCACGCGTTCTTCCCCGCCCATCCTCCCTTGAGCCACGAACTGCACGTCGCCTACGTCGGCCGGGGCAATCCGTTCATCACGCGCGCGCTTGGCCTGCTCCCCGGCGTGGCCGTGTCGCAGTTCCGCCTGACGACCGACGTGCAGGGCGATTTCGACCTCACCGTCTACGACGGCACGATGCCCGACAAGCTGCCCGCGGGCGACGTCGTCCTCATCGATCCGGTCGGGACCGTCGGCCCGATCACGGCTCGCGCGGGAACGACGCATCCCGCCGGCCTGCGCGTCAGCCGGGTCCGTGAATCGCCGCTCCTGAAAGACGTCGATGTCGGCGCGCTCCGCTTCACGCGGCTCGCCAGCGTGCAGGCCGTCGGCGCCGAGCCGCTCATCCAGGCGACCGGTGGCAAAGGCGTCGCGCTGATGCGATGGAGCGACGACAAGACGACGGCCATCATCCTCGGCTGCGACCTCGTGCTGTCCGAGACAAACTGGCCGCAGCTCCCGTCGTTCCCGATCTTCTGGTCGAACGTGATTGAGGACGCTGCGGGCCGCCGCGGCTCGCGTGCGCCGACGTGGTCGCTGACCGGCGAACACATCGCCGTTCGCGGCAGCGCCGATGAGGCGGCCTCCGTCCGCGGTCCGGACGGCGAAGACGTGCCCCTCATCGCGGGCCGCGGCGCACGCAGCTACTTCCTGCCCACCGAGGCCGGCGTCTACACAGTGACCGCCGGCAAGACGGTCACGAGCCATGCCGTCAACATGATGCATCCGGGGGAGTCGGCGAACGCCGGCACGCCGTCGGCCCTCACACGCGAGGCCCGGGAATCCATCCTGCGGTCGGGCCGCGCGGCGGGCGTCGCGCTCCAGCGTCCTCTCGCGATCGCCGCCCTCGTCCTCGCCCTCGCCTACTGGGTCGCCGGCCGCCGCTAGCGGCGGCATAGCGAGCGCTCACGGCCCCCAGGCCCGGCGAATAGACGCTCAAAATATTTACCATATGGTATCTGTGGTGAGCGTTGAGAAAACGGGGCAGGGCTTTCCGGCCGCCGCTAGCGGCGGGACCACGCTTCGTCGAACACATGGGACGACCGACGAACGAAGGGCGACGCCGTTAGGCGAGCGCCCAGAGCTCGTCGCGGCGGAGCGAAGCTCCGCCCGCACCCCGTCTTCGCCGAGCTTGGCGTAAGAACAACCGCTCACCTATTCCATCGCGGCCAGAACTCTCTCCGATGTCGCCGACAGTGATTCCAATAACGTGGCAAGCCGTTTGCAGACGCTCAGATCATATTCCATACGGTAAGATGAGCGTGTTGAACCGGAGCTGTTCTTCTGTTTCGGTCCGATTTTCCGCTTGACATCCATCCAGGCGTGTGGTATACATAGTTGTGGTGTGTGGGTTCTGTGAGGGCCGGAGAAACCCGTCGAGCGGGCTTTTGGCTGTCCGCTCAAACTGCCCTGCCCCCACCCGTAACGGCTCTGGAGGGATGCCATGAAAGGTCTGACGAACCGTCAAAGGGAGGTCTACGAGTTTATCCTCGGCCACATGGAAAACTCGCTCTGCCCGCCGACCATCCGCGAGATCGGCGCGCACTTCGGCATGCGGTCGACCGGCACGGTCCGCGACAACCTTCACGCGCTACAGAAAAAGGGCTACATCCGGCTGAGGCCGCGGTCGGCCCGCGGGATCGAACTCGTGCAGCGCGAGGACGCGCCGATGGCGTCCGGGGCGCGGCGCGTGCCCGTCGTCGGCCGCATCGCCGCCGGCGAGCCGCTGCTGGCCGTCGAGAACATCGAGGACCGCATCGACGTCCACGCGCGGTTCTTCGCCAAGGAGGGCGTCGTCTTCGGCCTGCGGGTCAAGGGCGACAGCATGCGGGACGCCGGTATCTTCGACGGCGACTATGTGTTCGTCCACAAGCAGGACACGGCGGAGAACGGCGACATCGTCGCGGCCGTCATCGGCGACGAGGCGACCGTCAAGCGATACTTCCACGAGGGCAGCCGCGTGCGGCTGCAGCCGGCGAACGACACGATGGCGCCCATCTATGTCGACCCGGCTGAGTCCGAGATGACCATCGCCGGCAAAGTGATTGGGGTTTTGAGAGAACTATAGCTAAATACCGAATGCCAAAGTCCAAATAGCAAATGAAGCCCAAATGGCCGACGACATCGCCGCTTCCGCCCTTTGAATTTGAGGCTTTGGACTTCAATTGTTATCGGAGCTTTGGCACTTGACATTCTCCTGGCGCATTACCAATGTCCGAGCCCATCGACGTCATCAGCGTGTTTAAGAAAGGGTCCGTCCGCCCGGTAAGGTTCCGCTACGCCGGCCGCACGCATACCGTCGCGAAGATCCTCTACCCGTGGGTCACGCGCGAAGGCGGCTACCCGGTGCACCACTTCTCCGTGCTGACGGCCGACGACAACCGCTTCACCCTCTCGCTCGACACTTACCGGATGCGGTGGTCGCTCGAAACCGATAAGGCCGATACCAGCCAGACAGACAAATCGGCGGCGTTGTAGTAATGGCGGTTGCTCGTTTGTAGGCCGCCGTTGTAAGGCGGCGGAAAACAACCGCGCGCTTATAAAGGGTTCATCCCTGATGTCGCAGAGTTGCGGGTCATACGCGGTTCGGACGCCCTGAAAGGGCCTCATGTGACAGCCCAGGGCAACGCCCTGGGTATCGTCCGGCGTTATAGAACGAAGCCCTGTAGGGGCGATATCGAATCGGGTGCGTCTGTGTCGCCCCTACAGGGCTCGCGCTGTATCCAACCTGTTCCTGGGGCGTTGCCCCAGGCTATTGAATCACGCCCCTTCAGGGCTACATCGCGCCGGGCAATGATCTCCGGTGTTGGGAGATGAATCG
Organism: uncultured Planctomycetota bacterium; assembly: GCA_964385685.1. Lineage (GTDB taxonomy): Bacteria > Planctomycetota > PUPC01 > PUPC01 > PUPC01 > CAYLQD01. The sequence continues at coordinate 3,728 of CAYLQD010000007.1, read as the reverse complement.
AACATATGCCCGCCGACCGCATCATCCTTCACGTCGACATGGACGCGTTCTTCGTCTCGGTCGAGGAACGCGCGGACCCCGACCTCGCCGGCAAGCCGGTGATGGTCTGCGGCAACCGCGACACGCGGACGGTCGTCGCCGCCGCCAACTACGAGGCCCGCAAATACGGCATCTCGTCGGGCACCCCGTTCGGCATCGCGAAGGTCCGCTGCCCGCACGGCATCTTCATCGAGGGCGATCCAGAAAAATACGTCTACGCCTCGCTCCGCATGAACGACGTCTGCCGCGAGTTCTCGCCCGTCGTCGAGCGCTACAGCATCGACGAGAGCTTCCTCGACATCACCGACACGGCGAAGTTCTTCGGCGGGCCGCTCGAGACCGGCCGCCGGCTCAAGCAGCGCATCAAGGAGAAGTTCGGCCTGACCGTGTCCGTCGGCATCGGCCCGAACAAAATCCTCGCGAAGACCGCGTCGAAGCTCGATAAGCCCGACGGCCTGACGATGCTGACCGCGGCCGACGTGCCGACGCGGTTCCATCCCCTGCCCGTCGAGAAGCTGTTCGGGATCGGCGGGCAGACGGCCGACAAACTCGCGAAGCTCGGCGTCTGCACCATCGGCGACCTCGCCGCCGTCCCGCCCGAAATCCTCGAACGCATCTTCGGCGTCGTCGGCCGCCTCATCCACGAGGCGGCGAACGGGCGCGACGCCTCGCCCGTCATCGCCGAGGCCGACACCCCGCCCGCGAAGTCCGTCGGCAACAGCTACACGCTCCATCGCGACTCGAACGACGACGAGCACCTGCTCCGCGTCCTGCTCGGTCTCTCGGCCAAGGTCGGGCGGCGGCTCCGCGAAAACGAGCAGCGCGGCCGCACCGTGACCGTGACCATCCGGCTCCACGATTTCACGACCGTCACGCGCGCGAAGACGCTGCCGGCGCACATCGACCGCGACAAGCAGATCTACGAGGCCGCCCGCGAGATCTTCCTGAGAGAGCGGGCCAACCCCAAGTTCCAGGTGCCCGTCCGGCTGCTCGGCGTCAGCGTGTCGGGCCTGGCCGTCGAGCCCGACGGCCCGCAGCTCTGGCTGCTCGACCGCGAGTATTGGGCGAAGTACGACGGGATGATTCGCGCGGCCGACCACATCCGCGACCGCTACGGCGAGCGGGTGCTCACGTGGGCGCGCCTCGTCCGCCGCGCCCGCAATCCCCAGATGCTCTCCCACAGGATCGCCGGCCTGAGCTGACAGCGCCGCAAGCGGGCGCCTTGACTCGTCAGCTCCCCTGAGTCATCCCCCGTTTTCTAACGCTGTGCCTTAGCGGCGTTCACGCCGCTTCGCGAGGCCCTTCAGGGCCGAGTCTAGGCCCCCGCTTCGAGCGGGGGTCACGCGCCCGGCCGCTCCTCGCCGAATCTAGCCCCGTTCACGGGGCTTCCTCCAGTGGCTCAAGCCATGGCCCTCTGATGCGGGGGGAGCCCCGTCAACGGGGCTTCAGCCAGAAAGAAGGCCCTGCCCGCTTCACCCGGCCTCAAAGGCCGGGCCTAGACTCGGAGCTGAAGCTCCTCGCAAAGGCCCGTGAACGGGCCTCACCTCATCTGGCGGCAAGAGTGGGGATGACTCAGCCGGCGACGCGCTTGCCCATCCCCACCCGGGGTGGTAACATCATGAGTGTCCGAGGGAGTGATCGCTGATGGGCGACGTCGAGCCAGCCGTGAATGAGCCACCCGACGAAACACCGTCTCTGTGCGGAAGGTGCCTGTCTGAGAACCCGCCGGGCGCCGACTTCTGCCAAGAGTGCGGCCGCCCGCTGACGATGTTCGCCACGGTCGATCCGATTAAGAGCATCTGGTCCCGTGGTTGGGCGTGGCGACAGGCGGCGTGGGGGCGGAGTGTCTCCCTCACCGTCCTTATCGGCATGTGGCTGCTCTTCGGGCCGGTCGCGGTCGCCTGCATTGTCGCGACCGTCGCCAACATCGGTGACGGATCGGACGGTGTCCCCATCGCGCTAGGCGGCTTGGCGCTGAGCATCCTGCCCGCGCTTCTGTTGTATCGCGTCACCCGGCATTATGTCCGCCATCGACACAGGGATGGACCGGAGGCGCCCGAGAACGAATGAGAGGAAGCCCCTCCAGAGCGATCACGACGGCGTTGACCGCCACCGGCATGCCCTTCAGCCGGAGCCTGCTGCTTGCCCTCATCTCGCTCCTCATCGCCGCGGTCGTCTGGCTGCCGTGCGTACACCTGCTCTTCGTGCAAGATGTCGACGACTACTTCGTCGACGAGGGCGTCGGGCCGAAGGCGAAGGCCATTGCGGCGCGGCACCTCGCGATGTGGGGCGATCCGGAACTCCGCGCGGCCGAACTCGCCCGGATGCGCGGCAGCAACGCCGAGTGGGATTTCATGGGCCGCACGTTCCTCGTGCTCGCGCTCGCCAACATGACCCACCACGAACCGGCCCGGAAGGCCCACTACCTCGAAATCATCGACGCCATCATCGACGACACGCTCGCGGTCGAACGCGAAAAGGGAATGACCCACTTCCTGATGCCCTACGCCGTGCCGAGCCGCTACCGCGTCCAACCGCCGCGCAGTCTCTTCATCGACGGCGAGATCGCGCTGATGCTGGCCGTCCGCCGCCTCGTCGAGGAGAAACCCGGGTACAAGCTGCTGCTCGACCGTCGGCTGAAGATCGCGATGAAGTCGATGCAGCGCGGGCCGATCCTCTGCGCTGAGAGCTACCCGAACGAGTGCTGGACGTTCGACCACTGCATGGCGCTCGCGGCCATGATGATAGCCGATGCCGTCGACGGGACCGATCGGTCTGTTTTCTGCCGCCGCTGGCTCGACATCGCGCAGGCGAAACTGGTCCACAAGGAGACCGGCATCCTCCACTCCGCCTACACGCTTGAAGGCGCGCCCCTCCACGGGCCGGAGGGTTCGACGATCTGGATGACGGCCCACTGCCTGCAACTCATCGACGAGGAGTTCGCGGAGGACCAGTACCGCCGGGCGCGAAAGGAATTGCGGCGGACCGTGCTCGGGTTCGGCTACGCGCGGGAGTGGCCCGTCGGGTGGGACGGCGGCGCCGACATCGACTCGGGGCCCATCATCCCGGGCCTCGAACTCAGTACCGGGTCCAGCGGCCTGGCCCTCGTCGGCGCGAGGGCGTTCGGCGACCGCGAGTTCCTCGCTGACCTGCTCACGACGCTCGAGGGCGGCGCCTTCCCGCTCGAGCGGGACGGATGGATCAAGTACTGCGCCAGCAACCAGGTCGGCGATGCCGCGCTCCTCTACGCGATGGTGCAGGGGCCGGTCTGGCGCGAGGTGAAGCGGAGGGCGAAGCCATGACGGACGAGCGGAAGGGCTGGCTGCGCGAGCTGCTCACCTGGCGGGTCTGCACGCCCGCGGGGTTCGTCAAGGCGGCCGTCGTGCTGTCGCTCCTCTATCTTATCTGCCATCTCGCCGGGCTCCGCGAATACACGAGCATCATGAGCGGCACGATGCCGGCCGGCGGGCCCGCCGGCTTCGGGCTCCTCTTCCTCGCCTGCCTCTACATCCTCTCGTACGTCGCCTTCGCGCTCCTCGTTCCCGTCCTCCTGATCGCCGCCCTGCTCTTCACGCTCGCCAACCTCGTGTGGCGGAAGCGTGAGCCAGCCGCCGAATCCCCCTCCCCCGCCGCCTCAGCGATTCCGCAAAGGGGTTTCTGGATTTGTGGCTAAGGCGAGAAGCGGCAGG
>CAYLQD010000006.1:0-76732 GCA_964385685.1 uncultured Planctomycetota bacterium | reverse complement strand
TCGCCGATAACGGCACCTACACGGTCTCGCTCCGGGCCGGCCAGGTCAGCGACACATCCGGCAACCTCGCCGCAAGCGGCACGCTTGGCACGTTCGCGGTCAACATCGCCGACACGGTCGCACCCGTCGCCGACCTGACCGTCGAGAACATCACGACGCCCGCCGCGACGCACACGTTCCGCGTCGTCTACGCCGACAACGTCGCCGTCGACCGGTCGGACATCGGCACCGGCGACGTCGCCGTCACCGGCCCGAACGGCTACGAGCAGGTCGCGACGCTCGTCAGCGTCGACAGCGGGACCGACGGCTCGCCCATCACGGCCACCTACCGGATCACGGCGCCGGAGGGCGAGTGGGACCTCGCAGACAACGGCACCTACACGGTCTCGCTCCGGGCCGGCCAGGTCAGCGACACGTCCGGCAACCTCGCCGCCAGCGGCACGCTCGGCACGTTCGCCGTCGAAATCACCGACACGGTCGCGCCGACCGCCGACCTCGACGTCAGCAATATCACGACGCCCGCCGCGACGCACACGTTCAGCGTCGTCTATGCCGACAACGTCGCCGTCGACCGCTCGGACATCGGCAGCGGCGACGTGCAGGTGACCGGGCCGAACGGCTACAGCCAGATCGCGACGCTCGTCAGCGTCGACGCCGAGACGGACGCTTCGCCCATCACGGCGACCTATCGGATCACCGGCCCAGGCGGCGAGTGGGCCCGCGAGGACAGCGGCGTCTACACCGTCTCGCTCCGGGCCGGCCAGGTCAGCGACACGTCGGGCAATCTCGCCGCGAGCGGCACGCTCGGCACGTTCCAGGTGGCGATCGCCGACGCGACCGCGCCGGTCGCCGACCTGACCATCGAGAACATCACGACGCCCGCCGCGACGCACACGTTCAGCGTCGTCTATGCCGACAACGTCGCCGTCGACCGCTCGGACATCGGGACCGGTGATGTCGTGGTCACCGGCCCGAACGGATACGAGCAGATCGCGACGCTCGTCAGCGTCGACAGCGGCACCGACGGCTCGCCCATCACGGCCACGTACCGGATCACGGCCCCGGAAGGTGAGTGGGGCCAGGCCGACAACGGCGTCTACTCGGTCCTGCTCCGGGCCGGACAGGTCAGCGACACGTCCGGCAATCTCGCCGACGCCGGCGCGCTCGGCACGTTCCAGGTGGCGATCGCCGACGCGACCGCGCCCGTCGCCGACCTGACCATCGAGAACATCACGACGCCGGGCGACGGCGTCCACACGTTCCGCGTCGTCTACGCCGACAACGTCGCCGTCGACCGATCGGACATCGGCACGGGTGATGTCGTCGTCACCGGCCCGAACGACTACGAGCAAGTCGCGACACTCGTCAGCGTCGACGCCGAGACGGACGCTTCGCCCATCACGGCGACCTATCGGATCACCGGCCCAGGCGGCGAGTGGGCCCGCGACGACAGCGGCGTCTACACCGTCTCGCTCCGGGCCGGACAGGTCAGCGACACGTCGGGCAATCTTGCCGACGCCGGCGCGCTCGGCACGTTCCAGGTGGCGATCGCCGACGCCGTCGCCCCGACGGCCGAGCTGATCGCCAAGAAAGTGACGCACACGGGAACGACCTATACGTTCAAGGTCACCTTCTCCGATGACGAAGCGGTGGACGTGTCGGACCTCGACAACAGCGACGTGGTCGTCATCGGGCCCAATGGCTACGAGGTCAGCGCGACGCTCGTGGACGTCGACGTCGAGAGCGACGGCACGCCGCGGACGGCCACGTATCGGGTCGTCCCGCCGGGCGGCGCGTGGGACCACACCGACAACGGGACCTACACCGTGCTCCTGCGGGCCGGAGCCGTCAGCGACACGACCGGCAACTCCGTGGCATCCGGCTCGCTGGGCACGTTCCTGGTCTCGCTCGCGGAGCCGGGCCGGATGACGGGCCGGTTCAAGAAGGTCACCGGAGCGTCGACGGCCAAGCCCGGCAGCTCGCTCAGCGCCCCCATCGCCCTGACCAACGGCACCGGCGGCGAGGTCTCCGGCACGGTCAACATCATCCTCTACGCCTCGACCGACGACACGCTCGGCGACGGCGACGTGGTGCTCGCGACGCTCTCGAACCGCTCGATCCTGGTCGGCGCGGGCGAGTCGATCGACCTGGCGCTCAGCACGGCCGTCCCCGGCGACCTGGCCCCGGGCCAGTATCACCTCCTCGCGGTGGTCGATATCAACGGCCTGGTCGGCGAGCTTGAGTCCGGACCCGGCACCCTGGTGGCCGAGGACCTGCTCAGCGTCGCGTGGCGGTTCGGGACGATCAACGGCCGGACGACGACCCTCTCGCTCCCCGCGGGCCGCGGGCTCGTGACGTTCTCGCTCAAGGGCAGCGGCTACGCGACGATCGAGGGCGAGTCGGGCTTCGAACGCATCGTCCTCTCCGGCACGAACAGCCGCTCGTCCCTCCGCATCACCTCGAAGACGGGCAACGTCGAAGTGGGCGACCTCGTCGTCGACGGATCCGTCCGCTCGCTTTCGCTCCGCGGCGTCACGCTGACGGGCGACGTCGACATCAGCGGCTCTCTGGGCCGTCTGCGGCTCACGAGCGGCCTGAGCGACGCCGTGTGGACCATCGGCGGGCGCCTCGGCAAGGTCATCATCAGCGGTGAGATTGACAACTGGACGCTCGTCTGCGGGTCCGACATCGACTCGCTGCGGCTGGGCAAGGTCGTCAGCGCCGATCTGGACGTCGACGGCCACATCGCCCGGCTCATGGCGACCGAGTGGTCGGCCGGCAGCATCGTGGCCGAGAGCATCGGTTCGCTCTCGACCCGCGTCGACAAGCGGACGGGCGCCGCGGGCCACTTCGGCGCCGACGCGACGCTGACCGGCCCGACCGGCGGCCGGGACCTCGCCCTCGGGTCGGCGCGGATCAGCGGGCACATCGTCGGTGCGACGTGGGACATCGCGGGCAATGCCGGGCGTCTGCAGGTCGGCTGGTGGGGCGCGGGCAGTTCGCTGAGCGTCGCCCAGCAGCAGGGCCAGGGAGCCCAGTTCGCCTCGGGCGCCGGCGCGATCGCCAGCCTGCGAATCGGCGGCTACGACGCGGAGAACGACGGCGTCGCGTTCGGCATCGCGGCGGCCAACTTCGGCAAGGGCGTCCGCCTCGGCCGCGCGAAGCTGTCGGCCGGCGACCTGCCCTTCACCGACGGCGATTTCCAGATGGCCCGGCTCTAGGCCGCTTTGTTGAAAAACGAGATCCTTCGCTGACGCTGAGGATGACAACCGGTACGGGTCGCCACATGCTGTCATTCTGAGCAGAGCGAAGAATCCCTCTTGTGTGTCTTCACGTGATCTTCAACACGGCAACTCCAGCCCAACTCCCTCAGCCGGATGCGGAACCGGCGGCGAGCGAATCGTACAACTCCGCGTAACCCGCCACCATCGTCGAAACGTCGTGGTGCTCGCGCGCGTGCTCCTGGGCCCGGCGCGTCTGTTCGGGGTCCGAATGGTCGAGCGCGTCGAGCAGCGCCTCCGCGAGCCGCTCGGGATCGCGCGGCGGGACGAGACGGCCCGCGACGAGGACCTCCGGGACGGAGTCAACGGCCGACGCGACCACCGGCACGCCCGCGGCCATCGCCTCGATGAGCGCCAGCGGCAGGCCCTCGTAGACCGACGCGAGCGCGAACACGTCGAAGGCGTGCAGCAGGTCGGGCACGTCGGGCCGGCGGCCGATCAGGTGGATGCGGGCGCTGCAGCCGGTGCGGCCGGCCAGCCGCTCGAGCTTGTGCCGCTGGGGCCCGTCGCCGGCGATGACCAGCTCGACATCGGCCCGCTCGCCCGCCATCTTTCCAAACGCATCGATGAGATAGCGGTGGCCCTTCTGCTCGTCGAGCCGCCCGACGCTTCCGATGACCTTCGAGCCCGGCCCGATGCCCAGCTCCCGCCGCAGCTCGGCAGGCGCGCGCCCCGGCTCGGCGAATCGCGCGGTGTCGATCCCGTTCGGGACGACGACGAATCGGTCCCGCGGCACGCGCGTCCGCCGCGCGTGGAACTCGAGGACGGAATGGGACACGCAGACGGTCACGCTGCCGAGCGGATCGGTGCGGCGTTCGAGCCAGAACCGCCACGGCCGCCAGCGGCGTTCGGCGATGTGGACGGTCGCGATGATGTGCGGCAGGCCGACGCGGTTCCCCGCCCAGCGGCCGAGCACGTTCGCGTGGAACATATGGCAGTGGAGAACGTCGGGTTTGAGGTCGCGGAGCACGTTTTCGAGCGCGAGCGCCCGCCGGATCTGCCACTTGCGCGTCAGGCCGAGCGAGAGGACATCGACGCCCAGTTCACGGAGCCGCGCGGCGTAGACGCCGTAGGCGCCCGAGACGTCGAGGATGGAGCAGACGGATATCTTGTGGCGCTCGCGGTCGAGCCCGCGGGCGAGGTCGAGCACGATCTGTTCCGCGCCGCCCTGCCCCAGCCCGGTAATCAGATGAAGGATGTTCATAGGCCCGGATTATACCGCCACAGGTGTCGCGAGGGAAACGGCCCGCCCGTTCAGGTCGTCTGCCGCTTCCGCTTGAAGAACTCGGTCAGGATCTCGCCGCATTCCTGTTCGAGCACGCCGCCGGTCACCTCGACGAGGTGGTTGAGCCGGTCGTCGCGCGGGATGTCGTAGAGCGAGCCGACGGCCCCCGCCTTGGGGTCGGTCGCGCCGAAGACGAGCCGCGGGAGGCGTGCGAGCACGATGGCGCCGGCGCACATCGCGCAGGGTTCGAGCGTGACGTACATCGTGCAGCGTTCGAGCCGCCAGTCGCCGACGTGTTCGGCCGCCTGGGTGATGGCGATCATCTCGGCGTGCGCGGTCGGATCGTGAAGCCGCTCGCGCTGGTTGTGGGCGCGGCCGATGATCCGGCCGTCCTGCACGATGACGGCCCCGACGGGCACCTCGTCGTCTTCGAGCGCGAGCAGGGCCTGGCCGAGCGCCTCGACCATACACGCCTCGTCGCCGCCCGGGTCGGGCCGGAGGCCGGCCGTTTCATTGAGGCCGATCACGCGGTTCCCTCTCACGAACTGGCCTGGACGTAGCGCATGCGGAGGTCGTAGAGAGCGGCCTCGAGCATCTTCTGCTCATCGTCGTCGAGGTTGCCCTGCGTCTTGTCGAACAGGACCTGGAGCAGGTCGATGGTGAACTTGGCGGCCTCGAGGTCGCGGGTCCGCTGGCCGTCCACGGGGCTCTCGATCTCGCCGAGCGCGATGAGGGCTTGCGCGACGAACGACGAGATGATCATCGAGAGCGAGGGATCGGGGGGCGGGCCCGCCGGCTCCCGGTCCGTCTCCTGCGCCAGGCGTTCCTTCTCGGCCCGGGCCTGCTTCTTCCATTCCTCGTCGACTTTCTTGTCGGACATTCGCGGCTCCTCTCAGTTACTGCGCGGTGGTTTGCTCTCGCCATTCCTGTTCGAAGAATGGGTTCATCTGCTTCTCGCGGCCGATCGTCGTCGCGGGGCCGTGCCCCGGGAGGACGAGGGTGTCGTCGGGCAGCGTCAGCAGCTTGTCGCGGATGCCCCCCAAGAGCGCGGCCTCGTCGCCGCCGGGGAAATCGGTGCGGCCGATCCCACTCGCAAAGAGCGCGTCGCCGCAGAAGAGCATCCCCGCGACGGAGTCGGTGCCGGACCAGTAGAGCGCGATCCCGCCGGGCGTGTGACCGGGCACGTGGATGACGCGGAACTCGTTCGCTCCGAGCAGAAGGACGTCGCCCTCCTCGAGCATGCGCGTCGCGGGTGGCGACGCGAGCGGCACACCGAAGAAGGCCGACAGATTCTTCGTCGGCTTCTCGAGCAGGTCGGCGTCGACCGGATGGATGCACAACTCCGCTGCGGGAAACGCCTCGACCAGCGCGGCGTTGCCCGCGATGTGGTCGGCGTGCCCGTGCGTGTCGACGATGAACTTCGGATCGGTCCCGGCCATCCGGACCGACTCGAGGATCATCTCGGGGTCGCCGCCGGGGTCGATCACCATCAGCTCGTCCGTCGCCTTGTCGGAAACGATGTAGCACACGGTCTGCATCGGCCCGACAGTCAGGGCATCGACCTTCATGGTGCGCTGCTGCTCTTCGGGGCCCATCGCGGTCTCCTTGGGGCGGCCGGAAGCCGATATTGTCTGGTTTTCGCGCGCGATTGCAACCCCTGTCTCACGGCGCAGCATCCCCGCGGCGCAAAGCCGGGCGGCGGCCTGCGGTCATTCGGCTCACTTGGGCTTCGACATCGGCAGAGCCGTCGTCCCGTCGACCTTGATCCGCTCGAGGTAGACGATCATCGGCCAGAAGTAGTGCCGCGTGTCCGTCGTCACGCCCACCAGCGGCCGCCCGTTGCTTTGCCGCAGCGCGTCGTCCAGCGCAACCTCGGTGCTCGGGAACCCGACCGGGATGAACCAGAAGATGTAGATGCCCCACGACGTCCCCGATACCCGCGCGCCCTTCGTGTAGCTGTCCGGCGCGAGCGGGACGTTCGACGGGGCGACGCCACCCGAGTACGTCCGGCACCCGGCCGCGGCCAGCACGAGCAGAACGAGCACGCCAAGAATCAAGGCATTTCGCATCTGTCCTCCTCCAAAAGGTCCGTCATCAGCGGTCGCCGCCCCCTCCGGGCCGCGGCTCACCGCACGTGAATGCCGAGCCGACACAGCTCGGCCAGCAGCCGGCGGTCGGTCGGGCGCTCCGACAGCGCGAGCGCCGTCGGCGAGACCCGCCGGACGATCAGTTTCTTCAGCTCTGGAAACTCTGCGGCGATGTCGAGCAGGCGCTCGTCGGACAGCTCGACCACGTAGACATGCTCGACCGTCGCCACGCGCACCCGCTCGGCCCAGCCGCGGATGGACGACTCGACGTTCTGCGGAACCGCCCTGCCCCCGGCGTGGCCGCGAAGCGCCTGGATCATTCGCTCGGCGCTCAGGCCGCGGACGACGGCCTCCTCGACACGCTCCTTCGTGATCCGCAGGTGGTAGGTCTGCTCGAATTTCTCGCGGGCGGCGAACTGCCCGACCTCGTAGCGCAGGCGCGTCGTGTCGCCCTCGGGCAGGATGATGACCTCGAAGTCGGGGGTCGCGATGAGTGCGGCGGGCGCACGCTCGCCGCGCTCGACCCCGGCGGCCGTCGCACCGAAGTCGCTCAGCCGTTCCGCGACGACGCCGTCGCCGTCCGTCGCCAGGTCGAGGATGCCGATTGCGTACGCTTCCACGACGACCCGGTCGTGCAGGTCCTCGGCGAGGCGCGCGATCGTCGGGAACGGCGGCAACACGTACTGCTCGACCTCGTGGACGGCGTCGGAGATGCGCCCACGCAGGTCGGCCGCGTCGAGCCCGGCGACGTACCGCCGGAGCGCCGTGTTTGCGAGGGAGCCGGCGTGGCGCCAGGCGCCCGGCTCCATCGTCTTGAGCAGCGCGGCCGCGCAGAGCCCGTCGTGGTGGTGCTTCGAGCGCGGGGCCGGCAGGCCGAAGCCGACGAGCCCGAAGAGGTCCGCCGCCTTCTGCTCGTAGGGCCGGCTCTCCCATTCCCAGCCGGATCGCGGCACGAGGAGCGCGTCGTCCGAACGCTCGACGAGCCGCAGCGTCTCCGCGCACGCGACACGCAGCTCGAGCAGATCGTTCGAGTCCACGAGCGGCAGGCCGGGCCGGTTCATCTTCGCCACGATCCGGTTGCGCGCGGCGCTCGTCAGTTCGCCCGAGGCCTTGAGCCGCGCGCCCGACTCGCGGACCGTCGAGAGCAGCTCCTGCAGGTCGAGCAGGAAGTCGGGGCCGACCGGGTCGGCCGCGTCGTCGGGATCGTCGACCGGGGCGGACAGTAACGCCTCCACGACCTCGCCGAACACGGCGAGCACACGACCGTCGAGCGCGATCCCGTAGTCGAGGAGCGACACGTCGCCGACCGTGCCGATCAGGTTCGCCTCGAGTTCCGCCCGCCAGCCCGCGACGGTCGAGTCGTCCGGCTCGGGCAGGTCGACGCCGAGACGGGGCAGATCTTCGAGCGGCACGATGCCCGCGCGCTCGCGGACGGCGGCGACGACGAGGGCCCGCAGCGGCTCGGGCAGCGCCGCGAGGCGCTGCGAACAGGCGTCGGCGGCGCACAGATCATCGACCGACTTCGCGCCCGCCGCGTCGAGCCGGGCCGTCTGCTCCGCGTCCGACAGCGACTCAAGAGACGCGGCCAGCCCGAGCGCCTCCGCCCACGAACGGTCGTCGATGCCCGTCACCGCGCGGAGCGGGCCGACGAGATCGTCGGGGATGCAGACGCGCGCGGCTCCGTAGCTCTCCCATCGCTTCTCCGGCTCGATGTACACGAGCCCCATCCCGCCGAGCTCGGAGATGGCCGCTCGGGTGTCGTCGGTCGACCGCGGCCGGTCGGATGATGTGGCGCCGAGGACGGCGACGGACTGCGAGCCGCCCGGCGAGCGCAGCAGCTTGCGCACGATGCCGCGCTCGAGCCGGCCGCAGCTTTCGAGGCACCGCCGCGTGCCCGCCGGATCGACCATGCGGTCGCGCAGCAGCCGGAAGAGCTCGAGCTTCGAGTTGGACGGCGGCTCCTCGGGCGCCCACACGGCGGCGAGATCCTGCAGTTGTTCGACGCTGAAGGTCCCGAGAAGCTGGTCGAGATTCACTCCGATACTCCACGACTCATGCGTCGCTGCTCTGCCAGACACCGCGCCACGCCTGGCTGCCGGGTGGCCCGGACTTCGTCCGGGCGGCCGTAGGCCGCAAGAGGGCCGTTATTGAGTTCCATGTTGATAATGGAAACGGCCAACGCGTTCCGGAGATTCTTCGCTGACGCTCAGAATGACATATCCCACGCAGCAGGCTGCAGTTGTGTCATCCTGAGCGAAGCGAAGGACCTCTGTTGTTCCTCCGTTTTGTTCCATTCTCAACGTGAGCTTCAATAGTGCCCCTCTTGTCGCCTTCGGCGGGCCCGGCCCTGCCATGGGGGCCAAGCCCGTTGGTGTTCGCTTTCAGCAAAGACTCACGTCTCGCGGAGAATCCAGCTCTGCGAGACGCGGCGACCCCGACACAGTCGGGGCCACCCCAGGGCGCACGATCTTCAGCGGAGCGGCGCGTCGTCCGCGTTGAGGATCTCATAGGAGTATCCCTGTTCCGTGAGAAAAAGCGAGCGGTTGGCGGCGAACTGCTGGTCCTTCGTGTCGCGGGTCACGATGGCATAGAACCGTGCCGTCGTTCCCTCGGCCTTCGGGCGGAGGATGCGGCCGAGCCGCTGCGCCTCCTCCTGCCGCGAGCCGAACGTGCCGCTGACCTGGATCGCGACGTTCGCGTCGGGCAGGTCGACGGCGAAGTTTCCGACCTTCGAGACGATGAGGAGCGGCACCTCGCCCGTGCGGAACGCGCCGAAGAGCCGCTCGCGTTCGGCGTTCCGCGTCCTGCCCGTGATGATGGGCGCATCGAGCGCCTCGCTGATGCTGTGGAGCTGCGCGAGATACTGCCCGATGATGAGGACGCGGTCGCCGCGATGCCGCTCGACCAGCCGCTGCACGACGGGGAACTTCGCGGGGTTCTCCGCGGCGATCCGCATCTGCGTCCGGAGCGGCGCGAGCGCGTATTCGAGCCGCAGGTCTTCGGGCAGGTCGACGCGCAACTCGGTGCACGTGGCCGTCGCGATCCAGCCCTGCTGCTCGAGCACCTTCCACGGCACGTCGTATTTCTTCGGGCCGATCAAGCTGAAGACGTCGTCCTCGCGTCCGTCCTCGCGGACGAGGGTCGCCGTCAGCCCGAGCCGCCGCCGCGCCTGAATCTCGGCCGTGAGCCGGAAGACGGGCGCGGGCAGCAGGTGGACCTCGTCGTAGATGATGAGCCCCCAGTTCATCGCGTTGAAGATCTCGAAGTGCGGGAACGGCTCGCCCTTCTTCCTGCGATACGTCAGGATCTGGTACGTCGTGACCGTGACGGGCCGCAGCTCCTTCGTCTCGCCGGTGTACTCGCCGATCTCATCCTCGCGGAGCGTCGTCTTGTCGAGCAGCTCGCGAATCCACTGCCGCACGGCCGTGATGTTCGTGCAGAGGATGATGGTGTGCTTGCCGAGCGTCGCCATCGCCCTCATGCCGACGACCGTCTTCCCGGCGCCGCACGGGAGGCAGACGACGCCGGACCCGCCGCGTTCGGTCCCGCCCGCGTGGAAGATATCGGCCGCCTCGGTCTGGTACTTGCGCAGCCGGAACGGCTGCCCGTCGAGGGTCGTTTCGCGCATCGCGACGAGCAAGTCCTCGCCCGGGACATAGCCGGCGAGGTCCTCGACCGGGAACCCGATCTTGATGAGCGCTTGCTTGACGTGCCCGCGCTGTTCCGGCGCGACCTCGAGCGTGTTGGCGTCGAGCTGCGCGATCAGCGTCGGCCGGGCCGACCGATTGTGCCAGATCTCGGTGATGAGGTCCTCGCGTTCGGACACGAGCACAAGCTTGTCGTCGCGCCGCAGCAGCTTGAGCAGGCCGTATCGGGCGACGTAGTCGCGGACCTCGGCGACGATGTTCTGCGGCACGTCGTAGCGGGAGAAGCGGGTGAGCGCGTCGACGACCTCGTCGGCCGAGTGGCCCGCGGCGGCCGCGTTCCAGAGCGAGAGCGGGGTGAGGCGGTAGGTGTGGATGTGCTCGGGCGATTTCTGAAGCTCGGCGAAGCACGCGAGCGCGTCGCGTGCCTCCGCGTAGAGCGGGCTGTCGACCGTGAGCAGCAGCGTCCGGTCGCTCTGCACGATGAGCGGATTATCCGATGCGTCGGGCATAGCGCAGCGATTATAGGACGTGGCACCCCGGGCTTCAACTCATCTTCGCCCGCATGCGGGGCGACGGGCTCGACCCGCCAACGCCGCAACGAGCGGCGAAGTTTCGCTTGACCTGCGGCACCCGGTGGGCTATATGTTCTATTGGAGGGGTGGGTTCCAGCAGAGAAGGTTCGGATGCCGGCGTGTAGACTGAGGAGGAATGCCATGAGCCGAGGGACCGTGATACTGTTCATTCTGGCTACGTGCTTGCTGTGGCCGATTGTCGCCGCCGGCCGGGGACTCGAGTGCACGATCTACCCGGAGAGCCCGACCGCCTGCCCAAGGGTAGAGACGCAGTGCCCGACGCGCGGGACGACGTGCCCGTGGATCTCCACGCTCTGCCCCAAGGTGAAGACGAGCTGTCCGATGAAGGTGACCGAATGCCCGAAGGCAGAGACCCTGTGTCCGGCGAAGACGACCAAGTGCCCGACGAGCGACACGTCGTGTCCCAAGCAAAGGACGAGCTGCCCGACGAAGAACACGAAGTGCCCGGAGGAGTCCACGGTGTGTGGGAGCATGACCGGCAAGACCTTCTGCCCCGTGTCCGACACCCAGTGCCCCTATGCGTATACGGAATGCCCCCCGAGAGACACCGCGTGCCCCAACGAGTCCACGGTCTGCGATGTGACGGGCTGCCCCGAGGAGCACACCATGTGTCCTATGGTGAACACGACGTGCCCCAAAGAGGCCACGTACTGCCCGGAGAAGGACACCAAGTGCCCGAGGGCGGAGACCGAGTGCCCGGTGAAGAACACCAGGTGCCCGCTCGAAGACACTCACTGCCCGAAAGAAAAGACGAGCTGCCCGCCGAAGACGACCAAATGCCCGGCGGAGTCCACGGTGTGCGGGCCCATGACCGGCAAGACCTTCTGCCCGGTATCCGACACCGAGTGCCCCTATGCGTATACGGAATGCCCCCCGAGAGACACCGCGTGCCCCAACGAGCCCACGGTCTGCGATGTGACGGGCTGCCCCGAGGAGCACACCATGTGTCCCGTTGTGAACACGACGTGCCCCGAACAGGGCACGTTCTGCCCGGAGAAGGACACCAAATGCCCGAGGGCGGAGACCGAGTGCCCGGTGAAGACGACGAAGTGCCCGACGGGCGAAACGTGGTGCCCCAAGGAGAGGACGAACTGTCCGCCGAAGCAGACCAAGTGCCCGCAGGAGTCCACGGTGTGCGGGCCCATGACCGGCAAGACCTTCTGCCCGGTATCCGACACCGAGTGCCCCTATGCGTATACGGAATGCCCCCCGAGAGACACCGCGTGCCCCAACGAGTCCACGGTCTGCGATGTGACGGGCTGCCCCGAGGAGCACACCATGTGTCCTATGGTGAACACGACGTGCCCCAAAGAGGCCACGTACTGCCCGGAGAAGGACACCAAGTGCCCGAGGGCGGAGACCGAGTGCCCGGTGAAGAACACCAGGTGCCCGCTCGAAGACACTCACTGCCCGAAAGAAAAGACGAGCTGCCCGACGAAGAGCACGAAGTGCCCGCCGGAAGAGACACGCTGCCCGGAGGTCAAGACGCAGTGCCCGACGTGCGGCGACTGACAACGCGCCCCCGCAGGAATGCTGCCCCACCGCATCGGCCGTTCGCAGGGGCGGTTGGCTGATTGGCGTGCCAATCAGCTCGAACCGCCCGCGCACACCGACGAGCGTCATTGCACACGGACACCGAACGCCCCCTTCCCCCCTTTTTGATTGACTTGGCGCGGGGTTTGCGCTAAAAAGTCGCGGAGTCAAACGTTCGAGGCCCACCTCCCGGGCCGGTCCGGGCTTCGTTTCAACAAGGTCACAATCAGGAAACTCTACCCGATGGCCAATATCCGACCACTGCAAGAAGTCCAGGAGCCGCGGCTCTTCGACGACATGTTCCCCCACTCGCTCCCGCCGCGGATCTGCTTCGATGGCGTCGCGACCGAGACCCTCGACGGGCAGACCTACGAGGTCGACCTGTCGAAGGCCGCCGACCGCGACCTCGTCATCACGGACACGACGTTCCGCGACGGCCAGCAGGCCCGCACGCCCTACACCGTCGACGAGATCGTTCACCTGTATGAACTCCTCTCGCGCCTCAGCGGCCCGAACGGGGTCGTCCGCCAGACCGAGTTCTTCCTCTACAGCAAGAAGGACCGGGAGGCCGTCGACGCGTGCCGCGAGCTGGGCCTCCGCTATCCGGAGATCACCGGCTGGATCCGCGCGGAGAAGGGCGACCTCGAACTCGTCAAGCAGATGGAGCTGCCCGAGTCGGGCCTGCTCACGTCCTGCTCCGACTACCACATCTTCCTCAAGCTCAAACTCGACCGGCGGAAGGCGCTCGACAAGTACCTCGGCGTCGTGACGGCCGCGCTCGAACACGGCATCCGCCCGCGCTGCCACCTCGAAGACGTGACCCGCGCCGACCTCTACGGCTTCGTCGTCCCGTTCGTGCAGGAGCTGATGCGGCTGTCCGAAGATCTGCCGCCCGAGAAGAAGGTGAAGGTCCGGCTGTGCGACACGATGGGATTCGGGCTGCCGTATCCGGGCGCGGAGCTGCCGCGGAGCGTGCCGAAGATCGTGCTCCTGATGACACACGAGTGCGGCGTGCCGGCCGAATGCCTCGAATGGCACGGCCACAACGACTTCCACCGCGTCTTCGCCAACGGGACGACGGCGTGGCTGTATGGATGCGACGCGCTGAACGCGACGCTCCTGGGGATCGGCGAACGCACGGGCAACCCGCCGCTCGAGGGCGCCATCATCGAGTACGTCGGGCTCAAGGGCGACCTGAACGGGGTCGACACGCGCGTCATCACGGAGATCGCCGAATACTACCGTTCGATCGGGACGCGGATCTCGGTGCGGTATCCGCTCGTGGGCGACAGCTTCCACAAGACCCGCGCGGGCATCCACGCAGGCGGGCTCCTGGCCGACGAGCGGATCTACAACATCTTCGACACCGAGGCGCTGCTCGACCGGCCGCCCGAGGTCGCCATCACCGACAAGTCCGGGTCCGAGGGCGTCTCGCTCTGGGTCAACAACTTCCTCGGGCTCGAGGGCAAGGGGCGCGTCCGCAAGATCGCCATGGTCAAGATCATGCGGTGGGTCGACGACGAGTACAACGTCCACGGCCGAACGACGGCCGTCTCGGACGATGAGATGATCGAGCAGGTCAAGCAACATCTGCCCGAGCGCTACAAAGAGGCGGAGGCCGCCGGCCGGCTGACGACCACGCATCACGACGAATAGGAGAAGCAACGGTGCTCTGTCGAAAACCGACTCTTGTGACAGCGTAGAGATTCTTCGCTCCACTCAGAATGACAATGGTCGCGGGATTCGCGTGTTCGTGTCATCCTGAGCGTCAGCGAAGGATCTCGCTTTTCGACAGAGCAAGGCAACGGCCAAATGACAAAGCTCAAGGTAACACTTCAGCCGAGTGGGGTAACGACGACGAAAAGCGGGTACAGGCACGTCTACGCTCACTTCGTTCGCTTCGCTGGTGCCAGTCCCCGTTTTTCGCCCGCAGCGCTGTCGAGACACGCAGGCGGAAAACAGGGACTGCCACCCGTTGGCTGTCCCGTTTTCCGCGTCTGCTTCACTTGGCTGAAGTGTTACAGCTCAAGTAGCAGACCGGCTGCGGCCCGATATGCCGCGGGCGGGTCCTGGTGTTTGAGCGTTGCCATTTGACACGGCTGGAAAGGGGGTGCACCGTGTTTCACGCACGCGCGTACCTGAAAGACGGCGACGTCGAGATGGACCTCACGGTCGAGCGGACCCGCGAACTCCTGCAGGACTCGGGGAACGAGGTCTGGATCGACATCGAAGACATCAGCCAGGAAGACGTCGCGTTTCTGACCGACGACCTGAAAATCCACCCGATCGCGATCGAGGAAGTGCTGACGCCGCTCGAACGCCCCGAGATGCAGACGTTCCAGGACCACCTCCTGCTCGTGCTGCACGCGCCCTCCCCCAACCTCGAAAAGGGCGGGATGGACACGATCGAGATCGATTTCCTGTTGGGCAACAACTTCATCGTGACCGTCCGCAGCGGCCCGATTGCGAGCGTCAAGGACATGGAGAACCGCGTGCAGGCGAACCCGTGGATCATGTCCCGCGGCTGCGACTTTATGCTGTATTTTATAGCGGACGCAATGGTCGACGACTACCTCCCGATCCTCAACGCGATCGACCGGCGGATTGATGCCACGCAGGAGGCCGTTGCGTCGAACCCGACGACCGAGACGTTCGGCGACCTCATGAAGATCAAAGGCGACATCCTCGAGATCCGCCGGGCGACCGTGCCCCAGCTCGGCGTGCTCCGCTCGCTCATCAGCGGCTACACCGACATCATCGAGCGCGAATTCGCCGTCTACTTCCGCTCCGCCGCCGAACACCTCCAGCAGGTGAACAGCCAGCTCGACACGTTCCGCGAGGAGGTGAACAGCACGGTTCAAGTGTGCCTCGCCGTCAAGTCCGACCAGCTCAACGAGGTGATGAAGGTCCTGACCATCATCGCGGTCATCATGATGCCCCTGACGCTCATCACCGGCATCTTCGGGATGAACTTCGACATGCCGCGCTGGCTCGAGGACGCGGGCATGTGGATCTGGACGTCCGCCTTCATGCTCGCGCTCGGCGCCGGGCTCTTTCTCTACTTCAAGCGCAAGCGCTGGCTGTGACCCCCTGCCCCAGCCGCCGTTTCCATCGTAATCGTAATCCTAATCGTAATCGCCGTCGTGTGTGCGGCTATCGATTACGATTATGATTACGAGCAGGATCACGATCGAGGCGCGCTAGGGAGAGAGCATCAGGTAGAAGAATGCGGCGAGGACGAGCGCCGCGATGATGGCCAGCAGCGCCTTCCGGCGGCCTCCCCTTCGACTGAGCGTGGGCGTGATGTAGCGGCCGCAATGCCGGCAGTGGGGCGCGTCGATGGTGACCTCGCCGCCGCACTCGGGGCAATACGCCAGATCGTCGTCCGGGGGATGTTCCGCCAACGTACTACTTCCGCTTTTGCTCGATGACCTCGATCTTGAGCGAACCGAAGAGGCCGGCGATCGTGCCGAGCGCGTCGGTCGTGCCGACGCCGAACTTCACGTGCGTCGGATCGGCGAGCCGCTGCCCCCAGGTCGGGTCCATCGCGATCCACTTCCCCACGTAGACCTCGCCCCAGGCGTGGTAGCCGAATCCCTCCATCTGCTCGGAGTAGCCGATCCCGACGACCTCGCGCGTGGGGATCCCGGCGGCGCGGCAGAGGGCGACGAAGAGGACGGCGTGCTCGGAGCAGTCGCCCTTCTTCTGCTCGAGCACCGAGACCGCGTTCGACACGGCCGCGAGATACACCTTATCGACGTTCTCGTAAACCCAGTCGTGGATTTTCACCGCGGCCTTGAACGAATCGGTCTCGCCGCCGACGATCTTCTTCGCGGCCTTGACGATCCCGGGCGCGTCGCTCTGCGCGAACCGCGACGGTTTGAGCCACTTGGCGACGGCTTCGTCCTGCGGGCCGAGCGTCATCGGCAAGGCCAGCGGCGCCGCGGGCGGCTCCGCGGCCGTGAGCGTCACGACGTGCTTCGCGCCGGGCCCCTCGCCCCTCTCGTACTTCTGGCGGTCGTCGTCGATCATCGCCTCAGCATTCCGAATGCCGGACAGGCGCAGCTTGAGTTCCTTGAGATCGTCACCGTCCTTGATCGGCTTGTCGACCGCGATGATGCCGGCCCGGACGATGTCGAACGCGGCCTTGATGTCCTTCGCCGTGTCCTCCGGCTCCTTGCGGAGGGTGAAGATGCCGGCGACGACGGTCTCGATCAGGTCGCCGTCGGCGGTGACGTGGCTCATCCCCTTCATGCCCAGGCCCTTGAACTCGCTCTCGACGGCGTAGATGCGCGTCTTGACGCCGCCGACGACCCGGTCCTCGATCTTGACCAGCTTCGAGAGCATCGTCACCGGCTTCCCGAGCGTCGTCTCGAAGAGGGTGGACTCGAGTTCCGCGCCGATCTTGCCCTCGGAGATCAGGCGCTGGGCGGCGAGGGCCGAGGTGAGCGACTCGTCGGGGATGGGATGTTCGTTCCGCGTCGTCCGGCCGCCGAGGGTCGACTCGACGACGAACTTGCCATCCGCGACCTTGCAGTCGGTCCGCGAGTTGCCCAGCATGCCCCTCGTCGCGTTAATGATGGAGAACAGTTCGCCGGTCAGCTTGTAGTAACGGTGTTCCTTGACCAGCAGCTTCTGACGCATGTTGCCCATCTTGAAATCGACGGCGAGGAACAGCCGGTAGACGTAGCACTCCTGCCCGTCGAGCTTCGCCTTGGCGAGTTCCATCCGCGCGTAGCCGCACTTCTTCTTGTTGGAGAAGTACACGCCGTACCACGATTCGCCGGAGACCATCTTGAAGAGCTTGGTGATGTCCGTGGACGTCTCGGGCTCGGAGACCGCGCCGCACGATGCGCTGAATGCCACGAGGAGGAACAAGGCGAGGCGGGCCCGGTGCTTCATCATCGCGTCTCTCCAACAGAGGGGCGTGGATGTTCGTCTGAATCTATGATAAGGGAATGCGTGCGCGAAGGCCAGCGAATCTGAGGGGACGCCCCTTCGTGGCACGGGCGTCCCGCCCGTGCGTTCCACGGGCATCCCTTCGACTTCGCTCAGGACAGGCCTGCCCGTGGGCGTACACGCCCAGGATGGGCGTGTGACGCACGGCCAAGATGGCCGTGCCACGGAACGAGGAGGCGCCAGTCGGCCACCCCGCGTTCAAAATATCCGCTCTGCGGGGACGAGTCGATACTGTGAACGCGGGGTACTCGGAAAGCCGGGACAGCCAGCGGGTGGCAGTCCCGGTTTTCCGGCCCTGGCGGCGCGCGAGTGGGGCGAAGAACGGGACGGGGACATGTACCGGAAGCCCCTTCCGCCTCCGGCGGGAGGGGATCGGTACGTGTCCCCAGACCGAAAACGCGAGCGCGCCCTTCCGCACCCCGAGATCAGAATATCAGCTCTGCGGAGACGATGCCGCCCGCCCCTGCAGCAGCGGGCTACTTGAGCCCGTCGATCATGTCCTGGAGCGGAGGCACGGGCCGGCCGGCCTGCTTGTCCTCGATCCACTGCTTCGCGGGGCCAAAGCCCGCGCGGCCCATCAGGCCGTACGCGAGGACCTTGCCCACCTCGACGCCCGGCTGGTTGAAGGCGTTGATCCCGTAGAGCTGTCCGGCCATCGCGGCCTTGACCTCGAGCATGTGGAAGAGCTGGCCGAGCGCGTACGGCGTGACGGCCGGCAGCGTGATCGTGTAGTTCGGCCGGGCCGCGTCGGTCAGCGCGAGCGCCGTGCCGATCCGCTCGAACTCGATCAGCTCGTTGAACGTGTGGCCGCCGATGTAGCTGAGCGCCTCGACGTCCTCGTACCCGGCGGGAATCTCAAGCTCGGCCTTGAACTTCTCGACACGCAGGAAGCAGAATACCTTGTCGTTCGGGCCTTCGCGGTAGAGCTGGACCTGTGAGTGCTGGTCGGTCACGCCAAGCGCCTTGACGGGCGTCGGGCCGACGTCGGGCGTCTTGCCCAAACTCTCCGCCCAGAGCTGGCAATACCAGTCGGCCACGTCGCGGAGCGCGCTCGCGTACGGCATCATCACGGAGAGATTGTGGCCCTTGCGGTCGAGCACATACTCGACGGCCGCGGCCATGTAGGCGTCGTTCTCGTCGAGCGAAGCGGCCGCGCAGCGGCCCTTGTCGGCGTCGGCCGCGCCGGCGAGCAGTTCGTCGATGTCGATCCCGCAGATGGCCGCGGGCAGCAGGCCGACGGGCGAGAGGACGCTGAACCGCCCGCCGACGCCGTCGGGCACCTCGAGCGATGCGAGGCACTCCGCGTCGGCGATCGGCCGGAGCGAGCCCTTCGATTCGTCGGTGATGGCGACGACGTTCTCCTTCATCTCGCCGCCGAGCAACGACCGCGCGAGCAGGAGTTGGCTCATCGTCTCGACCGTCGAGCCGGACTTCGAGATGACGATGAAGAGCGTCCGCTTCGGGTCGAGCACGTCGAGCAGCCCGCTGAGGCGGTCGGGATCGACGTTGTCCTCGACGAACAGCCGGGGCGTGCCGCGCCGCAGCTCGGGCAGCTCGTTATATAGCGGATGACATAGAGCCGTGCGGAGCGCGATGGTCCCCAGCGCCGACCCGCCGATCCCGAGTACGACGACCGTGTCGAACCTTCCCGCGACCTGCGCCGCGACGTCCTTGACACGCTGGACGCTCTCGGCCCGGTACGGCAGGTCGAAGAACGCGACCTCGCCGGACGCGCGCAGCGCGGCCAGCGCGGCGTGCGCCTCGGGCAGCCGCGCGGCGACCGGCTCGAGGTCCGCAGCCGCGACCCCGTGTTCGGGGCGGACCGCATCGGCCGTCGCGTTGGTGAAATCGAATCGGATCTCGTTGGGTCCCATCACCTCACTCCTTGAAAAGAACGGTCGAACCTAATAGAATACGCGCCGCCGCCCGGGTGGCTCAGTGGTAGAGCAGGGCTTTCGTAAAGCTCAGGTCGCCGGTTCGAATCCGGCCCCGGGCTCCATTATCCCCGCGGCTCCTTCCTCCGCAACAGCGCCGGCCCGATCCGCGTCAGCACGATGGCCGCCGCGGCCAGGACGAGCGGCGGCGACAGGTCCGAGAGCGCCCGCTGCCCCTCGCCCACCCGCGCCGTCAGCAGCGCCGCCGCCAGCAACGCCGTGTCGGCGACGGCCAGTCCGGCGAACGAGCGGATCGAGTCCGCTCCGTACCGGCGAAGCACGGCAGATCCGTGGAACAGGGCCCGCACGGCCGGCCACGCGCACAGCACAAGGACGACGAGCGAGTGGTCGGCCTTCAGCCCGTCCGTGCCCACCAGCAGCAGAATGACGAGCATGCCGGCGACGACTGCGATGAACACGCCCCTCGCCACCGGCTCGCGACTCCGCAGCACGTCGACGAGCGCGACGTGGCACGCGATCAGGGCCGCGCTCAAGACCATCAGCAATGAGATCGCTTCGGCCGCCAGCAGCCCCGCCGCGAGCGCCAGGCCGGCGAAACACCAGCCGAGCGCGAACCGCGCGAGGAGGGAGCGCGGCGCACGAACGATCCGGGCCGCTCCCACAACAAGGAACAGCGCGACGGCGCCCAGCCCTCGCACGCTGCCGAGCCCGGCCGCCACGAGGCCGCCGAGGAGGAGCATCGCGCCGAGCGGCCGCCGGCCCTCGTCCGTCAGGGCCAGGTACGCACCGGCGAGACTCACGAGCGCCCCGCCGGCGATCAGCGCAAGCTCGGCCTGCTGCAGTGCCCCCCAGCTATGGCTCAGGAAGTAGCCGGCCCAGAGGCAGATGGCCGCCGTCAGCGCGTCCTGAAACAGGTCTCTTGGGTCGGGGGGGCGCTTCGCCACCGGTTGCTCCGCGAATGTGTGCACCGGAGTATATCACCGGCCGCGAGACGGTCAAGTCGGTAGAACGACGAGAGTCGATCCCAAGAGCTCGGGGTATTGGCCGGAAAGCCGGTACAGCCAGCGAGTGGCAGTCCCGGTTTTCCGGCCCGCGCGGCACGCGAGGGCGGGCGAAAGAGAAAAGAGCGGAGCGGCACGGGGCCGCCCCGCCCTCTCCTTCGGATCTTCGGCTGTGGGGCTACGTCCGCCGCGTGCGAAGCACGCGGGCGCCGAACGCCGCGGCGACCAGCCCGAGCGCGGCCGGCTCCGAGACCGGCGCGGCGCCGACCGGGGCGCCTTCCTTGCCGTTGGCGATACAGACCGCATCCACGTCGAAGTTGAGTTCCGTGCCGGCATCGCTGTCGTCGGCGACGCTGAACCGGATGTAGCCGACCTGCGCGAGGCCGCTCGGCGACAGGTCGAGCCAGGTGCCGCCGCCGGACCCGTCGAGCAGAGCGAGAATCTGCGCGAAGTTGAGTCCGTCGAACGCCGACAGGCCGCCTGGTGGATCGAATGGCTTGCAGAAATCGGCCACCTGCGGCGGCTCGGGCGGATCGACGTTGTAGGCGGTCGCGTTCGTGTAGTAGTTTGCGGGTATATCGAACGACAACTGCCCAAGGTCGACCCAGTCGGTCCCGTTCTCACTGACCTCGACGACGGCCGCCGCGGGCTCGAGAACTGCCGCGGGTGTTCCCGCGACGCCGTTCGGCCAGGCGGAGTCGAGCAACCCGGCGTTTTCGATCACACCAAGATCAAGGCCCGGTCCGATGAGAACATAGTTCGCGAGCTGGAGCGTCAGATGCCCGCCCTCGCCGACCGACACGACCTCGGCCCGCTCATCGGCGCCGCTGAACGGGCTCAGCAGGCTGGGCCCGAAGATACCCTCTTCGCCGGTCACGCCGTCGGGCATGCCGAGCGCGGCGGCGGGGTTGTCGTACGGGAGGTTCGACGGCCATTGCAGCGCCGGCGTGCTGCCCGAATCATAGGAGATGACCGCTCCGGCAAACGACCCGGCATAGGCCGGGCCAATGGTGCCGAGAATCAACAGAGCCGACAATGTGCAAACGGAAATGCGCTTCATGTGCGTACCCCTTCCAGTAAGTGTTGCGACTCTGCGCGCCCCGGCCTCGTCGGCCCGGGCGCAATACCAGTTCTACGGTGCGGCTTCGGTGTCGTCTTGCGGTACGCGTTCTCCTTTCCCCCTCGGCGGGGTCTGCATCAGCCCATCCTGGTGGACCGCACTGTCCGGGCGCGAGACGGCGCGATCATCAACCTGGAGGGGGCGCGGCAAGCCACGACATGAAGTCGCCCCGGAACCTCGCGAACCGAAGCGCCGGGGCGCAGTGCATCGGTCCCGGCGGCCGATGAGGCGTCTGACGACAGGACTGCCGAGCGCGGCTCCCCTGCGGGAGGCCGGCTCGCCGCCCGTCAGACACTGGGCTCGCGAAGGCGCAACCAGGTTGGCGGCAGGCAGGTCTTCTGGCTTCCGGGTCATCCTCCCGCCGGACCTTCCCACGCCGACTGACGTCGACGCAGTGGCTTGTTCCGGCGGTCGTCACCGGTTACAGCGGCGCGTCCGCGGCCGATTTGCACGGCCTTCCCTTGTCGTCCCGACACACTCGGGACACCTGCTGCAATGGAATTCGCTCAAAGATCGAAGTGCAACATCATCGGCATTGCCTAACGCAAATCCTGTGCCGCCCGGGCTGCGTCAAGACAGTCAATATTCTATCCGACCGTTGCTCAATGGCTTATGTCGGGAGACGCTTCGCCGGCCGGCTGGGCCCAAGTCGAAAGTGTTGCGGTGGGTCACCATAACGGGAGTCTTCGTTGCCGGCCAACAACGCGCGGCGGCTACTCCAGGTCGTAGGCGGAATCATCCTCGGAGAGCGCCCCGACGGCCGGCGTGCCCGGGTTGTAGAGGTGTTTCTTGTCCGTCGACTCGACGTGCCCGTCGGCGTAGGCCACGTTGGCCGTGTCCTGGTGGCAGAAATGGACCTTGCCGGCGACGAAAAGCGAATCGCTCGGCGCGCGGAGATAGTTGCAGGGCGTGACGGGATTGCCGAAGCCGGCATCGGCGAAGACGACGGTCCGCGACGGGGAGCGGATGGCGGAGACTTTGGCCGACGGCACGCCACCGATCACGTCGCCGCCGATGTAGGTCGCGTTGTAGGCGTAGCCCGTGTAGGGCCGGCCCCACGTCGTCGGCGGGATGTACGACGGGCACGCGGTGATCCGCCCGTCCTTGATGTAGCGGCCGAGGTAGCCGTAGCCCCAGTCGCTCGGATCGGCGATCTTGATGCGGAAGTCCCACGCGTACTCGACGGTGAACCCGTCCCTGTACTCATACGACGGGCAGGCGACGCCGTCGTGGTTGTCGGCGTAGATCTGCCAGGCCATCACGAGCTGCTTGAGATTCGAGACGCAGTTGACGCTTCGGGCGCTCTCCCTCGCCCAGCGCAGGGTGGGCAGCAGCATGCCCGCGAGCACGGCGATGATGGCGATGACGATAAGAAGCTCGATGATTGTGAACGCGCCGCGCCGGCTGACTCTCATTCGTCCGGTCCACAAGGCCAAAAAAGAAGCCGCCCTCGGGGATTCCGAGACCGGCCCAAGACAAACTCCCTGCCTTGTGCCAGGCCCTTTGCCCCGAAGAGCTGAACACAATAATTACGGGCAGGTTTTCTGACTGATGGCCGGCCGGGCGGACCTTCCCACCCGCCTTCGCTCCGTGAGCCCGCCTGAGTGGCGGGCAAGCTTTGGCGGGCAGTGGCCGCGCCCCACAACGCCATCGACAGCGACGGGGATCGCGCCTTCTCGGCTTCCCTCTTAGCCCGCAATGCGGGCACCCATAACGCGCGTATTATACCCCCGCCGCCGCGCGGGGCAAGCACAATCGACAACAACCCGACGTTTTCTGGGGCCGCCGGCCCCCGGCCCGTCACGCTCCATTTTGGGCTAAAGTTGGCCGCCCCTTCATGACGATATATACCATACGGACGGCGGACCTCGTGGCTCCGTGCCTGTTTCTTGTCTATCCATATTTGTGACACCAAGGAGGTTATTCCGATGGCTCGCAGACGGCTCTACGTGTTTGCCGCAATCATCATTCTCGGTGTCCTGGTCGGCATCTTCTGCCTGCCAAACGGCGGCGAGCAGCAGCGCGACCCTGAGGAGGCGCGGGACGGGACAACGGCGCTGGAGAAAGAGAGCGAGATCGGCCGGTTGCCGCAGGCCAACATGAACAAAGAACCCGCGGAGCGCGCGAAGGGGCTTGTGGAGAAGGCGGCCCGGGAGTCGGCCCCGAATGAGCGACTCAAGCTGCTCAAGGCGGCCCACGACGCCGACCCGAGCGGCCGCTGGGGCGGCGAGGCCGCCCTGCGAATTGGCGATATCCTCGCCCGCCACCAGAACACCGAGCAGGCACGGCGGTGGTATGGGTTGGCCATCAAGGCGTCGCTCCCGCCGGCGATGGCGCAGAACGCCAAGGACCGGCTCGCGGCCATCGCGCGTCAGCGCCAGCAGCCCGTCACGCGCGTCAAGATGCTGACCTACCGCGTGCAGCCGGGCGACTCGCTCTGGAAGATCGCCCGCCGCCACGCGACGACGGTCGGCGCGATCAAGAAAGCCAACCGGCTGACGCGCGACATGATCCGCGTCGATGCCCGGCTCAAGGTGCCGAAGGGCCCGTTCGACGTGCGCGTCACCAAGAGCGCCCACACGCTCGTCCTGCTCCAGGACGGCAAGCCGGTCAAGGTCTATGCCGTCGGGCTGGGCCGAGACGACGCCACCCCGGCCGGCTCGTTCGTCGTGACGAGCAAGCTCGAGAAGCCCGTCTGGTACAGCGAGGAGTTCGGCCGGGTGCCGAACGACGATAAGCGCAACGTGCTGGGCAGCCGGTGGATCGGCTTCAACGGGCGCATCGGCATTCACGGCACGCGGAAGGAACACGAGGACACGATCGGGAAGAACATGTCCGACGGGTGCGTTCGGATGCGCGACGCGGACGTGAAGGAAGTGTACAACTTCCTGGTCGAACACAAGAGCAAGGTCACCGTCGTCGAGTAGTGAACGCCCTTCTCGCCGCCAACATCGGGAACACGCGCGTCGCGGTAGGCCTGTTCGAGTTGCCGGCGGCGTCGGCTCTGCTGTCTCCTTCGATCACCGCATCATTCCCCGCGCCCGACGACACGTTCATCGCCGAACTGGAGGCCGATGCGTCGGTCGAGGCCGCGGTGTTCGCGTCCGTCAATCCCCGGGCCACCCGAGCTGTCACCGAGTGGATCGCCGAGCGGTTCGGCGTCGTGCCGGCGGCGTTCCCGGCCGAGGTGCCCCTCCCGATGGAGAACCGGTGCGAGCCGCCGGAGGCCGTCGGGGCCGACCGCCTGGCCAACGCGGTCGCCGCGCTTCGCGAGTCCGGCGGGCCCTGCCTGATCGTCGACGCCGGCACGGCCGTCACGGTCGATGCCGTCTCGGCCGAAGGCCCGGCCTTTCTGGGCGGTGCCATCCTGCCGGGCATGGGCCTCGCGGCCCACTCGCTTGCCAAGGGCACGGCCCTGCTCCCCAACCTCGCCGTGGGCGAGCCCGGTCCCGCCATCGGCACCTCGACGAGCGCCGCCATGACGTCGGGCGTCGTCCGCGGGCTCGCCGGCGCCGTCGACCGGCTGCTCGCCGATATGTGCGAAGAATTGCACGGCTGCCCTCAGATCTTCCTGACCGGCGGCGAGGGCCCGAAGCTCGAACGGCTCTGCCGCACGCCCATGACGGCCCGTCCCTTCCTCTCGCTGAGCGGCCTCGCCGCGGCCTGGCAGGCCCGCGCCGCCGCCTCCTGAACCCCCCGATTTTTCCTTGACAACCGCGAGCCGCGCGGGTACATGAAATGATGTCGCACGGAGAGAGCGACACTTTCTTAGCTCTGGGTTACGCATGCGTGGACTATCGTCTCCCATCATCCCTTCGTCCTCCGACAGCTTGTCGGAGCTAGCGTCCACGCCGTCGTAGAGTGCGCGAATAGTCTTGGGGGCGGGGGGGGATGACTCCCGGCCGCCCCGTGCGCGCCACCCCGGTCCTTTCCCAATCATAGTCGCACCCCTATTGAGTCCTGCACTGATAATGGAAAGAGCTGCGACAACGCAGAGATCCTTCGCTCCGCTCAGGATGACACGATAAGGGCACGTAGTCGTTGTCCTTGTCATTCTGAGCGTCAGCGAAGAATCTCTCAAACCGTCAGAGACGGTTTCTTTGTCAACGCAGGATTCAATAATCGTAATCACCTCCTGCGGTGGCCGATTGCGCCCACGCGCACCGGCCCCTCCCCCGCCAGAAAAAAACCCCCGAAAACTCGAAGGAAAGCCCGAAACGCCGGTGTAGAATACTTACGAGTGGGTCTTGCGCGCCCGGAGGGTTTGCCATGATAATTCGCGTGCTGGTCGTCTTCCTCGTCGTCGGCTGTCTGCTTTCCCCCTGCCTCGCCGATACGATCCTCTTCAAGAACGGCAAGAAGAAGACCGTGCGGATCTACAAGGTCACGAGGGAATACGTCAGCTACCTGGAGAAGGACAAGATCCGCGTCGTCGCGCGCGACAAGATCAAGGACAAGGGCATCACGTTCGACAGCAAGCCGCTGACGGAGAAGGAACTCGCCGAGGCGCTCAAACGGGCGCGCGAGGCGCTCAAGAAAGACCTCAAGCGCGAGGAGAAGAAGAACAAGATCAAGCCGACAAAGAGCGGCGGGGCCGGCTCGGCGACCGGCGACAAGAAGCCGAGAAAAGGCGTCAAGGTGATCGCGAAGGAGAAGTCCGACACCAATGAGATCGAGCTGAAGATCGATCCCTTCCCCGATCATCCCGTCACGGACAAGAAGCCGAAGAAGAAGTGAACCGTTTGGAGGATGGACAGATGAAGGCCTTGGGAATTGCGGGTGTTGTGTGCTGCGTGTTGGCGGTCGCGGGGATCGCATTGGCCGAGGACTTTGAGCCGGGCCTGGCCGCGCACTACTACAAGGATGCGACAAACTGGTTCGGGCTCTGGCCGAGCGACACCGACGCGCCGCTCGCCGATCCCAAGACGTGCACGTTCACCGACTTCAAGTACACGGAGGTCGAGCCGCTCGTCAACCACCTCTTCGTCCGCAGCGGATGGTTCAGCGTCCGGTGGGTCGGCTACATCGACGTGCCCGGCGAAGGCGAAGAGCGCAACACCTTCCTGCTCGAGGTCTGGGCCGACGACGGCTGCCGGCTCCAGATCGACGACGACGTGGTCGTCAACAGTTGGTACGCCTGCCCCGAGGACATCGACGCCTCGCACCGCAAGGCGAGCGTCACGCTGACGCCCGGCAAGCACCGCATCATCCTCGAATACTTCCAGGGCCAGAGCTTGGAGCAGAACGACGCCGACCCCATCAAGTTCTACTGGACGTGCGCGTCGCTCGGGCTTGAGCGGCAGATCGTGCCCAACCAGCGCTTCTCCCATAAGCCGGAGGACAAAGAGACGCCGGACGACTGGGCCATCAAACCGCCGTCGACGAACGCCCAGCTTGCGGCCAACATGTGGGAGGACGCCCAGCGGGCCGAGGGGATCGGCGACTACGCCCACGCCCTGCGGCTGTATCGGCGCATTCTCGTCCTGACGCCAGGGGGTGACGTGGCCGACGCCGCTCGCGCCCGCATCCTTGCCATCGAGGCCGACCCGCGGATCGAAGACAAGTAGGCAGGAACACACGCACACACTCACGGGGCCGCGTCCATCGGGCGCGGCCCTATCTTTTTCGGCGGCCGCTGGGCGGGCTGGGTTCTGGCGAAACGCCCAGACCGGCGCGCGGTAAGTGTGGCGAACGCAACTGCCCGGTCGCAAGCCGGAGGGGCAGCGGGAATGGATATGATGTCCCGAGATACAGGCCGAGATACAAGATCATTCAGAATGCCGTACGGCGAGCGCGGCGATCTCTTGCTGCACGTCTCCGAGGTTGCCCGGGGTATTCGCTGTGAATGCGTTTGCCCGGTGTGCAAGAAGCCCTTGGTGGCTCGCAAGGGCGGGAAGATCGTGCATCATTTCGCGCATTACCCAGGCGCGCAGTGCAACGCGGAGACAGTCCTCCATCAACTCGGAAAGCGCTTGCTCCACCGACGCATCACAGCGGCCATTGAGTCCAGGCAGCCACTTCCCATCACGTGGCAGTGTCAACAGTGCGGTGACCAACATGATGGAAACCTGGTGAAAGCCGCGGAGACAGCAGCACTGGAGAGGGACCTCGGTGTGTGCAGGCCCGATGTGACGCTGCTCACGAGCAACGGAGTTCCCGCCGCGTTTGTCGAGGTTGTTGTCAGTCACCGACCAGACGAGAATGTGTTGGCCTACGCCGCCAGGCACGATGTTGTGTTGGTTGAGTTCCATGTCAACAAGGCCGGAGATCTGGAATCCATTGCCCGATCTCCGTTGCTCCGACCAACCAGCATTGACCTTTGTCTTAGGCCGAAGTGCTCTACCTGTGACCGCCCTCTGGGTCGGAAAGTGCTCCATGTTGTTGATGCGGAATGCTGGAAGTGCCACGCCCCGGTGAAAGTCGCCATGTTGGATGTCGATGGTTCGATGGAAGGACCTGAGGACTTTGGAGACAGAGACGCTGCAGTCGCCAGAGAACAGGGAGCGATACTCAAGAAGAACTACAGCAAGACCAGGGATGGGTGGTACCTCTCCAATTCTTGTCGACGATGCGGCGCGTTCGTCGGGAGGTTTTACCTCCATGACTACTGGCACCTCATGACATCCGAGAACGGGCACGAGGCGGGGTATACGTGCACCGAATGCCGTGAACATCGTTAGCGACTAGGGAGCGTCCTGAACGCACAGTGGCTAATCCGCGCCGGGCTAATCCGGGGACGTCTTACGTGATTCCGGGGCATGATGCTCATCTTTGCGCGGTCTGTCGCGGCGCCATGTCGATTTAGGCGGGAGAACGAGAAAAGCGGCCGACGTCTTGCCCCGAGCCCTTGACAGCCCCGCACTCCGGGAGCGGCGGACCCCAGCCCACACTTCGGCCACGCCGGCCTTGACGCGCCGCGGCGGCCGCGTAGAATGGCCGAGGCGCGTCCCGGACTCCGGCGCGCCCGTGATTGAGCCGGCACACGATGATGCAACAGAATGGCCGTCGGCGAGCCGCACGCTTAGGGCGCCGGCGGCAGGGATGAGAATGGGCACCATGGCTCCCCTCCAACCCGCAGCGACGGCCCTCGTGCTCGTCCTCGCCGCGCTCGCGCTCTGGACGATCATCGCGTTCAACCGGCTCGTCCGCGAGCGGAACCTGATGCGCGAGGGCTGGAGCGGCATCGACGTCCAGCTCAAGCGGCGCCGCAACCTCATCCCCGCCATCGTCGAAGCCGTGAAGGGCTATGCCGGACACGAGCAGCGACTCCTCGAAAACGTGACCGAGCTTCGCGGCGAGCGACCGCCGGGCGAAGGTCTTGCGGAGATGCAGGACCGTGAGAACGTACTAACCGACCAACTCAAGAAACTGTTCGCCGTCGTCGAGGCCTATCCCGACCTGAAAGCGAGCAAGAGCTTCCTGGAGCTTCAGGGCCTGCTCGTCGAAATCGAGGACCAGATTCAGATGGCGCGGCGGTACTACAACGGGACCGTCCGGAACTACAACACGCGGGCCGAGTCGTTCCCGAGCAACGTCGTGGCCGCGCTCTTCCGGTTCAAGCTCGGCGAGTTCTTCCAGATCGAGACGGCGACCGAGCGCGCCGCACCGAAGGTGGAGATGTGAACATGAGATTCGTCAGACTGGCCTGTCTGTGTCTTCTCGCGAGTGTCGCGTCGGCCCTTCCCGTCCGAGCGGCGGCGGGCGAGCGGATACTCAAGTTCGACAGCGCGATCACGGTCCACAAGGACGCCTCGATGACGGTGATCGAAACCATCACCGTCAACGCCACCGGGAAGAAGATCCGCCGCGGGATCTACCGGGATTTCCCCGTGCGCTATGTCGGGCGGGATTTCCGGCGCGTCGTCGTCCCGTTTGACATCATCCGCGTCGAGCGCAACGGCAAACCCGAGCCCTACCACACGAAGCGAGAGGGCAACTACGAGCGCATCTATATCGGCAGCGAGAGCCGCCGTGTCGAGTCGGGCGTCCACACCTACGCGCTCACGTACAAGACCGGCCGGCAGCTCGGTTTCTTCGCGAAGCACGACGAGCTTTACTGGAACGTCACGGGCAACGAGTGGGAATTCGAGATCGACGAGGTGACCGCGAGCGTCGCTCTGCCCGACGGCGTCCCCGACCGGAGCATCCGCCACGAGGCCTATACCGGCGCGGAGGGGGCCAAAGGGCGGGAATACGAGTCGTCCGTCGATGCGGCCGGTCGGGCTGTGTTCAAGACGACTCGCCCTCTCGCCCTGAACGAGGGGTTGACGATCGTCGTCACGTGGCCCAAGGGCTTCGTGGCCGAGCCGACGTTTGAGCAGAAGCTGGACTACTTCTTCCGAGACAACGGCATCGTCGTGGCGGCGCTGATTGGCATGCTCGTCACGCTCGCCTACTTCACGGTCGCCTGGGTGAACGTCGGCCTCGATCCCGAGAAGGGAACCATCATCCCGCTGTTCGATGCGCCGGAGGGGCTATGCCCGGCGTCGGTGCGGTACATCCTTCGGATGGGCTTCGACAAGGCGTGCTTCGCGGCGGCCGTCATCAGCGCGGGCGTCAAGAGGTGCCTGACCATCGAGGACGACGACGGCGACTACGTCCTGCAGAGCGCCGGCGACGCCGACACCTCGGCCCTGTCGCGCGGCGAGAAGAAGGTGCTCCACAAGCTGCTCCGGGGCGGCGGCTCCATCGAGCTGGACAACAGCAACCACCAGAAGTTTCAGAGCGCTATCAAAGGGCTGAAGGAGGTGCTGGCCGACGAGTATGAAGGCCAGCTCTTCTTCTCCAACCGCAAGTGGTTCATGCCCGGCGTCGTCCTCTCGGTGCTGACGATCGCGGCCGTCGGGCTGACGGCCGTGCTGATCGAAGGCAATCCGGCCGTCGCTTTTCTCTGCGTGTGGCTGACCGGTTGGAGCTTCGGCACGTTCTTCCTCGTCCGGCAGGTCATCGCGACGTGGGCGGCGGTCCGCGGGCAGAAGACGGCCTTCAGCAAGGCCGGCTCGGTCGGCGGCGCCCTCTTCATTACCGTCTTCGCCGTCCCGTTCTGCGTCGCCGAGGTCGTCGTTCTGGGTATCCTCGCAACGATGACGTCGCTGTGGCTCCTGCCGATTCTGGTTCTGATCGGCCTCGTCAACGTGTTGTTCTGCCGGCTGCTCAAGCGGCCGACGCCAGAGGGCCGGCAGATCATGGACCAGATCGAGGGCCTCCGGATGTATCTCGGCACGGCCGAGCAGGACCAGCTCAGCGCGATGCAGTCGCCGGAGAGAACGCCGGAGCTGTTCGAGAAGTTCCTGCCCTACGCGTTGGCGTTGGGCGTCGAGAACGAATGGGCCGAGTCGTTCCGCGAGGTGCTCGAGCGCGCGGCCCAGGCAGAGGGCGGCTATCAGCCGGCGTGGTACCACGGCGCTGCGTGGAGCACGGTCGGAGCGGTCTCGTTCGCTTCCTCGTTCAGCGGTTCGTTCCACAGCGCTCTGTCGTCGGCGTCGACCGCTCCCGGGTCGAGTTCCGGGTCGGGCGGCGGCGGGTCGTCCGGCGGTGGGGGCGGCGGTGGCGGTGGCGGCGGCTGGTAACTCGCAGGCATTGATGTCCAAGGGAGAACGAATGACGATGCGAAGATGCGTTGCGCTGGTCGTGGCGGTTGCGTTCGCGCTTGGCTTAGTTGGCTGCACGAGTTCTGTCGACGCCGCGGAAGGACCCGCGGCAAAGGCCGCGGCGCCCGACGTACCCAAAGCTGAAGAGGCGGCCGGAGCACCGGTTGCGATCTCCGACGAGCCAATTCCGGTCAAGGTGGGCGACAAGACGTACAAGATCTATCGGAAGTGGCCTTTCGATGCGAAGGAGGCGCGGCGGCGTCAGGAGGAAACGGCGAAGGCGCTCGGCGTGCCTGTGAACAAGACGGTCGACGTCAGTGGCGTGAAGCTCGACCTCGTCCTGATCCCGGCCGGTGAGTTCGTGATGGGCAGTCCGGCGACGGAGGCGGGACGAGACCGGAACGAGGGGCCTCAGCGCCGCGTGCGGATCACGAAGCCGTTCTACATCGGCAAGTTCGCTGTGACGCAGAGGCAATGGACGAATCTGGGCGAGAAGAACTGGAGCCGGTGGCGGTTCGTGGGAGACTGCAGGGAGAGCCCCGTCGAGTGGGTCTCGTGGGACGACTGTCAACGGGTCCTGAAGAAGCTGAACGCGCCTGTGAAAGGGAAAGGGACGTTCTCTCTGCCCACGGAGGCGGAATGGGAATATGCGTGCCGCGCCGGGACCACGACGCCGTTCCACTTCGGCGAGACGATCTCGACGGATCAGGCGAACTACAACGGCGACTACGTGTATGGCAAGGGCCCCAGGGGCGTGTACCGCGGGACGACCGTCAAGTCCGGATCGTTCAAGCCAAACACGTTCGGCCTGTACGACATGCACGGCAACGTATGGGAATGGTGCCAGGATCGATATGCGCTCGACTACTACAAGAAGAAGGTAACGAACGACCCGCAGGGGCCGGCAAAAGGCGACGAACGCGTGTTGCGCGGCGGGGCCTGGACCTACGACCCGGGCAACTGCCGGTCGGCCGCTCGCGTCAAAACGAGTCCCGCAATGCGGGACATCTTCTTCGGCTTCCGTGTCGTCTACCGAGTCGTCAGCGACCGGGAGGCCGTTGCCGCCGCCGTTGCCGGGAAGCCCGTGGCCGGGGTCGACGCGCCCAGGCCGGCCGAGGCCGCCAGGCCCGCGCCCAAGCACAAGATCTACACGAAGTGGCCCTTCGATGCGAAGGAGGCGCGGCGGCGTCAGGACGAAACCGCCGAGGCGTTGGGCATCCCGAGAACGCTGACGTTCGAGATCGGCTTCAAGCAGAAGCTGGAGTTCATCCTCGTCCCGGCCGGCGAGTTTGTGATGGGCAGCCCGAAGGCCGAACTGAAGCGCGGCGACAACGAGACCCAGCACCGCGTCCGCATCACGACGCCCTTCTACCTCCAGAAGACCGAGTTCACCCAGGCCGCGTACGTTATCCTGACGATGAGGGGAAGGTCGTTCGGCAGGAACAGAAGCCGGTACGTCGACTGGCCGAAGCCTGTCGAACAGATCACGTGGCACGATGCGTACAAGGTCATCATCAATAACCTGAACAGCCGCGGCGTCGGTAAGTTCACCCTGCCGACCGAGGCGGAATGGGAGTATGCCGCGCGGGCTGGCACGACGACGCCTTTCCACTGCGGCGAGACGATCTCGAACGACCTGGCCAACTACAACGGCTACCGCGTGAAGGAAGACGGCAAGACCCTCTACCACACCGGCGGGCAGTTGCCTTGGGAGGGCGCCCGGGGCAGCAAGACGTTCCGCCGTATGCCGTCGCACGCCGGGAGCTTCCCGGCCAACGCGTTCGGCTTCCACGATATGCACGGCAACGTGTGGGAGGCGTGTCAGGACTGGTACGACAAGGACTACTATAAGACCGGCCCGAAGGACGATCCGAAGGGGCCGGCAACGGGGATCCGGCACGTCGTGCGGGGCGGCGACTGGGGTATCTCGGCCGTGTGGGATCTGCGTTCCGCTGCCCGCAGGCCGCAGGGTCCCAACGAGTTGGGCTCGTCGGGCGGGTTCCGGCTCGTCCTCCGGACGATCAAGCCGCAGCCCGCTCCGAAGGCCGAGGGCAAGAAATGATCCGAGGAAGACGGATGGTCGCGCGGCGATTGGGCGTGTTGCTCGCGACGATCGTGTGCGCCATTGGCCTGCCCGGGTATGCCGGTGCCGCCGAGGCGCAGGGACCCGCGGCGAAAGCCGCCGAGGCCCCGAAGGCGGAAGGGACCGCCAAGACTGCGGAGAAGGCCAAGGCGACGGAGGGGGCCAAGACAGCCGAGGCCGAGAAGAAATGGGCGCCCACGTACAAGATCTATACCGAGTGGCCCTTCGACGCGAAGGAGGCGCGGCGGCGCCAGGAAGAAACGGCCAAGTTGCTCCGCATCCCCGTCGAGAAGACCATACGGCTCCCGTACAACGTGCCCATGAAGTTCATCCTTATCCCAGCCGGCGAGTTCGTTATGGGCAGCCCCGAGACGGAACCGGAACGCCGCGGCGAGGAGAAACTACATCGTGTCCGCATCACCTTGCCCTACTACATCGGCAAGTTCGAGTTCCTGCAACCGGAGTGGACTCTGGCCAAATCGGTGAACGGGCGGGGTGCGGCGAACAGGAGTTACCACAGGCACCACGGCGCGCACCGCCCCGTCGATCAGGCGTCGTGGATGGACGCCCAGCGTGCACTGTGGCTGATGAACCAGCATAAGATCGGCGTGTTCACACTGCCGACCGAGGCCGAATGGGAATTCGCCGCACGAGCCGGCACGACGACCCCCTTCCACTTCGGCGAGGTCATCTCCTACTGGGACGCCAACTACAACGGGGGCCACGTCTACGGCAAGGGGAAGAAGAGCGGCTACCTGTGGCAGACGACCGACGTCGGCCAGTTCCCGCCCAACGCGTTCGGCCTCTACGATATGCACGGCAACGTGTGGGAATGGTGTTGGGACATCTACGACCTGTACTCCTACATCAACAGGAGCAAGAAGGGCGAAGTGGTCGTCGACCCGTCAGGTCCCAAGGAGAGCCCGAAAGGCGTTCCCATAGTCGCCAAGGACGGCGTCAAGCACGTCCAGCGTGGCGGCGGCTACGGTCTGTCCCATGCGCGCCAGCTTCGCTCGGCGGCTCGCTCATCGCAACCCGAGAAGGTCCGATGCCGCAACGGCGGTTTCCGCGTCGTCATGCGGACGCTCCAATTTCCAAAGGCCAAGCCCGAGGCCAAGCCGAAGCCCAAGCCGACGCTTGAGGACACGAAGCCGGCGCTCACCAAGGCGGGCTACACGATCTACGCCAAGTGGCCTTTCGACGCGAAAGAGGCGGCGCGGCGTCAGCAGGAGACCGCCAAGGCCCTCGGCATCCCTGTCGAGAAGACCATCACGCTCCCCCACGACGTCGCGATGACGTTCGTGCTCATCCCCGCCGGCGAGTTCGTCATGGGCAGCCCGAAGACGGAGCTGAAACGAAACGACGACGAGACCCAACACCGCGTCCGCATCACCACGCCCTACTACCTCGGCAAGTTCGAGTTCTTGCAGGGTGCGTGGATCACCGGCCGGATGCAGGGCGGGAAGTTCGCGAAGAACAGGAGCTACCAGCTCGACTGGAAGAGGCCCGTCGAGCAGGCGTCGTGGAAGGACGCGGCGATCACGCTGCTGCACCTCAACCGGCGCGGCCTCGGCTTGTTCACCCTGCCGACCGAGGCCGAATGGGAATTCGCCTGCCGCGCCGGCACGACGACCCCCTTCAGCTTCGGCGAGACCATCTCGGTCGACCAGGCGAACTACGACGGCAATTCCACGTACGGCGAGGGAAAGAGGGGCGTCTCCCGGATGAAGACCGTCCAGGGCGGCGAACTCCCGGCCAACGCGTTCGGGCTCCACGAAATGCACGGCAACGTGTGGGAATGGTGCTACGACTTCTACGACAAGGACTTCTACACGACGGGCCCGAAGGTTGATCCCATAGGCCCCAAGACAGGTACGCATCATGTCGCACGGGGCGGCGCCTTTGCCATCTTCGGCGTCGAGACTCTCAGGTCGGCCGCCCGCCAGGCATACCCCACCGAGCGCCGCGGCCGATGTGTCGGCTTCCGCATCGTTCTCCGGACACTCAAGCCCGCGGCCAAGCCCAAACCCGAGGTGAAGGAATGACGCCCCTTTCGGCTCTCCCGGGGCGGATGGATGTCACGTCACAAAGAGGTCTCTGCCGGCGAAGTTGGGCTCGGCCGTCAGGTTCACCCCGAGCCGCCTGAGGCCCGCTTCGTCTCCCGGGGTCGGGATGTGGGTCATGTGCATCTCGCAGCCGCGCAGCTCCTTCAGCTTCATCACAGCCAGAGATGCGGAGGGGTTGGTGGTCATCGCGACGCTGAGCGCGATGAGCGTCTCCTCCAGATCGAGGCTGACGCTCTTCGCGTTCATGATCTGCTGCTTCAGGCAGGCGATTGAGTCGATGATGCTGGGGGAGAGCAGATGAATCTCGTCTGGAATGTGAGCGAGTGTCTTCGCCGCATTGAGAACAACGCTCGACGCCGAGTGCATCAGCTCTGAGTTCTTGCCCGACACCATCGAGCCATCGGCCAGCCTGATCGCCGCGCCGCAGAACACCCCGGCGTGCCCCTTGTTCTCGCGCTGGCCGTCTTCGGCGGCCAGCCGTGCGGCCCCGACCACAGGGCGGTCTTCCGTTCCGGTTTCCAGCTCTTCCATCAGCAGTTCGACACGCTCGACCGTCTCCTTATGCACGAGTCCCATGGCATGTTCGCAAGCGTAACGGAAGTAACGCCGCACGATTTCCTGCTTCGCAGCCCCGCGCACGACGCCGTCATCCGTGATGGCGAATCCCGCTCGATTGACTCCCATCTCGGTGGGCGACGCATAGGCCGACTCCCCGCCCTGGATGCGCTCCAGGATGCGCTTCAGCACCGGGAACACCTCGACATCCCGGTTGTAGTTCACCGCGGTCTCCCCGCACGCCTCCAGGTGAAAGGGGTCGATCTGGTTCACGTCTCCCAGGTCCGCGGTCGCGGCTTCGTAGGCCGCGTTGACCGGGTGGCGCAGGGGCAGGTTCCAGATGGGGAAGGTTTCGAACTTCGCGTAGCCGGCGCGGGTGCCTCGGCGGTGCTCGTGGTAGAGCTGGGAGAGGCACGTGGCGAGCTTTCCGCTGCACGGCCCGGGGGCCGTCACGACCACGAGCGACCTCTGCGTCTCGATGTAATCGTTCGCCCCGTATCCCTCTTGGCTCACGATGAGGTCGACGTCGGTCGGATAGCCCCTGGTTGCTGTGTGAGTGTAGACACGGACCCCTCGGCGTGCCAGACGATTGCGGAACACGGTTGCCGACGGCTGCCCGTCAAACCGGGTGATAACCACGGCTCGGACTTCCAGGCCCCATCCGCGCAGGTCGTCAATCTGCTTCAGCGCGTCACGGTCGTACGTGATCCCGAAGTCGGCCCGCACCTTCTTCCGCTCGATGTCCCCCGCGTAGATGCACAGAATGATGTCGGCGCTGTCCCGGAGCCGCTGAAGCAACCGCATCTTGACGTTGGGATCGAAGCCCGGCAGGACCCGCGCGGCGTGGAAGTCCCAGAGCAGCTTGCCGCCGAACTCCAGGTACAGCTTGTTGTCCGACGCCGCCATGCGCTCCAGGATGGCTGTGCTTTGTTCGCGGAGATACTTCTCGTTGTCGAACCCGGTCATCGCCATCATTCTCTTCCGCCATGAGGACCACGGTTACGGACGGACACGTTCACATCGGCTCGACAGTATACAAGCGGAACCCGCCAGCCGCAACATCACGAGGACGGAACGGAGTGGACACTCCGAACGCGGGGCATTCGCCGGAAAGCCGGGACAGCCAGCGGGTGGCAGTCCCGGTTTTCCGGCCCTGGCGGCGCGCGAGTGGCGCGAAAAACGGGAGGGGGACATGTACCGGAAGCCCCTGCCGCCTTTGGCGGAAGGGGATCGGTACGTGTCCCCAGACCGCGTCATCAATATGGAGACATGCGAGCGCGGTCGAACTTGGTAGGGTGACCGGCGCCGTGCCCCGTGCCGCTCCGGCGGCGCCGTTGCTCAGCCCGCGGCCAACTCTCGGTCGATGATGGCGTGGTAGTAGGCGAGGCGCGTCGGCGCGTCGTCCAACTCGCCCCCGAACGTGCGCTCGGCATCGAGATACTTCAACGCGATCGGCTTCTCGATGACCGTCAAGCCCGCCTGCCACGCCTGTATCCAGAGCTGAATCGGCAGGCCGTAGCTGCGCTCGGTCAGGTGCAGCTTTCCGAGCGCGGCGACGCGGTACATCTTGAACCCGCAGAATGCGTCGGTCAGGTCGTAGCCGGTGACGTCGTTGATCCGCTCGACGATCTCGTGGCCGATGCGGCGTCGCTCCTCCGGCGGCGGCAGCCCGGCGCAGTGGCTCTCGGGATGATACCGCGAGCCCGACACGATGTCGTGCGAGCCGCTGTCCATCACGAACTCGAGGATGTCGGCCGGTTCGTGCTGCTCGTCGCAGTCGAGCGTGATGAGGTGCTCGTAGCCGTTGCAGGCCGCGTAGTCGAACGCGTCGATCAGGCTCTTGCCATAGCCCTCGTTCGTCGGGTGCCGGAGCACGCGGAGGCCGGCCGCCCGTTCGCCGAGCGCCTCGAGGATCTGCGGCGTGCGGTCGGTCGAGCCGTCGTCGACGACGAGGATCTCGCGGACGCAGCACATGATCTCCGTGATGACAAGCTCCGCGTGGGCCTCTTCGTTATAGACCGGGATGGCGACGACAAAGGACATTCTGCGGCCCCGTAATTCGTGGCGTAATCCTAATCGTAATCCCACTCATAATCAACGGCGCAGCTCTGGTTTGCGCGACACCCAGAGGCCGACCCGGGCCCGCATCGGCTGCTATTGCATTGGGCTCGCAGTCACAGTATCATGTCTGGCGAGATGGAACGGCTGCAGAAAATCCTGGCGAGCGCCGGGATCGCGTCGCGGCGCAAGTGCGAGGAGCTCATAACAGCGGGCCGCGTCACGGTCGACGGCGCGGTCGTGCGCGAACTCGGCACGAAGGCCGACGCAGCGACGAGCGACATCCGCTGCGACGGCGAACGCGTCCGGCCCGACCGGCCGCTGTACTTCCTCGTCAACAAGCCGCGCGGGCTCGTCTGCAGCAACGCGCCCGAGCGCGGGCGCGCGCGCGTCGTCGACCTGGTCCGCGGGGTCGAGCAGCGCCTGTTCACCGTCGGTCGGCTCGACGTCGACAGCGAAGGGCTCGTCATCGTGACGAACGACGGCGCCCTGGCGAACCGGCTGGCGCATCCGCGCTACGAGGTGCCGAAGGTGTACGTCGTCGAGATCGACGGCTCGCTGACGCCCGAGGAGGTGCGTAAGCTCAAGAAGGGCGTCTACATGGCCAACGGCGTCGCGCGGTTCGACGAGGTCTCGACACGCCCGGCCGGCCGCAACCGGTCCGGCGTCCGCGTCGTCCTGCGCCAGGGGCTGAACCGCGAGGTCCGCCGC
The DNA here is from genome assembly GCA_964385685.1 of uncultured Planctomycetota bacterium. Classification (GTDB taxonomy): domain Bacteria; phylum Planctomycetota; class PUPC01; order PUPC01; family PUPC01; genus CAYLQD01. The sequence goes on along the minus strand of CAYLQD010000006.1, from coordinate 38,328 downwards.
GCCTTTGCCGCGCTCGGACACCGCGTGCGCCGGCTCCGGCGCGTCGCCATCGGACGCCTGACGGACGACTCGCTCGAGCCCGGCGAGTATCGAAAACTGACCGCGCGTGACCTGGCCGCGCTGACAGACGGCGAGGACGCCCCCCCGCCGCGAAAGCGGCCGGCCCGCCGCAGGAATCGAGGCACGAAGTGACCCAGCTCGAAGCAGCGCGGACATCCGAGACGCCCACCCCGGAGATGAAGCAGGCCGCGGAGCGCGAGCCCGTCGATGCCGCGCGGCTCCGCGAGATCGTTCGCGACGGCCGCGCCGTCGTCCTGACCAACTCCGCCCGGCGCCCCGAGCGCCCCTGCGCCGTCGGCGAGGGCCTCCTGACGAAAGTCAACGCGAACATCGGCACGTCGAAAGACTACGCCGACGTGGACCGCGAGCTGCGGAAGCTGGCCACGGCCGAGGCGGCCGGCGCCGACACCGTGATGGACCTCAGCACCGGCGGCGACATCGGCGCGATCCGCAAGGAGATGATCGCGCACGCGCACGTGCCCGTCGGCTCGGTCCCCGTCTACGAGGCCGGGGCGATGGCGGCCACGCGCGGCGAGCGCGTCATCGACATGACCGCCGACGACATGCTCCAGGCCGTGCGAAACCACATGGCCGACGGCATCGCGTTCGTGACCATCCACTGCGGCGTGACGCGCGACGTGCTCAAGTCGCTCGACGACAACCAGCGCGTCTGCGGGATGGTCTCGCGCGGCGGCAGCTTCATGACGGGCTGGATGCGCCACACGGGGCAGGAGAACCCGCTCTACGAGAAGTACGACGAGCTGATCGACATGGCGCGCGAGTTCGACTGCGCCTTCAGCCTGGGCGACGGGCTCCGGCCGGGCTGCCTCGACGACTCGATGGACCGGCCGCAGGTGCATGAGCTGATGGTCCTGGGCGAGCTGCGCGACCGCGCCGACGCCGCGGGCGTGCAGGTGATGATCGAGGGCCCGGGCCACGTGCCGATCGATCAGATCGCGGCCCAGGTGCAGCTCGCAAAGGAGGTCTGCGGCGGCGCGCCCTTCTACGTGCTCGGGCCGCTCGTGACGGACGTCGCGCCGGGCTACGACCACATCACGGGCGCCATCGGCGGCGCGATCGCCGCGATGAGCGGAGCCGACTTCCTCTGCTACGTCACCCCCTCTGAGCATCTGAGTCTGCCCGACGAAGAGCAGGTCCGACAAGGCGTGATCGCGGCGCGCATCGCCGCCCACGCAGGCGACATCGGCAAGCGGATCCCCGGAGCGGCCGACTGGGACCGCGAGCTCTCGGCCCTGCGGCGCCGGCGCGACTGGAACGCTCAGCTCGAACACTGCATCGACCCGGAGACCGCGCGGAAGATCCGCGAGGCCGGGCGGCCCGCCGACGACGACGTCTGTTCCATGTGCGGCGAGTATTGTGTCTTCAAGCTGGCCGACGACGCCCAGGGGTAAGCCCGACCGAACGCGGCGCACGGGGGACGTATGCTCACGCAGCTCCGCACCAGCCCGACCGCTCTCCTGCTCCCGCTCGTCCTCTGCCTCGCCGGATGCGCCTCGTTCGACGACATCGACACGTGGCCCCTGCTGAGCACCGAGCCCGAGCAGGAGTTCCTGCCCGGCCGCGTCGAGGCGCTCGGGCCGTTCGTCGACGTCCAGTGGCAGCAGTCGACGACGCAGTGGGGCCTGAAGCCGCTCTTCAGCGTGCGCAACTACCGCGACGTGCCCTACGATCGCATCGCGCAGTTCGACGTGCCCTTCTTCGCCGCCGCGGCGACGCTCAGCACGCTCGCACGCCGCACGCCGCCCCGCACCGACCCCGGCGAAGGACGCCGGGCGCGCCAGGTCCTCGCGCTCTATCCGCTCTACCGCCACGAGTCGTGCGAACCACTCAGCCGAACGATCTTCATCCCGCTCTACTACAACGTCCGCAACCGCCACGCCGACCAGGGCTGGTATCACCACTGGGCGCTCTTCCCCATCTACTTCGGCGGCAACAGCCGGGCCCACGGCCCCTACCACGCCGTCTTCCCGCTCGGCGGAGTCTGCAAGAACTTGTTCGGCCGCGACAAGGTGCGGTTCGTGCTCGGCCCGCTCTACATCCACGCCTCCAGCGGCGGACGCGAGTCCTACAACGTCCTCTGGCCGTTCTTCAACTACACAGCGGGCGGCGGGCGCGACCGCTGGTACGTCTGGCCCCTCATCGGCCGAATGAAACGGCAGGACAACCCGCCACGTTGGTTCTTCCTTTGGCCGTTCTTCTGGCACACGCCCAAACCCAAGGAAGGAGAGCGCGAGACACGCGGGAGCGCCTTCTTCCCGTTCTGGGGCTGGCAGAAGGACGGCGCCGTCTACCGGCGCAACGTCATCTGGCCGCTCTTCTCCTACGCCCGCAACGAGAAGACCGGCCGGACCGACTACGTCACGCCCTGGCCCATTCTGCGTATCGGCGACGGCCCCGACTACTATCGCCGGCAGGCCTGGCCGTTCTACGGCTACCTCGACGACGCGCACGTCCATCGCCACTACGTCCTCTGGCCGCTCTACCGCCGCGAGGTCCGCGAGACCGACCGCAGCCGAATGCGCGGCCGCTCGGTCCTCATCATCTACCGCTCGATCACCAACGAGTGGAAGGGCTCGAAGGACGAAGACCGCAGCGACTACGAGAACATCCTCTGGCCGCTCTACTACTACAAGCGCGACGGGCTCGGCAACAAGGTCTTCACGACGCTCAACATCCGCGGCGTCCCCGACCCGCAGGGCTGGGACCGCTTCTACACGTTCATCTGGCGCATCTACGAGTATGAATCGCGCGCCGTCGCTCCCGGCACACTCGACACGCCGTGGAAGTCGACCCGGGCGCTCTGGGGCGCCTACCGGTACGACCGTGGCTGGGAACGCAGCCGGATGCGCGTGTTCCCGCTCTTCACGTCGCGCCGCGCCGACGGCCGCCTCAGCGGCCTCGAGGTCCTGATGGGCCTGTTCGGCTACATCGACAAGCCCGGCGCGCGAACGTACCGGCTGCTCTTCATCCCGTGGACGGTCAAGCGAGAGGGCGAACGGTGACGCCGACGATCCGCATGACGGCGAAGACAGACGTGCTGACGGCGACGGGCCGCGCGGTTCTCAACGCGACGGAGCTTTCCGGCCGGGCGCTGCTGATGATGTTCCGCTCGCTCGGCTACGTCGGCACGCTCTGGCGCCGGCGCCGCGAGGTGCTCGCGCAGATGCTCGTCTGCGGCGTACACAGCTTGCCGGTGGCGATGCTGGTCGCGGCCTTCAGCGGCATGGTCCTGGCGCTTCAGGTCGGGATCGAGCTGGCCGACTGGCGCCAATCGGCGCGGGTCGGCGCGATCGTCGCCGCGTCGATGTGCCGCGAGCTCGGGCCCGTGTGGATCGGCGTCATCCTCTCGGCGCGCGTCGGGTCCGCGATGGCCGCCGAGATCGGCACGATGAGCGTCTCCGAAGAGATCGACGCGCTCGAGGTCATGTCGATCGACCCCGCGAAGTTCCTCGTCCTGCCGCGCCTCATCGCGCTGACCCTGATGGCGCCGGTTCTGACCGTCTTCGCGGACCTCATCGGCATCCTCGGCGGCGCGCTCGTCGGGAAATACCAATTGGGCGTCAGCTATCACGAATACTTCGACTGGGCGCAAAGGACGCTGACGAACCGCGACATCCTCTCGGGCCTCTTCATCAAGGCGCCGATCTTCGGGCTGATGATCGCCGTCGTCGGCTGCGCGCTCGGGCTCAACGTGAAGCCGTCGGAGGGCGCGGAGGGCGTGGGCAACGCGACGCGGAACGCCGTCGTCGTCGCCCTCATTCTGCTCATCGTGTTCAACTACTTCCTCACCAGTGTCATCAGGTACATATGATGATCTCGCTCACGAACGTGACCAAGCGGCTCGGCGGCCAGGACGTCCTGCAAGGCGTGGACCTCGAGATCGAGCGCGGCGAGACGATGGTCGTCATCGGCCGCTCGGGCTCCGGCAAGAGCGTCGCCATCAAGCACATGGTCGGCCTGCTGCGCCCGGACGCGGGGACGGTGACCGTCGACGGCACCGACGTGGGCGGGCTCGACAAGAGCGGCATGTTCGAGCTGCGGCGCAAGTTCGGCGTGCTCTTTCAGTCGGGCGCGCTCATCAACTGGCTGAGCGTGTTCGACAACGTCGCCCTGCCGCTGCGCGAGCACACGCGGCTGGCGCCCGAGGAGATCGAGACGAAGGTGTGCGAGAAGCTCGACCTGCTCGATCTGGGCGAGCACGCGGAGAAGATGCCGGCCGACATCAGCGGCGGGATGAAGAAACGGGCGGGGCTCGCGCGGGCCATCGTGCTCGACCCCGAGATCGTCCTCTACGACGAGCCCACGTCCGGCCTCGATCCCGTCATGGCCAGCCGGATCAACCACCTCATCATCGACGTGAAAGAGAAGCTCGGCGTCACGTCCGTTGTCGTCACGCACGACATGGAAAGCGCCTACACCGTCGGCGACCGGATCGCGATGCTCTACGGCGGCCGGATCGTGCAGGTCGGCACGCCGGATGAGATTCGCGAATCAACCGACGCTGTGGTGCGGCAGTTCGTCGAAGGACGGCTCGAAGGACCTATCACATAACCCGGCTTAAGGAGGGCGGACGATGAAGAAGGAAATGCTGGTCGGTGCGGTGTTTATGCTGGCGCTTTGTGTGACCGCGTTCGGCACGATCGCGGTCAGCGGCTTCGACCTCTTCTCCAAGAAGACGAACTGGCACGTCGAGCTGAAGGACCTCGCGGGCCTGCAGACCGGCGACGACGTCCGCGTGCTCGGGCACCGCATGGGCGAGATCGGCAAGATCAAGTTCGATCACACGTTGGCGAAGTTCAAGGTGCAGCTCGTGATGGACGACGACGCGCCCATCTACGAGAACTACCGCATCGCCGTGCGCGACTCGTCGGCGCTCGGCGGCAAGTACCTCGCCGTCGACCCCGGCGATCCGGGCACGCCCAGGCCCGACGTCAAGAATCTCCGCGGCGAGCGCGGGTCGTCCGACGTCATGGGCGGCATCGCCGACATCGTAGCCGAGCTGCGAGTCGCCGTCGAGGCGATCACCGAATCGAAGGGAACGCTCGGCAAGATCGTGATGGAGGACGAACTCTACACCGACATCAAGGCGATCTCCTCGTCGCTCAAGACGATCGCCGGGCGCATCGAGACGGGCGAAGGAACCGTCGGGCGGCTCATCAACGACGACGAGGTCTACGTGCAGCTTCGCGACGTGGCCACGAAGCTCAACTCCGGCAAGGGCGCCCTCGCCCGCCTGATGAACGACGAGAGCGGGACGATTGTCGAAGATCTCAAGGCCGCCGCCGCCAGCATGCGGTCCATCACCGCGAAGATCGACGGGGGCACGGGCACCGTCGGCAAGCTCGTCAATGACGAGCAGCTCTATGACAACGCGAACATCGCGCTCGCCAACGCCGGCGAGATCATGCAGGGGGCAAGCGAGGGCAAGGGCACCATCGGCCAACTCGTCACCAACGACGAACTCTACAGGAACGCGAACAACTTCGCGAAAAACGCGAGCGACGCGACCGAGCGCGTCGTCAACGGCGAGGGCACCATCGGAAAACTGGTCAACGACCCCGAACTGTACGAGCAGGTCAAGAAGCTCATGACGCGTGCGATCGACGCCATCGAAAACGCGCGCGACAGCGCGCCCGTCAGCGCGATCACCTCGTTCATCTTCGGGCCGTTCCAATAGAATCCCGGCAGGGAGAGGGCCGTATGAGCAGCGATACACTGGCGCTTACGATCGAGACCGACGGCGACATCACCATTTTCGCCATTCGGAACCGCCGCGTTGTGCCCGAGATGAGCGAGGCGTTCGAGCAGCAGGTCGTCCGGGCCACCGAGGGGATCGAGCATCCGAAGGTGCTGATCGACTTCGCCGGCGTCGAGTTCATCTCCAGTGCCATGCTCGGCAAGCTCATCAAGCTCAACGGGCGCGTGGCGACCGATCAGGAGGGCGAACTCGTGCTCAGCGCCCTCGACCGGCGGATCACCGAGGTGCTTAAGATCACCGGTCTCGAGGGGCTCTTCAGCATCCACGCGACCCGCAGCGAGGCGCTCGCCGCTTTCACGTAGGATCCGGCCGATGCCCAGCGCGGAGCAATACCTCCAGCCCGACGTGCTCGCGCGCGTCGCGCGCTTCGACCTCAAGGCGAAATTCCTCATCGAGGGCTTCTTCTCCGGGCTCCACCGCAGCCCGTTCAAGGGGTTCAGCGCCGAGTTCTCCGACCACCGCAAGTACGTCCCCGGCGACGAGACCAAAGACCTCGACTGGAAGGTCTACGCGCGGACCGACAAGTATTACATCAAGCGTTTCCAGGCCGAGACGAACATGGAGTGCCACCTCGTCGTCGACGCGTCGGCGTCGATGGCCTACGGCACCACGGGCCTCACGAAACTCGAGTACGCGACGTACGTCGCCGCCGCCCTCGCCTTCCTCATCGTCTCGCAGCAGGACACCGTCGGCCTCATCACGTTCGACGACGCGATCCGCGCCGTCCTCAAGCCGCGAAGCAGGCGAAAGCACGTTGTCCGCATCCTCAAGGTGCTCAACGACACGAAGCCCGGCAAGCAGGGCCGCGTCGCCGAACTGCTCCACAAGGTCGCCGGAGCGATCGACAAGCGCGGCCTCGTCGTCGTCCTCTCCGACCTGCTCGACGAGCCCGACGATGTCATCGAGGCGTTCGCCCACCTCCGCTATGACGGGCACGACATCATCGCGTTCCACATCCTCGACGCCGCCGAAGCAACCTTCCCCTTCAACGACGCCCGCCGGTTCGAGGACGTCGAGACCGGCGACGCGATCGTCACCGACGCGGCCAGCGTCCGGGCCGGATACCTCGAGGCCCTCGGCGAATTCATCGACACCTATCGAAGCGAACTCCGCAAGCGGAAGATCGACTTCTTCAACATCGACACGTCGACCTCGTTCGACAAGGCCCTGATGGCCTACCTCATGAAGCGATCCGGACACTGATGCCCGACCTGTCGGCCTATCTCCTCAACCCCTCGCTCCTCTGGCTCGCGGCCGGCGCGCTCGCCCCCATCATTATCCACCTCGCCGCACGCGAGCGGCCGAAACCAACGCCCTTCCCCGCCGTCCGGTTCATCCAGGCGTCACACCGGCGGAGCGCCACGCAATTCAAGATCAAGCAGCTTCTGCTCTTGCTGCTGCGCGTTATGGCGCTCGCCCTCTTCGCGTTCGTGATTGCCCGCCCGTGGTTCGAAGGCAAGTCCGGCGGGGCACGGCGCGGCAAGGCGCCCGTGACCGCCGTCATCGTGCTCGACACGTCGTACAGCATGCTCCACAGGCACGAGGACGCCACGTCGTTCGCCCGGGCGAAGGAGATGGCGCTCGCGGCCGTCGACGCGTTTGCCCTGGGCAAGAGCCGCGTCTGCCTGCTCTTTGCGGGCCCGACGCCGCAGCCCGTCATCAGCGACTTCGAGCACGCGTACGACCTCGAGGCGCTGAAGGCGCAGATCCGCCGGGCAAAGCCGTCGTATCGCGGCGGCGATTGCGCCCAAGCGGTCGCCGAGGCCGAGCGAATGCTGGCCGACGTGAGCGGAGCCGGCAAGTCGATCTTCGTCTTCACCGACCTGACCCAACGCGCGTGGCCGCGGGCCGTGCCGGCGGGCGACAAGACCGGCCACGCCGTCGTCTATGTCGCCGACTGCGGCCCCGAACGCCAGGTGGTCAACCCCGCCGTGCTCGCGCTCTCGACGCCGCCGAACGCCTCGACGGGCGCGGACTTCGAGGTCGCAGCAACCGTGAACGCCGTGGGGGCGGCCGACCGGCAAGTCGAGTTGACCATCGACGGCGACCTCCGCGGCCGGGTGGGCGCGAGCGCCCACCGCGTCCAGGAGGTTCGCCTGGCCGCCTCCGCCACGAAGCCGACCGCGGAGCACTGGGGCCGAGTCGCCGTGACGGGGCGCGACGGCCTGCCCGTCGACAACCGCCGCTACTTCACGTTCCGGAGCCGCCCGCCCGTCAGCGTCGTGCTCGTCAACGGGGCGCCGTCGTCTGTGCCGCGGCGCGACGAACTCCATCTGCTCAGGACCGCGCTCGCGCCGGGCGGCGTCGTCGCCGGCCAGACGTTCAGGTTGACGGACGTGACGGCCTCGGAACTGGACACGACCGACCTCGCCGGCGCGGACGTCGTGCTCCTCTGCAACGTCGGGCCGATGTCCCCCAAGCTGTGGACGAAGGTCCGCCGGTTCGTGTCGACCGGCGGCGGCCTCGTCGTGTTCGGCGGCGACAACGTGACGGCCCCGGCCTACGAGCCGGCGGCGACGGGCGAACGGCCGCTGTTGCCGTGCCTGATCGGGATGCCGCGCACCCCGCCCGACGGCACGCGGCTCGAACCCGGCCGCCTCATCCACCCCATCCTGCACAAGTGGAAGGGGGGCGGCGGCCTGAACGGCGACCTCACCGAGTCGACGTTCCGACGGTACAATCAGCTCACGCCCGCGAAACACGGCGAGATCGTCATCGCGTTCAAGACCGGCGACCCGGCGCTCGTCGCCGGCAAGTACGGCATCGGCTCCGTACTCGTCTATGCCAGCACGTGCGACCTCGACTGGAACACGTTGCCGAAGGCCGTCCCCTACCCCGTGCTGATGCACGAGATGCTCAAGCACCTCGTCGCCGCCAGGGGCGAGCGCCGCGACGTTGCCGTCGGCCTCGCGCCCGAGATGCGCCTGGCCGAACCGGGAACCGTCCGGAGCGTCACACTCGAACGGCTGCCCATCGACGAGCTGCGCGAATCCGACAGCCCGGAGCGCAGCGCGGCCGATGTGACCGACCGGCTCAACCGCCGCAGCGGCCGGCTCAACCTCCCGGCCGTTCAGGAACCGGGGCTCTATCGCGTGGTCGTCGCGCGGGCGGGAGCGGGGCAGGAAGACTTGTTCTTCGCCGTCAACATCGAGAGCGCCGAGGCGGACCTCGAGCGGCTGGAGCAGGATGAATCGGTTATCAAGTCGCTGCTGCCGGGCCGGGAGGTCCGGACGGCCCGCACGACGAACGATCTACTCGACCATATCTCACGGTCGAGACCGCAGTCGGAGCTTGCGTCGGATTTCGCCGGGATTCTGCTCGCGATCCTGCTCGCCGAGATGTATCTCTCAAATCACATGCGGGCACGCGTCGCCCGGCCCGAGCCGGCCGCATAGCCGAGGTCATTCAGTTTCTTGATTTCTTGCCGCGAAAGCGGGTACAGGGCGGCAGCAAAGCTGCCGTCGGAGTTTGCGGAGCAAACTCCCGCCGTTCCAGCGGAACGGCACGTCTCCGCTTCGCTCCGCTGGTGCCAGTGGGGCTGTTGAAAAAGTCTGTTTCTTGCCCCGAAGGGGCAACATTCATCAGCCCAGGGCGAAGCCCTGGGTAGCAGATGCGCCTTGAGCCAAGCCCTGTAAGGGCGTCACAGAGCTTCTATCGCCCTGTCAGGGCTTTCCCGCTTCGTCCACACTTTCCCAGGGCTTCGCCCTGGGCTGATGAATTCGAGCCTTTCAGGCTCAAGAAGGCACTTTTTCAACAGCCCCCCAGTCCCCGTTTTCGCGTCGGCACGGCCGGAAATCCGGGACTGCCACTCCCATTTCGGCTTGACGAAATGGGTGGCTGTGCCACGATTTCCGATAATTCAATGACCCTGCCGGGCCGCCCCCTATCGCAGCCGCTTCCCCGCCTCGAACTGCTCGGCGCGTCTCAGGAGTTCCGCGTCGGAGAGCTTGTCGGCATCGGCGAACTCGCCGGCGACCCCGAAGCGTCGGGCGAGGCGGAATGCCTCGCGTGCCGCATCCATTCGCCCGAGCAGCGCGTTCACGACGCCGATCCGCAGGTGGACGTCGGCGAAGTTGGGCGAGTGAGCCCGGAGCCGGTCGAAGGCCCTCAGCGCCTCCTCGTACTCGCGTGCGTAGAAGAGCGAGTTGGCGAGCGTGTAGTACGACCGCACGGAGATCGGGTCGAGCGCGATCGCGAGGTTCGCCTGCTCGACCGCCCCGGCCAACTGCCCGTCGTCCTGCTGGGCGTTGGCCAGGTTGAGCCGCACGCGAGCCGCGTAGGGCCGGTGGATCTGACTCGTCCAGACGGCCACGGCGACCGCGATGCCGGCGACGATCACGGGCGCGCGCCACGGGCGGATGCGGCCCGGCGCCGAGTCCTCCTTCTCGGCATCCTTCCACCGCGCGGCCGTCAGGCCCATCAGCAACCACATCATCAGGCGGCACGTGGGATAGCGCGTGTCGACGCTCGCCACGGCGTGCGCCAGCATCGCCGCCGTCGCGGCGAGCGCCGCGAGCAGGAGCGGCCGCTCCGCCGCGCCCTGGCGCAACAGGACGCGGGCGCTCCCGACGACGATGAGCCCGACGAGCAATGCGAACGGCACGGCGCCCAGCATGCCCGTCTCGGCCAGGATCTCGAGGTACTCGCTGTGGGCGAGCAGCGTGCCCGCGCTGACTTCATGCCGCCAATAGTCGCCCGGGCGATACTCGGCGAAGTGCACCTTGAACGTCCCCGGCCCGAGCCCGACGACGGGGCTCGCATCGAACATCCCGGCCGCGGCGCGCCAGATCGTCGTTCGCGTCGCCAGGTGCTCTTCGAGGAGCGTCACCCGCTGCCGCACGGCCGGCGACAGGCCGATCGCGCCGGCGACGAGAACGGCGAGCACCGCGGCGACGAGGAGGACGGCCGGAAGGTGACGCCGCATGTGTTTCAACCGCCCGGCGCAGAGCCCGACGACGAGAACGCCGCAGCCGACGGTGAATCCGAACCACGCGGTCCGCGTCCCGCTCAGGATCATGCAGCCCGCCATCAGCGCGGCCCCGATGCCGAGCAGAATCTGCGCGACGATGTCCCTGAACCACAACACGGCCCCGATCGCGAGCACGGCACACGCGGCCATGTATCCGCCGAGCGCGGTCTCGAGGCCGACCGTCCCGAACACGCGCGCTCCCGAGCCGAGCGTCACGCCCCGCCCGGCCTTCGTCCAATGCCGAAGCGCGAGGCCGCTGTCCGCCGCCTGCAGCCACGCGTAAACGGCGACGAGGGTCGCCGCGACAAGGACGGCCACAACGAGCGCCCGCGCCCATACCCGGCGCCGGAAGACGACCGCGGCTGCGATGAAGATGATGACGTGCGCCGCCAGCCACCACGTCTCGCGGAGCGATGTCAGCTTGTAGTCCGAGAAGACGAGCGACACCGCGGCCGCGGCAAGGAACAGGCCCGCGACGCGAACGACGCCGAGGACGGGCCCTGGGATTCGGCCGCCCGCGGCCCATCGCACGAGGAGCGCCAGCCCCGCGATCAGCGCGCACGCGCCCGAGACCGGCCATTTGACGTCGAGTGCGTAGGGGGTGCGGTGACTGAAGACGAGCGGCACGAGGACGACGGCGGCGCCCAGCGCGACCGCGGCGACCGCCTCGCTGATCGCCGCCAGCGAACACGCCGGACCCTCGGCTATGATGCTGTGTGGCGACTCCCCGCCCGGCACGGCGGGTTCCCGGTTCGAAGATTCGGCCTGTGTCATAGCGCCGTCACTGGCGGGCTCCCGGGTGGCTGTTCTGTCGCAGTCGTTGTCGTAATCGTAATCCTAATCGTAATCGCATTTCAGGACAGGGACGACGAGCGATTACGATTATGATTACGAGCAAGATTACGATTGTTGTTGGTGCGAGGGGGGGGATTCGAACCCCCACGCCCGAAGGCACAGGATCCTAAGTCCTGCACGTCTGCCAATTCCGCCACCCTCGCTCGTCGAACAGAGCATACCGCCGCCACGTGCCAAAGTCAAACCGCGCGCTCGCCGCGCGTCGATACTCCGAACCCGGGCTATTTCGGCGTAGCGGTCCTCGGCCGTGACAAACCGCCCGTTCCGTGGCACGGCCATCTTGGCCGTGCACCTCACGGGCAGGATGCCCGTGGGACGCACGGGCTGGACGCCCGTGCCACGATAGACGAAGCCCACCGTCTTCATCTGCCCGTGTTCAAAATATCCACGCGCTCGCCGCGCCGCCGACCGAGAGCGAAGCGATCAGGCGCGGCGGCGGGAGACAGTTTACGGTTGCGTAGGTGAGCTGACGGCAGTAAGGTGATGCGCGGCTGGCGGTCCCGAGCGGCCGTCGGACAGGGCTCGATATCCCAAAAGCGAGGGAGACATGAGTTTCATCGGCGTTGACCTGGGCACGTCGGGCACGAAGGCCCTTCTCCTCGGCCCGTCGGGCGAGATCCTGGCGAAGAAGACGGCCTTCAGAGAGCTCTCCAACCTGGCGGCGGGGGGGAACGGCGAATGACATCGAGAGAGCGCGTTCAGGCCGCGCTGAATTTCCAGCCCGTCGACCGGGCTCCGCTGGACCTCAACCTCACACTCTCCGCCTTCGAAAAGCTCCGGTCGCTGCTGGGCGTCTGTCTCGATGACCGCCCGAAGCCGACCGCGGCGATGGAGGCCCTCCCGGCTCCCGAGCTGCTGGAGGCGCTGGGAGTCGACTGCCTCTCGGTGAAGTTCGGCGGGCGGCCGCAGCTCGAGGCCCCGGTGCCGGAGACGATGCGCGACGCATGGGGCGTCGAGTACCGCCTCGTGCATCAGCAAGAGGGGCGATACTACGAAGTGGCGTCGCGTCCATTGGCGGGCGCGGGCCCGCGCGATCTCGGCGACTATCCCTGGCCCGCCGCCGACCCGGGCGAGAAGGCCGAGTCCCTCCACGAGCAGGCCGAGGCCGACTTCCGGAACACGGATCTCGCCCTCGTCGGTCGTTTCGGCGGCCCCATCCTGGAGATTGCCTCGAAGCTGCTCGGCCTGCAGGAATGGCTGACCCGCGTGATGACCGACCGGGACTTCATCGCCGCGCTGCTGGACCGGATCGAGCCGGTCTGCACCGCGCACGATCTCGCCGCCATCGACGCCGCCGGCGCGCGGCTCTCGATAATGAAGGTGGCCGGCGAGGACCTCGGAACTCAGCGGTCATTGCTGTATCCGCCGGAGATCATTCACGAGGTCTTTCTTCCCGTCCTGAGAAGGCGGTGGGACGCCGTGCACGAAGCGCTGCGCCGGGTGAACTCCGAGGCGAAGGTGATGCTGCATTCGTGCGGCGCGGTCCGCTCGCTCATTCCCGATCTCATCGACGCCGGCATCGAGGCGCTCGATCCCGCTCAGCCGCTTGCGGACGGCATGTCGCCGGCCGAGCTGCACGCGGAGTTCGGCGGCCGGATGGTCTTCCACGGCGGGATCGACGTGCAGGAGCTTCTGCCGCACGGAACGCCCGACGAGGTGCGGCGGGCGACGCGGCGGGTCGTCGAGGAGTTCGACGGTCTCCGCGGCGGCCTCATCGCCGCGCCGTCGCACACCGTCCAGGCCGACACGCCGCCCGAGAACATCGTCGCGATGGCGGACGCCGTCCGCTCGTTCACCGCCGACGCCCTCGGGCCCGCCTGGTCTCCGGCCAGCTGATCCGTCACAGCCATCGTTTCCGCCGGCTCCGTCCCCGGGAGTCGGTTGCGCTGTAAAGGGCGGATCCCCAACCGCCGAGCCCGACAGAGCTGGGTTGCAGCCGTGGCGGGGGCTGCATGTGTTGGCGGCAGGGTGTTCGCCTGCACGTGCAGGCGAACACCCTGCCGCATAGCAAGTACTATGTCGTCAGCAAGGCGCTTTGGCCACCCGCTCGTGTCTCTCCGTCGCGGCGACCCGCGGCCAACGCTCCGGTCCGTCAGGGCAATGCTTCCCCGGCGCAAGTTCTTTCTGCTCGAGAAATCGGCGCGCTCGTTGGATTTGCAGCAAGAGGTCGTCCCGCCGGCGGTGTCGCTTGTTTTCCCGCCCCGGAATGCCGATAATAGCCGGTGACGGCCCGGACCCCGACTGGATTGCTCGCGCCACAACCATGCCCAGCGACGCGCGAAAGCCCGCCAACACCGGACCGAGGCGTCGCCACCTCCCGCTCTGGAAGAAACTAGTCGATTGAATATTCTCGGCGTCTCGGCTTTCTATCACGACAGCGCGGCCGCCCTCGTGCGGGACGGCGAGATCATCGCCGCCGCGCAGGAGGAGCGGTTCACCCGCAAGAAGCATGATTTCGGCTTCCCCCAACACGCCATCGACTACTGCCTCGCCGCGGGCGGGATCACGGGCGAGGAGCTCGACCACGTCGCCTTCTACGACAAGCCGCTGCTCAAGTTCGAGCGCCTGCTCGAGACGTATCTTGCCAACGCGCCGTTCGGGTTCCGGCAGTTCCTCCGGGTCATCCCGCTCTGGCTGAAGCAGAAGCTGCACCTGCCGCGCGAGATGGACCGCGGCCTCGACGGCCGGTTCAAGGGCCGCTACGTCTTCCCCGAGCACCATGAGTCGCACGCGGCCAGCGCCTTCTTCCCCTCGCCGTTCGAGGAGGCGGCCATCCTCACGGCCGACGGCGTCGGCGAATGGGAGACCGCGAGCTTCGGCGCCGGCCGCGGCAACCGGATCGAGCTGACCCACGAACTCCGGTTCCCGCATTCGCTCGGCCTGCTCTATTCCGCGTTCACCTACCTCACCGGCTTCAAGGTCAACTCGGGCGAGTACAAGCTGATGGGCCTCGCGCCCTACGGCCGCCCGCGGTTCCGCGACGTCATCCTCGACAAGCTCATCGACCTGAAGGACGACGGCTCGTTCCGGATGGACCTGTCGTATTTCAACTACTGCCGCGGCCTGACGATGACGAACCGCAAGCTGGACCGCCTGTTCGAGGGCCCGCCGCGCAAGGCCGAGTCGCCCCTCACGCAACGCGAGATGGACGTCGCCGCGTCGATCCAAGCGGTGACCGAGGAGATCATGCTCCGCATGGCGCGGCACGTCGCCGGGGTCACGAAGCAGCGCAACCTGGTGCTCGCCGGGGGCGTCGCGCTCAACTGCGTCGCCAACGGCCGCATCCTCCGGGAGGGCATCTTCGACGACCTCTGGATCCAGCCGGCCGCGGGCGACGCCGGCGGCGCGCTCGGGGCCGCGCTCTTCGTCTGGCATCAGCTCCTCGACAAGCCGCGCGAGGCCGACGGCGTCCACGACTGCCAGCACGGCTCGCTCCTCGGGCCCGCATTCACCACCGACGAGGTCCGCGAGTTCCTCGACGGCATCGGCGCGAAGTACGACGTCATCGAGGACGAGGCCGCGCTCGTCGACCGTGTCGCGGGGCACATCGGCGGCGGCAAGGTCGTCGGACACCTGCACGGCCGGATGGAGTTCGGCCCGCGGGCGCTCGGCAACCGCTCGATCCTCGGCGACGCCCGCAGCCCGACGATGCAGTCGATCATGAACCGCAAGATCAAGTTCCGCGAGTCGTTCCGCCCGTTCGCGCCGAGCGTGCTTCGCGAGGACGCCGCCGACTGGTTCGAACTGCCGCCCGACAAGGAGAGCCCGTACATGCTGCTCGTGGCCGGGGTCCGCGAGGGCAAGCGGCTCGACACGCCGCCCGGCGCCGAGGGGCTCGAGGGCATCGACCGGCTGCTCAAGGTCCAGCGGTCGACGGTGCCTGCGATCACGCACGTCGACTGGTCGGCCCGCGTGCAGACCGTCGACGCCGACCGGCACGGCCGCTACTACCGGCTCATCCGGCGGTTCCGCGATCTGACCGGCTGCCCGCTCGTCATCAACACAAGCTTCAACGTGCGCGGCGAGCCCATCGTCTGCTCGCCCGAACACGCCTATCGCTGCTTCATGGCGACGAACATGGACGTGCTCGTGCTGGAGAACTGCGTGCTCCTCAAAGAGGAGCAGCCCGAGGCGAAGCAGCACGAAGTCGACGACTACCTCGCCCAATTCGAGCTGGACTGATGCAATATGGCGCTGATTGAGGTAAACTGGAACCCGAGCCGAAAGGTCTGCCGGCAGTTCGGCGTGGCCGCGTTGATCGCCTTCGGAGCGCTCGGCGCGTGGGCCCTGGCCCGGCACCGGATATTCGGGTTCGATCTTTCGGCCTCGGCCGCTCAGATCACGGGCTCAGCCCTGATCGCCGCGGCCGTTGCGTGCGGGGCGCTGGCCGTCGCCGCGCCGCGGCTGCTCCGTTGGCCGTACGTCGTGCTGACGGTGCTCGTGCTGCCCATCGGCATCGTCGTCTCGCACGTGATCGTCGCCGCGCTCTTTTACCTGCTCTTCACGCCCGTCGCCCTCTTCTTCCGGCTGATCGGGCGCGACCTGATGCACCGTCGGTTCGAGCCGTCGGCCGAGACCTACTGGATCGAGCGCACGCAGACGACGGATGTGAAACGATACCTGCGGCAGAGCTGATCCGCCGCGGTCCGCTGAGGGAAAAACCGATGCCCGAGAAACCGTCGGACGCCAACGAGTTCGAGCAAGAGGCCCAGGCCCAGCGGATGTCTATCGTCGGCGAGTTCTGGGAGTTCCTCAAGTACAACAAGAAATGGTGGCTCCTGCCCATCCTGATCGTGCTGTTCCTGATGGGCGTCCTTGTCATCCTCAGCGCCACCGGCATCGGGCCGCTGATCTACACGGTCGGCTAGGGTCTGGGGACACGTACCGATCCCCTTCCGCCGAAGGCGGAAGGGGCTTCCGGTACATGTCCCCGTCCCGTTCTTCGCCCCACTCGCGCGCCGCCAGGGCCGGAAAACCGGGACTGCCACCCGCTGGCTGTCCCGGCTTTCCGGCAAGGACCCCGCGTTCACAGTATCCACTCGACGGAGCGCTGGCGCTTGTTTTTCGCCTCCGAATGCGCATAATAGCTAGAGAAGCGCCCGTAGCTCAATTGGATAGAGTGTCGGTCTACGGAACCGAAGGTTGCAGGTTCGAGCCCTGCCGGGCGTGCCAGAGCTTCGCGTGGAGCGGTACACTTCGTCGGCGCAGCAGCCAGTGAATCACGCAGCAAACAGGGCTCGCAGCTTCCCGCAGGGAAGTTGTCCGGCTTGGCCGAAGGCCAAGACACCGAGCCCTGCCGGGCGTGCCAGAGCTTCGCGTGGAGCGGTACACTTCGTCGGCGCAGCAGCCAGTGAATCACGCAGCAAACAGGGCTCGCAGCTTCCCGCAGGGAAGTTGTCCGGCTTGGCCGAAGGCCAAGACACCGAGCCCTGCCGGGCGTGCCAGCCAAGAAAGGGGATGAGCGCGAGCTTTGGCGTTCATCCCTTCTTCGTTGATCCGGCCACAAGCCGAAAATGGCCTTAGCGTGCGGCACTAACACAGTGGGTGGTACAACAACTGGGGGCACGTCACAGAGAAGGATTTGTGACAACCTCGCTTCCGGTTGAGCTCCGCAAAGGGAAGAATCCTGTTGTGGTCAAACTCCTTGACACGCCCAACAGCAACACAATGTGGGCCGGCATAGGCATGAGAGTGGTGGACGAATAGGCCTGCCCGGTCCTTCCGCCAGTAACAACGTGATCTGAAGAGGACTTGCGGAGCACAAGGGGGCAAGGAGAAGGCAAAACGCTGGACCAGTACGCCCGGAGCCGATACCGTGGATTCTAACGTCCTGTTGCGCCTCGAATGTGCCCTGGCGTTCGTGTGGCAGTACCAGCCTTCTTGACTGCCTTCTTGTCCACACGCCACGTGGAAGATATGTCATGGTATTCCATGGAATCCAGTTTCACCTTTCCATTGGCCCACAGTGACATGCCCAGGGCGTTCTTATCCCAGGGCACGGTGTAGGCCAGGGACAGCTTGCCATGGTTTCCGAAGATCTCCAGTTGACCCCAGTCGACCAGGACATCGATCTTGACCTTGCCATTCTCCGGCGGCATGCGAAAGCCGTCCAGCTTTGAATCGGTTACATTGTAGATCACGTTACGTGTAGGAGCATATGTCCGGTTCTTTCTCTTGCCGTCATACACTTCCATCTCATACAGATGATACCCCCACTCGGTGGCGCGTTGTATACCATACATTCTCACATATCTCCCGCGACCGGAAAGTCCTGTGAGATCATCAATTCCTCCATCACTCGTTGTCGTGCTGTAGATATCGGTCCAGTTGGTCGCATCATCTGACACCTGGATCTTATAAGCCTTGGCATGGGCTCTTTCCCAATACAGCTTGACTCTATCGATCTTCCAGACTTCCCCCAAATCCAGATATATCCATTGCGGATCCTTGCCGGGACCTTCCCACCCCGTCCCTGTCCTCGCCCCGGTTGTATCGCCGTCAAATGCTCGATAGCCCTCATGATCCGCATTATGAGCAGAACAGACAACGCCCTTGTCGCGACGCAATCCGACGCCCTCGTGCAATCCGAAGCCGAATTGCGTGGCTGTTGTACCGGTTACGTCGAACACCGCCGTTATCCGATAACACTTTGATTTCTTTCCGGCCAGTAGGTTCTTGCTGGTCGGGGTTACTACCCGGTCTTTCCATCGGCTTGTGGATGTATATAGCCTCGCAATCTCGGCGATGGGATTTCGGGTGAGCCTCATCCCTTCCGGGTAGGTTTTCAGTTTTATTTCCCAGGGGAACGTAAGCTCGTGTTCCCATCTCACTTTCTTGCCGGCTGCCACAGTAGCCTTCGTGAGGGCGTGAGATGTCATCCATCCCTGATAGACGACGCGGTCGTTAGGAAGGTTGCCCCAAACTAACCCCGCATAGACACCGCCGTTCGGACACAGTTTCTCCGGCGGCTGCTTCGTGGTGACTTCGGTAGCCTTGAAGGTCTTGCCATCGAATGTCCCGATCCAATACCGTGTGTCGGCATGCGAGAAGACCCATCGCTTGTTCTTGGGATCGCCGTCAACCCTGATCTCATACATATCGGTGCACTCAAATACCTGCCCTGCGCCGAATGCGCCCTCGTAGGTCCATTTCTTCAGGTCCGGTGAAGAATAGAAGCTTGAAGAATAGGGAGTCGGAGTAGCATCGAAGATATTCAGTATCCACCGTTTTGTTGGTTCATGCCAGAATATCTTGGGGTCACGATCGCCGTCCTCGAGGATGCCCTTCGGGCTAGGGCCATTGCCGGCGTAGTTCTCCCAGGTCCACCCATTGTCATTGGAGAAGACCAGCATATTCGGGGTATAACCATAGGCAGTGAACATGATCACCATCAGATCATTCTTCCCTGTTTTCAACCCGCTGGTATTCTTCCAATCGATTGCGCTGGTTCCGGAGTACATCGATGGCGTGTATACCGATCCCCCCGGAAGGTGATGAGGATCAAGGGCAACGGGCTCCTGCTTCCAATGCAGCAGGTCGGTACTGGTTGCATGTCCCCAGAAGCCTCGCGCATTCTTCATATACTGCGGATGCACACTATGAAGGGCGTAAGGGTAGTGCTGGTAGTACAGATGATACACCCCGTCGATGTAGATGGGGCCATTGACATCATTTATGTGTCCGTTCTTTGCTGAGAAATGGAATTGCCCCCTGTAGTCCTCTTGATAGTCTGTGTCCACATAGGGAAAATGCTTTCCCGGCGGCTCAGTCTTTGCTGGATAGTGACAAGGAAACTCTGCTGCGTAGGCTGTCAGGCCTGGACATATCATCATCGCCACGATGAGGAATACCCGAGAAGGTGTCGTCGTACTTGCACGATATCGTCTACTCATATTGTCCTCCTGCTAGCGCATTTCATCCGGTGTTTCCGAGGTGGCCGCTCAGATCGACCTCCTTGATCTCTCTGCCGTCGATGATACCGCGCGAGGGGCACGTGTCAACACTTGTTGGTCCTGACGCGACCCCACTTTCCGGACCTCCTTGCCTGCCAAGACGCTGCGCCACCGATCACAGTGAGGAGGGGCCGCGTCAATGCCCAAGACACAAGCTCCAATCACCAAACAAACGCCAAGCTCCAAAGCGCCAAATCCAAAACACTCGGGGCCGCATGTGTTTGGTGCTTTGGGGATTGTGCTCTGGGGCTTGTTTGGCTATTGGGATTTGGGCATTGGGTATTCGGCCCGCGCACATCTCAACGCTCTCGTTCATCTTCGCATCTGGCGGTGAAACTGGGGGCGGGCCAGACTCGAAGTGCATTGCCAAAACGGTTCTGAAATCCTATCATCATAAGAGGACACATGCACTTCGGCAGCAGCTGGTGGCGGAAGGGCCCCGTGAATTACTGAAGAGAGGATGGCGGGCACATGACAGGGAAGAGCGGAAACTCGACCCGCGCGTGGGCAATGCTGACCATCGTGGCAGTGGGCTCACCGTTGATGGCAGGGCACGCACAAGGCGGCGCGCCGGCCGCACGACCCGCTCCAGCCGGGCGGGCGGCCTACCGCAGGAACCTGCAGGTGGAACAGGATTGGCTCTTTCAGGCTGGAGGAACACCCCTGGCAGTCAGGGCGACCCAGGAGCTTGGCTGGACGCGGAAGCTGGCAGCTCGCCTGGCGAAGGACGCCAGGACGCCCGACCTGTCGGTGCACCTGAAGGAGCTGGACGAACTGGCCAAACGGCATGGCCTCGCCGTCGCGGATCGCCCCATCAGGCCGGCTCGTGATGGCCGCAGCCTGCCAGAAGGCCTGATCGCGCGTTGGACCTTCGACGACGACAAGAACGGGACCGTCAAGGACTGCTCGACCGGCGGACACAACGGCAAGGTGCTTGGGCGGGCCGACTACACCAATGGCGTGTTCGCCAGAGGCCTGTCGATCGCCAGCGGCAACATGGTCAACGTGGGGAAGGAATTGGCCGCCGTTACCAAGGGCAATTACACGTTCACCGCGTGGATCAAGACCACCTCGGGCGAGGCCGATATCCTCGGCAACGGCACGGCCGTCGGCCACGTTCTGCTGATGACCTATCGAGGCGTGGTCCGGGGACATCACTGGACGGCTTCCAGCGGCAACGTTATCGACGGCAAGATCCGAGTGAACGACGGGCGGTGGCATCACGTGGCCCAGGTTGTTGACGGCAAGAGCATCCGGCTCTTCGTGGACGGGAAGCTCGACGCGACGATGACGTTCCGCGGCAGCAAGTCCAGCGCCCCCAGCCCCCTCGTGATCGGCGGCCGGTCCGTCAACGCCGCGCGAAGCAGCTTCGCGGGCCTCCTGGACGAGGTGTGCGTCTTCGATCGCCCCTTGAGCGCCGAACAGGTGCAGGCCGAATGGAACGCCGGCAAGGCCGTCCAGGTGGGACCTGCCCTGACCACGGGCCTGGACCCGAAGGAGTTCTACCTGGCCGTCCGCCACGTCAAGCGGCAGATCATGTTCAAGAATCCGGTCGTGGACTTCACCCGGGTCATGTTCATCGACAATCCGTTCCCAGCCGGGGGCGAATGGCCCCATCAGGCGCGCCACCGCAATGGCATGATGGCCGTGCCGGGGGGGCGGCTGCTGGTGCTCGACGGCCTGAGCCCGGACGGCAAGGTCTTGCAGCTTGCCCCGGAGCGAGGCAAGCAGGGAAGCTTCTGGCGCCCGGACTTGTCCTTCGACGCCAAGAGGGTTCTTTTCTGCATGAAGCCGGCCAAGGAGAAGTCGTTCCACCTTTACGAAATCAACACGGACGGCACTGGCCTGCGACAGTTGACCAACAGTGACTACGACGACCTGGACCCCATCTACCTGCCGAGCGGCAAGATCATCTTCGTCAGTACCCGCGGCAATACGTACATTCGGTGCATGCCGTACACCTACTGCTACACCCTGGCCCGTTGCGACGCCGACGGGCGGAACGTATACGTGATCAGCCGAAACAACGAATGCGACTGGGTCCCGGCGCTGCTGAATGACGGGCGCGTGATCTACTCCCGCTGGGAGTATCACGACAAGGCCCTATGGCGAATCCAAAGCCTCTGGAGCATGAACCAGGACGGGACCAACGTGGCAACGTTCTGGGGCAACCAGAGCGTCTGGCCCGATCACCTGGCCGAGGCCCGTCCGATCCCGGGCAGCGGGCGCGTGATGTTTACCGGCCTGGCGCACCACAACTGGTTCGCCGGCTCGATCGGCATCCTCGACCCGCGCAAAGGTTTCAACTTCCCCCACGGGCTGACGAAGGTGACGGCAGACGTCGCCTGGCCGGAATGCGGCCGACCGCCCCGGGACCCGATCGAGTCGCCGGAGTATCACCGCTCCGGAAACTTCAATGCCTACAAGACCCCGTACCCGCTCAGCGAGAAGGATTTCCTCGTCTCGGCACAGCGCGGCGGGAAATTCATGCTCTACCTGATGGATGTTGACGGCAACCGGGAACTGATCTACACCGGGAAGTTCAACGTCTGGCACGCCATGCCGGTCAAGCCGCGCAAACCGCCGCCGCAGCACGCCGACCGCGTGGCCTGGCCGGGCACCGGCAAGGACCACACCCCGAACAAGCCGGGCATGCTGTTCAGCGCGGATGTCTACCAGGGCGTGCCCGACCTGGCGCGCGGCAAGGTCAAGTATCTCCGCGTGATCCAGATGGACCACCGCACCTATTCGACGTGGAACCGCGACGGCCGCTTCTCCGGACCCGTGGTCTCGGCCGTTCAGGAC
Organism: uncultured Planctomycetota bacterium; assembly: GCA_964385685.1. GTDB lineage: Bacteria > Planctomycetota > PUPC01 > PUPC01 > PUPC01 > CAYLQD01. The sequence continues at coordinate 15,908 of CAYLQD010000006.1, read as the reverse complement.
GACGGCGTCAAACGAATCCTGGGCACGGTGCCCGTTGAGGTCGACGGGTCGGTTTCGTTCGAAGCGCCGCCCGGAGTGTCGCTGCACTTCCAGGCGCTGGACGAACACTACCGTGCGCTCCAGACGATGCGGTCTTTCAGCGGTGTCATGCCGGGTGAACGCCGCGGCTGCGTGGGCTGTCACGAGCTTCACAGCGTCACGCCCGCCGTGAAGTCGTCCATTGCCACCCGCCGCCCGCCCAGGAAGCTCACCCCGCCGCCGTGGGGCGCGGAAGTCAGCATCGGGTACGAACGACTCGTTCAGCCGGTGCTGGACAAGCATTGCGGCAAGTGCCACCAGGGCTCCGGTGAGGGGCGCAAGAAGCTGGACCTGACGCTGCGGCCGGGCAAGGGCGTCTTCAAGGAGCCCTACCTGACGCTGATCGGGCGGGCCAATTACTTCAACGGTGCACTGAGCAATGGCGAATCCACCGGCATCGCAGGGGCGATCATGTGTGAGAACTTCGGACAGAGCGACCCGCGCAGTTACGTGACGTTCCGCCCGATGAAGAGTCTGTCGTATACCAGCAAGCTCATCGACATCGCCATGAGCGGCAAGCATCACGACGTCAAGGTTACCGGCGCCGAACTGCGCCAGCTCATCGGCTGGGTGGACGCCAACTGCCCATTCCGCGGCGATAAGGAAATCCGGGCCATTCCGGACCCCGACCCGAAACGCTTCGGGCACCTGCCAATCCTTCCGCGAACAAAGACCGCCCCGGTCATCGACCGGTTCAACATCCCCCAGGATCACGTTCCCGCGCCGTAGCCGCCCCCTGAAGTGGGCCAGCGACTTGCCGTCCAACGACGTGATGCGTTGTCGGCGGGGACGATGGCACGTTGTGAGTGCTCGACGAGGCGATGGCTGGCGGAACTGAGCGGAGACGGAAGGTGGACGGGCAAGAGGCACGCGCCGTGACGTCGTTGGCGGGGACCCGACAGAGTTCCGGCACCGAAAGGATTCGACCCCGGAAGCGGCCGTAAAACGCTGGACGACCGCACCAAGTGGTTAACAGGAAATGGCGAGCCGTCAGAAAGAGAGTTTTTCGGAGTCCTATGGAAGAGCGTCCCGTCTGGGGGGCCAACGAGCGTTGTCCCTACCGAGAAGTCCATCCGGTTCGGGCAATCGCGGGAAATCGTGAGGGTCTGGGTCAGTCGGACCTGCCCCTCCCGAAAGACCCATCCGGCCGTGAAACGGGGCGAAAACGAGCGCCCGCCGACTGTCATTCGGGGCCACATCATGCACCGTTTTGCCCCTGTTGTGCTGCTCTGCTGAAAACCGAGATCCTTCGCTCACGCTCAGGATGACAGCCTGTGCAGATGGCCGCATATTGTCATTCTGAGCGAAGCGAAGAATCTCTTGGCACCACTGAGCCGGGCTTTTCAACAGAGCACTGTTGTGCCCCCTTTTGTGGTCCCGAATCCGAGCGGTGCGAGTTGGCGGCACAGCGTAAGGTCATTGACAAGAACCGCTTAGGGTCGTATCATCGGGGCCATGTCAGGCGGCCTACGGGACCGAAGGTTGCAGGTTCGAGCCCTGCCGGGCGTGCCAGGACAGGGACAACCGTGAGTTGCGGCGGCTGTCCCTTTTTCTCTTCACGGGCCACACAGGCGAACATCCGCGCCGCAGACCATCAAGGAGAGGATAGCGTGACTGGAAAACGGATCAGGGACCGGCTCGAGCAGGGGTGGCGCTTCTTCCTGGGCAGCAAGAAGAACGCTCATCAGGCCGCCTTCAACGACTCGAAATGGCGCTCCCTCGACCTCCCGCACGATTGGAGCATCGAGGGGACCTTCGACCCGAAGGATCCGGGCGGCAGCTCCGGCGGCTACCTTCCCGGCGGGCGCGCCTGGTATCGAAAGACGTTCGCGCTCCCCAGGGAATGCGCCGACAAGCGCGTCATCGTCGAGTTCGACGGCGTCTACATGAACGCGACCGTCTGGATCAACGGGCACAAGCTCGGCATCCACGCCTACGGCTACACAAGCTTCCACTTCGACATCACGCCCTGGCTTCGGTTCGGAAAGAAGAAGAACGTGCTGGCCGTCAAGGTGGACAACTCGAAGCGCCCGAACACGCGGTGGTACTCCGGGGCGGGCATCTACCGGCACGTGTGGCTCACCGTTACGGACAAGATCCGCGTCGGCCACTGGGGCACCGCCGTCTCGACCGTGAAGGCAACGAAGTCGTCGGCGGCGGTCGAGATCGAGACGCGCGTCGAGAACGGAACGGGCTCCGCGGCCGAGGTCGAGCTGACGACTCGCATCGTGGGCCCGGGCCGAAAGACGGTCGGCACGGCCGAGAGCGTGAAGAAGATTCGCGCCGGCGCGGCCAGCAGGTTCGTTCAGCGCGTCGTCGTCAAGAAGCCGTCCCTCTGGGACGTCGACTCGCCCGCCCTCTATCGCGCGGTGACCACGGTCAAGACCGGCGGCGAGGTGAAAGACGATTGCACCACGAGTTTCGGCATTCGGACCTACCGCTTCGATCCGGACAGGGGCTTCCTTCTCAACGGCAAGCATCTGAAGCTCAAGGGTGTCGACGTGCATCACGACAACGGCTGTCTTGGCGCGGTCGTCTACGACCGGGCCGAGGAGCGGCGCGTCGAGCTGATGAAATCCATCGGCGCCAACGCCATCCGCACGAGCCACAATCCGCCTTCGCCCGAGTTCCTCGACGCCTGTGACCGCCTGGGCGTCGTCGTGATCGACGAGGCCTTTGACGAGTGGGAAGAGGGCAAGCTCAAGTATGGCTACAAGGACCACTTCGCCGAGCGCTGGCGCGACGACCTCGCCAGCATGGTCCTGCGCGACCGCAACCACCCGTCGGTCGTTCTGTGGAGCATCGGCAACGAAGTGCCGGAACAGGGAACGCTCAAGGGCGCCCGCCTGGCCCGCAAGATGGCGCGGCTTGTCCGCAAGCTCGACCCGACGCGCCCCGTCGGCTACGGCGCTCATCCGGGCGATTGGACGCCGCAACTGTGGGACGCTCTCGACGTCTGCGGGTACAACTACCGAGACGACATCTACGCCTCGGATCACAAGAAGTTCCCGAAACGCTGCATCCTCGGGTCCGAGACGTTCTCCCTCAACGCGTTCCGCACCTGGACCGCCGCCACCGAGAACAAGCACATCATCGGCGAGTTCATCTGGACCGGAATGGATTATATGGGCGAGTCGGGGATCGGCTATTCGTTGGAGGCGCACGCCAAGTATCCCGCCAACACCGCGTGCTGTGGTGAGCTGGACATCTGCGGGTTCAAGAAGACCCGGTCCTACTATCGCGACATCCTCTGGGACAACGGCACGGAACTGCACGTCGCCGTCCGCCGCCGCATGCCCGATGGCGAGGCGTTCAAACTCAGCCTGTGGGGCTGGCCGGTGGCCAAGTCGAGTTGGACCTGGCCCTATGCCCCGCCCGGCTGGCCGGCCAGCGGCATGGGCGACGATGTTCAGGTTGACGTCTACTCGGCCTGCGACGAAGTCGAGCTGCGGATCAACGGCCGGACGATCGGACGGAACACGACCTCCAAGGCGTCGCGCTACATGGCGTCGTGGGTCGTCGCGTACGAGCCGGGCACGCTCGAGGCCATCGGCTACCGGCGCGGCAGGAAGGTTGCCTCGCAGGTGATCCGCACCGCGGGCGATCCCGCGAAGATTCGGCTCACGCCCGACCGCAGGAGCATCACGGCCGACGGCTATGACCTTTCGTTCGTGACCGTCGAAGTGCTCGACAGCCGGGGCGCGCTGCATCCGAACGCGGACAACGAGATCCAGTTCTCAGTCAAGGGGCCCGGCGAGATCATCGGTGTCGGCAATGGCGACCAGGCGAGCGTCGAGTCCTTCCAAGCCCCGCGGCGCAAGGCCCACAACGGCCGCTGCCTCGTCGTGGTGAGGTCCGCGCGCCGAGCGGGCACGATCGAGTTGACGGCGAGATCGCCTAGCCTGAAGCCGGCCAAGACGAAAATCGCGACGAGGCGGCCGTGAGCCCGGCTTCCGCCAGCCGCGGAACGGGCGCCCGGCAGGGCGCCCGATGCAAACGCAGACAGGAGAGGAACGCCCAATGAGAGCGTCGCCGGTCCCGCTGAAAAGCGTGAGCATCACCGATTCGTTCTGGGCGCCGCGATCCGGGCGCGTTCGGCGGCAATCTATATCGCACGCGGGACGCGAAACTCGTGCCCGCGCGAATCAGGGCCGTGCCCTACTTCCTCTGGGCGAACCGCCGCGAGGGCGAGATGCGCGTCTGGCACTCGGAGTGCTGACGATGCGGCCGGCTCACGCCTCGTCCGGCGCAAGCCACGGCTCGCGGCCCGGTTTCACGCTGACCGGTTCGAGCAGCACGTCGGGCGGCTCGGCGTCGAGTAGATCGTAGACGCGGCGAAGGTGGTTCCGGAAGAGGACGTCGAACGCGGCCTCATCCGTCGCGCGATGGTCGTCGCCGTACCACCAGAACCAGTCGCTCCCCTCCGCGATGTAGATCTGTTCGAGCGCCGCGTCGAGCGTTTCGCGCGGCAGGGCGCCCTCCCCCGCCCGGGCCTCGTAGAGTTCGCGTGCCCGCGCAAGGTGCTCCCACGCCAGGTTCTTCTCCCAGTGCCCCATCCACGAGCCGAACGAATGACCGACCCACGAGCCGGGGTACAGCGTGTCGAGTTCATCCCCGGCTCCGAACTCGTCGACGTAGTCGCTCACGGTCGTCGTCTCGATGTCGGGGGCGTCCGCGAGCAGCCGGTAGAGGCGCCGCAGGAAGTCGACGCCCTGATTGAGGTAGAGCTCCCAGCAGTTCTCGCCGTCGAGCGCGATCACGACGAGCGACTCGTCGGGCGCCTCGCGCCGGATCGTGTCGAGGTGGGCGAGCAGATCATCGGCAGCGTCCCGCGGGCGGCGGAGGTGGTAGACGAACCCGATGAGGTCGGACAGCACGCGGTCGCGAAAGACGACGGCCAGCTCCCGCCCGCCGCGCGACACGTGGTACGGGCGATAGAGCGCGTCGGCCGGCTCGGCCACGCCCGTGCGGTCGCGCGAGAAACGGATGTCGAGCGTCCGCTCGAGGATCCCCTCGTCGGTCGCGATCCACTCGACGCCCGCGTCGGCGAACAGCGCGACCGCGTCGTCGCTGACGGCCGCCTCGGACGGCCACATGCCGCGCGGCCTTGCGCCGAACGTACGCTCGTGGTGCGCCATCGCGCGCGCCATCTGCTCGGCGGCGTCGGCGGGCGCAGCGAACATCGGGCACGGCAGCGGGAGCGTCGGCCGCGCGACCCGTGCGGCCGTGTGGTCGCACAGGAGCGGCACGATCGGGTGGTAGAAGGGCGACGCGGTCAGTTCGATTCGGCCCGCGTCGCGGAGCCCGCGATAGAGCGGCAGGATCTCCGCCATCACCTCGAGCTGGCGGCGAATGACGAACGCTTTGTCGTCCTCGGAGAAGCCCCGCCCCTTCCGGATGAGGCCGAGCAGGTCCGTGTCTTTCTCGACGACGGTCGGATGGAACGCAGCGAGGTCCGGCCAGATCTGAAGGTCGCGCAGATCGGCGGCCGAGAACGCATCGACCGCCGCCTCGGCGCCCTCGCCGGCCGAGCGGCACCGCTCGAGCAACTCGCGGTAGCGCGGATACGGGTAGATCATCGTTTCGTGGTTGAGAACGAATGCGCCCCGCAGCAACTCGAGGACCTGCTCGCGCGATAACGCACCGGCCGGGGTCGCCGCGAGCTGCATCGCATCGTCGACGGAGCCGGCGGCATACTCGTCGAACTGCCGGACGAGCGACGGCACGAAGTTGACGGCCGCCCGCACGTCCGACTCGGCCAGCAGTCGCCCCATCCCGACGTAGTCTCTGACGGCGTGGAGCCGCACCCAAGGCAGCGCGAACTGGCCGGTCGCCGGATCGGCGTAGTACGGCTGGTGGAAGTGCCACAGAAACGCGACGTGCAGCTTGCTCATCGCTCGTGCCCGTTCAGGCGTAGACCCGGTAGTCCATCTCCGGGAAGATGTTGTCGCGCGATTCGAGGTCGGCGAGCCGCGCCTCGTCGATCCGGCCGTCGCCGACCTCGTCGCAGAGCGCGGTGAACCGGTCGAGGTGGCCGGCCGTGCGCTTGACGGCGTACTCGGCGGCCGTGCCGGTCTTCATGATGAAGGCCCAGTCGCTGCTCTGCGCGAGCATCAGCTCGCGTGCGGCCTGGTTGAGCGCACGGCGTTCGAGCGCGCCCGGCGCGCCGGCCCCATCGACCATCTCGCACATGCGGTCGGCGGCGGCGTGGAGGCGCGGATAGATCCAGTCGTTGCTCTCCTCGAGCCATATCTCGTGGTAGCCCTTCCACCCCCAACTCGACGCGCACGGCTCGACGAGCTGGTTGACTTCGTCTTCGTCGAGGCATTCGCTGAGCGTGACGGTCTCGAACACGTCCTGTCCGGCCGCGCTCCGCCGCAGCACGAACTCGAGCCAGTCGGGCCCCTCGTACCACCAGTGGCCGAACAGCTCGGCGTCGTACGGAGCAACGATGACCGGCCGGCGGCCCATGCCCGGCTCGAGATGCGCGAGCTGCCTCGCGCGGTTCGACACGAAGTCGGCCGCGTGCTCGTCCGCCTTCTTGTGAGCCAGGATCGGATCGTAGGGCTCCTTGTGCCGGTCGGGCCCGGTGATCCGGTGATACTTGATGCCCGTGAACGTGCGGTCGCCGTCGGGATGAACGTAGGGGCGGATGTAGTCGTAGTCGAGATCGTATCCCGCGTCGCGGTAGAACTCGCGGTAGTGGTGGTCGCCCGGATAGCCCTCGATCGCGCTCCAGACCTGGCGGGACGACTCGATGTCGCGCCCGAACACGGCCAGGCCCGACGGGCAGAAAACGGGCGCGTAGACGCCGAACTTCGGCCGCGGGCGCGCGTAGGCGACGCCGTGCGCTTCGAGGATCGAGTAGCGGACGCCGCAGCCGGCGAGGATGCTGTCGAGGCCCGGCTCGTATCCGCACTCGGGCAGCCAGAATCCGGCGGGCTCGCGCCCGAAGAGCCGCGCGTGCTCGCGTACGCCGACGGCGACCTGGGCGCGGACAGCCCGCGGGTTCGTCGCGAGCAGCGGCAGGTAGGCGTGCGTGGCCGAGGACGTCATCAGCTCGAGCGAGCCGAGATCGCGGAACTTGCGGAACGCGCCGAGCAGGTCGCGCCCGTACCACTCGTTGAACATCCGCTCGCACTCGATGAAGCGCGTCAGATACATCCGGGCGAGCCGATCGAAGGGCGCATCGTTGAGCGTCCGGTCGACCTCTTTCCGCGCCAGCTCGATGAGCTGCCCGAGCCGGCGCGCGTATCGCTCCTGGAGCAGGCCGTCGCCGAGCATCGTCGCAAGCGGCGGCGTGATCGACAGGGTCAGCCGGAACGGCACGCGGTCGGCCGTCAATCGCTCGCACACGCCCAGCAGCGGCAGGTAGGTCTCGGTGATGGCCTCGAACAGCCAGTTCTCTTCGAGAAAGACGTCGTGCTCGGGATGGCGAACGAACGGCAGGTGGGCGTGGAGGATGAGGGCGAGCCGGCCCCTCGGGGTCGAACGGGCGCGCGATGATGGCAGCTTCATGCGTTCCTGCCGGTTCGGGAAGATGCCTGCATCACTCGTCGGACGGCGACGAGTCCTCCGCCGTTTCGTCGGGCGCGGCGCTCGAGAGCGCCTCGTGCAGGTGCTCGTGCCCCTCCATCCACTTCGTCTCTTCGGACGGCGGGGTCGTCGTCACCTCGCCCTGCCCGGCCTGCGCGGTGACCCACGTCTCTTCCGTCGGCTCCGCCGCCTCGTCGGCCGGCGTGGTCGCGAGGTTGCTGAGCGCGAGCTGCACGCTCCGCCCGTCGGGCGCGGCGATCGCATACTCGACGCAATAAATCTGCTCGGCGCCCCCCGCCTTGATGTACCAATGGTCGGCCGCTGCGTCGACCTTGATGGTCACCGGGGCGTCGGAATCCTCCAGACGCGGCCGGCCCGAGCCCGACTCGATCAGATCCGTGACGTTGTGGAGGCGCAACTGAAACTCCGCCTCGTCCGCCGCCACGCCGAGTTCCGCGAGCGCATTCTCGACCCCCTCGGCCGGGATTTCCCAGTAGGCGTGGAGCCATTCGGGGTCGCGGGGCATCAGCACGATGTAGTCGCCGCGATACGTATTGCCGACGTCTTCGGCCTGCGGGAAGTCCTTGCCCTCCGGGGTGTCCGGTGCGTTTTCAACGCCGTTGGGGGCATCGTCCGTCACGGCTTCGGCCTCTCGTGGACAGTGGTTTCGGGCGGCCCGGCGCCGCCTCTCCGCGAGTTCAATGGTATCACGCCCGCGCCCAAAGTCAAGCTGGACTGCGGCCCGCCCCTCGGCGCCCTCAGTGGTCGGTCACGACGAAGTCCACGATCAGGGGGTAGTGGTCGGAGCCGAAGTCGCGCCCGACCCGCCGCCCCACGATCTCGATCCCGTGCGAGTAGAGGCAGTGGTCGATGGGGATCCGCGCGAATGCGTTGTGCGTCGGCCAAGTCGGCTGATAGCCGAAGCCGCACGCGCTGTCCTCCAGCTCGCCGGTGTCGAGAAGCTCGGTGAACGCGTGCGACCAGCGCGTGACGTTCAGATCGCCCAGCAGCAGGACGGGGGTGCTGACTTGCCGCACGTACTCGCCGACGCTCGCGAGCTGCCTGTTGCGAAGCGCCCGGCCGCGGGGGCCGACGGGCGGCAGCGTGTGCGTGCCGAGGATTGTGAACGGCCGGCGCTCGAACTCGAGCCGCACGACGACGAACGGAACGATGCGCTGCTCCCCGAGGTGCGCGACCCTCGCGTGCGTGAACGGCACCTTGCTCAGGAATGCGATCCCGAAGTTGTCCGACCGCGGCCGCTCGAGCGAATACGGATACTGGCCCCGCAGGCCTTTGAGGTTCGACAGCCACCAAGCGTCCGTCTCCATCAGCAGCAGGAAGTCCGGGTTGTGCCGCGCGATCACCGCCCTGGCCTCGTCGACCGAGTAGTTGGACGTGAGAACGTTCATGACCATCGCCCTCAGGTGCGGCCCCTTGACCGTCGGGGCCGAGCGGGGCACATAGAGCGGCGCCACCACGGCGACGTTGATCCCGCAGAAGAGAGCGAACACCGCCCCGGCGCCCGTCCGCTCGATCAAGAGCAGCCCGAGCGACACGAGCGACAACGCGAGAAGGTACTGCATGCGGAAGTGGCACATCAGCTCGAGCGGCCACCAGAGCGAGCTGCCGAAGCCCGCGACCGTCAGGAGCGCGAAGGCCGCACCGATGACGCAAAGCAGGCGCGCTATCGCCCTGCCGATCCGCGAGCCCTTTCGCTTGCCGTTCTCACCCATACGACGCACACCTCGCTCGCTCAGTTGTCCGGCGCATCCGCACCGAGCTGCTGCCGAAACTCATCGCCCAGCAGCCGCTCGATCGCGGGCGTCACCTGCCAGAACGCTTTCAGGTCGTTGTATTCCGCGATCGCACGCGGGCGGCCGCGCCCGACGCCGCGCTCCGCGCGGATCAGCAGGTTCTTCGACGTACGGTCCGGCGACACGAACTCGACCACGCTCGTGCGATAGCCGGCGATCCGCAGCGCAAGCGCGCGAAACGTGTCCGTGACGATATCCGCGAGCCGCTCGCGCAGGATGCCCTGCTCGAGCACGGCCCGCAGGGGCTCGGCCTTGAGCCGCCGCTGAAGCTCGTGCTGGCAGCAGGGAGCGGCCAGGATCGCGCGGCTCCGCCACCCGATGCCGCCCGCGATCGCCTCGTCCGTCGCGGTGTCGCACGCGTGCAGACTCAGCACGATGTCGGGCCGCTCGGCCGGCTCGAAGTCGGCGATGGTCGACACGCGGAACTCGATGCCGTCCGTCCCGAGCGCCGCCTTCAGGCCGCGGCACTTCGCGATCAACTCCTCGTTCGAGTCGACCCCCACGACGTGCGCCGCTATCCCGCGGACGCGATTGAGATAGTGGTGGGCGGCGAACGTGAGGGCCGCGCTGCCGCAGCCGCAGTCGACGAGCCGGACCGGCCCGTCCTTCCGCTTCTCCGGCAGCACCTGGTCGATAATGCGAAGAAACTCGTTGATCTGCGAGAACTTGCCCCGCATCGCCGAGCGCACGCGGCCGCGCCGGTCGACGATGCGCAGCTCGCGGAGGAGCGGGTCGCTCGCGCGTGCCGCGAGCGGGTGCCGCTTCTCCCGGTCGTGCGACAGGACGGGGGCCACGCCGCGGGTCGGTTTCCGCCGGAGTATCGAGGCCGACCCGCTCTTCGAGATTCGCACGTGCAGGTCGCCCGTCGTCAACTGGACGAGGATCTGGCCGAAGGGCATGGCGAGCGCCTCGTCGAGCTGCTGCTCCAGCTTGCGGCCGGAGAAGTTCTTCGCGATGTCCTTGACGCCGTCGAAGTAGGAGAACTGCACCTGCCGCTCGCCCTTGACGAGGACGGGCCGGACGACGATGCGGACCCAGGGGCTGTCGGCTTTGCGCAACGGGCGGCTGAACGTCGCTCCGACGAAGCTCTCTTCGTCCAGCGCGGCCTCTTTGACCGGAGCCCGGTGGTCGGCGGCCCTCATGGCGGTCTTCCGGACGGGGCGGCGCGCGGGAGGGCTCACGTGCGGCCCGTGCCGAGCGTCGCCTTGACGTAGTTCATCAGGCCCCCGGCGGCGATGATCTCCTGCATCTCCCTGGGGAACGGCGGGGTCTCGTAGTCGCGGCCCTTGGTGAGGTTGCGGATCCGGCCGTCGGCGAGGTCGATCTCGACCTCGTCGCCCGTGTCGAACTCCTCGGCCGCGTCCGGGCAGGCCAGGATCGGCAGGCCGGTGTTGATGGCGTTGCGGAAGAAGATGCGCGCGAACGTCTTGGCGATGACGCACGCGACGCCAGCTCCCTGGATCGAGATGGGCGCGTGCTCGCGCGAGGAGCCGCAGCCGAAGTTCCTCCCGCCGACGATCACGTCGCCGGGCTGCACCTTCTTCGCGAACTCCGGGTCGGCGTCCTCCATGCAGTGGGCCGCCAGTTCCGCGGGGTCGATCGTGTTGAGGTACCGCGCCGGGATGATCTCGTCGGTGTTCACGTCATCGCCGAACTTCCACGCTTTGCCTTTCATGGACGTCTCCGTCTGTCGGGGGGTGCATGGCAACATGGCGGGCCTGGTGCATAAACGCCTCGATCCGCAGCTCGTCCCCGGCCGCCGCGTGCCCGTCGTAGGACATCTTCAGGCACGGAATGTTGCCGTGATCGGCGACGAACTTGCGGAGCAGCGCGTTGACGATCGTGCCGGGGATGCAGTTGAAGGGTGTGACGTTGACGATGCCAGCGAACCCGCGCTCGACGTACTCGACGGCGCGGCCCATGCTCAGGACCGCCTCGCCGCGGATCTCGGGCCCGAGGTACGGGGCGGCGCGCTTGATGATCTCGGCCGTCGGCTCCTCGATCCAGAAGTCGGTGATGGCGCCCTCGAAGGGCCGTGAGAGCCGCCGCACGTCGCTCTCCTTGACGTGCCGCGTCGCGTGCTCGAGCAGCCACGCCCCGACGTTTCGCTCGGCCGCGAAATCGTCGCGTCGCTCCCAGTCGATGTAGTCGATCCACTCCTGCGCCGGCGGGAGCGAGACCTCGGCGCCCGCCGCCTCGAGCTTCCGCACGATGGCGTTGTTCGCAAACTCGTTGCTGCGGACGTAAATCTCGCCGATGATGCCGATTCTTGGCCGCGGCACGCTGCGGTCGACCCGCACCCGGTCGAAGGCGGCCCGGAACTCCGCCGCGAGCGCCATCACGTCGCCACCCGATTCGATCGTCTGCTCCATCCTGCGGAGGCAGTGGTCGTAGACGCCGTCGGCCTCGCCGGGCACGACCTCGTAGGGCCGCGTGTGGTGCAGGAGTTTGTGCAGCAGGTCGACGAGAACGAATCCGCGCCAGGCGGTCCGGTAGAAGGCGCGGCCGAGCTTCGCGAGCGCCTTGCGGAGGCCGCGTCCCTGGGCGAGCACGAAGATCGGCACGTCGTTGAGCCCGATCTGGTCGAGCACGATGCGGTGGAACTTGTTGTATTGGCCGAACCGGCACGGGCCGGCGGCCTCGGGCATGATGAACGCTCCGGCCGCGGGATCGAAGTCCGGCTCCATCGTCTGCCGCACGATGTCGCCCGTCGTGATGATGCACGGATAGCACTCGCGGCCCGACGTAAACTTGCGGCCGATGGCCAGGCTTTCGTCGTCGGCGATGGGCATGGCCAGAGCCGGGACGTCGTGGCTCCGGAGGGCGGCCGCGAGCATGCGGCCGTGGTCGGACATGTGCGGCACGTAGAGCGTGCGCGCCTTCTCGCGAGCCGGCGCGTAGTCGACCGGCGCGACCGCCTCGTGCCTGATGCCCTTGCGGCGGGCGCCCCGCAAGCTGTCGAGGAACGCCTCGCACCGCGTCAGGACGCCGCCGGCGGCGCTGTGCTCATCGATCTCGATGGTCAGGTACGGCTTGCCGCCCATCTCGCGCTCGAAGAACTTGCTGATGAAGCTGTCGGGCCCGCAGCCGAAGTTCGTCACGTAGAGGGCGTGGACGCGGTCCTGCGACCGGAGATAGCGTGCGGCGGCGAGGATCCGCTGGCCGTACTTCCAGTACATGTGCGGGAAGTCGCCGGCGATGTCGGCCCCGTCGAGCGGGAGGAAGTCGATCGGGAGCGCGACGACGCCCAGCTCGCGCAGCATCTGCGGCAGGTTCAGGTTGAGGCCCGAGTCGCACCCGTTGTACGGGCGGCTGACAATGGCGATCGCGATGTCGTCGGGCCCGAGCGAGTCGATGATCTCGCGGCCACGCTCGCGAACGGTGTGGAAGAACTTGTCGAGCGCGGCGAACGCGACGGCGACGGCGCGGTGTGCGTCACGCCGCGAGCAGCCGAGTTCTTTCGCGAGTTTGGCGAGCACGTTCGCGACGTGTTTTCGACCGCGGCTCATGTGGATGACGGGCGAAAGCACGTCGGCGCCCCCGCGGGCAGGATCGAACGCCGACCGGACGAGGTTCGGCAGCGTCTGTATGTAGGGGCAGGCGTAATAGTCGACGAAGCCCGGCTCGGTCGGCTCGAGCGTCACCACGACGGGCAGGAAGAGGTAGTCGACCCCGCGGTCGACGAGATCGAGCACGTGTCCGTGCGCGACCTTGATGGGGAAGCAGGTTTCGGCGGCAACGTGCCCGACTCCCTCGCGGATGATGTGCTGGTTCGTGTCGCTCGACGGGATCACCTGGAATCCAAGCTCGGTGAAGAATGCGGTCCAGAGCGGATAGAGTTCGAAGTAGTGGGCGGCCTGCGGAATGCCGACCGTTTTCCCGTTGGGCCGGTCCGGTTTCTTCTTCGGGTAGGCCTCGCGCAGCGCCCGCTTGCGCGCCAGGAAAAGCTGCGGGAGGTGCTCGCACTTGGCGGCCCGCTTCTCCTCGTCGAATTTGCCGCAGCGGCTCCCGTAGTGGAGCGGGCGCTCGCCCTCGACGACGACGCGTTTCACTTCGCAATGGTTCGGGCAGTCGGTGCACTCGAACGGCTCGATCGTGTAGTGGCGGTCGCTCAGGTCGAAGCCCTTGAACGTCGACGCGCCGTCTGTCTCTTCCATCGCGATGAGGGCCGCGCCGACCGCGCCCATGACGTCGTGGTGCGGCGGGACGACGATCCGCTTGCCGGTCACCTTTGCGAACGCGGCGCGGACGCCGCGGTTGTAGGCGGTGCCGCCCTGGAACAGGATGACGTCGCCGACCTTGCGGCGCTCGACGACCTTGTTGAGGTAGTTGTGGACGATCGAGTAGCAGAGGCCAGCGATGAGGTCGTCGCGCTCGACGCCCATCTGCTGATAGCGGTTCAGGCTCGACTCGATGAAGACGGTGCAGCGGTCGCCGAGGAAGCAGGGCGAGCGGGCCGTCATGGCGGCGTCGCCGAACTGCTGGTCGATCTTGACGCCGAGCCGGTCGGCCTGCTCTTCGAGGAACGAGCCGGTGCCGGCCGCGCAAACCTTGTTCATCGTGAAATCGACGACGGTGCCGTGGTCGAGCGAGACGTACTTCGAGTCCTGCCCGCCGATCTCGAAGATCGTGTCGACCTCCGGGCAGGCGAAGGCCGCGGCCCGCGCGTGCGCCGTGATCTCGTTCTTGATGATGTCCGCGCCGACGAAGTCGCCGGTCAGGTAGCGGCCCGAGCCCGTCGTGCCGGCGCCGCGCACGACGACCTTGTCCGCGAACGCGCGGCCGATGCGCGCGAGCCCTTCCTGGATCGCGTGGATGGGACGGCCCGCCGTCATCAGGTACTCGCGAGCGACGACGCGCCGGTTGCAGTCGAGCAGGACGAGGTTCGTGCTGATCGAGCCGACGTCGATGCCGAGGTAGACGTCGACGGGCCCCTCGCCCTCGAGCGGCGCGGGCTCGGTCTCGCATCGATAGCCCGAATCTTCGAGCGGCTCGATCCGCCGCACCTTCGCCTGAAAGCTGGCGAGATACTCATCGATGCGGGCCAGGTCGATCATCGGGGCAAGCGTGTCGGTCTTTCGCGCGTGCACGACGGCGCCGACCGCGCCCATCGAGGCGAAGTGGTCGGGCACGAGCAGCGAGCCGGCCGGGAGGTCGAGCACGTCCTCGAACGCGCGGACCATGCCGGCGTTCGCGGCGACCCCGCCCTGAAATGCGATCGGCCGCTCGAATTCCTTGCCGCGGCAGATGTTGCTTCGGAAGTTCCGCGCGAGCGCGTGGCACAGCCCGGCGACGATGTCATAGTCCGGCGTCGCCTCTTGCTGCAAGTGGATCATGTCGCTCTTCGCAAACACGCTGCACCGCCCTGCGATGCGGGGCGGGTGGTCCGACTTCATCGCCAGCTCGCCGAACTCGCTCTCGATCGAGAGGCCGAGCCGAGCGGCCTGCTGGTCGAGGAACGAGCCGGTCCCGGCGGCGCAGACGGTGTTCATCGCGAAGTCGCTGATCCGCGCCTCGCGGACGTCGCCGTTGCGGTCGAGCCGGATGAGCTTCGAGTCTTCGCCGCCCATCTCGATGATCGTGCGGACATCGGGATAGAACGCCGCGGTGCCCGTGCTCTGCGCGACGACCTCGTTGACGGCCTCGATACCGAGCACGTGCCCGAGCAGCTTGCCGCCCGTCCCCGTCAGGGCGAGCCCGGCGATCCGCTCGAGCGGGGCCGACGAGAGCACGTCGGCCAGCACACCGCGCGCGGTCTCGACCGGCTGCCCCTTGGTCCGGACATAGAATTCGTTCAGGACCTGGCCTGAGCCGTCAATGACGACGGCCTTCGCGGCGACCGAGCCGATGTCGAGGCCGACGTAGACCTCGCCATTGCTCTCGCCGTGCGTCTCAGCATCTTCGCAGAAGGCACGGCTTCCGCTCCCCATCGCAATCTCCTTCCCGATCGTGCAGCACCGGACCGTCCCCTCCGGAGGCCAGTGTCGGGTATCATAACGTATGGTCATGCCGGAATCAAGCGCGGCACCGGCCCGAGTCGATACTGCAAAGTCGGGGAATCTCGCCGTGGTCGCCGCCTGCGGCATCGAGCGACAGGCCCCGTGGCACGGCCATCCTGGCCGTGCGTCACACGCCCATCTTGGGCGTGCGTCAGACCCCCACCTACGGCGCATTCACACGGGCAGGATGCCGGTGAGGCACACGGGCGAGACGCCCGTGCCACGAGAAGCGTGCGCTCGCGCGCTTCCGCACCCCGAGATCAGAATATCAACTCCACCGACCCCGAGCGGATCCTCTGGACACGGGGTATTTCGGCGCCGACGACCGACACCGCCTCAGAGATCGGCCTGGTCGTCGTCCTCAAACCAACCGACGACGAGGACGAGGACGAAAGGGACGCGGGCATTCCCTGTTGCCCAACCACCCCGCAATTCGGATTCTGAGCGTTCAGGTGAACGCTCAGAGTTCAAGTTGTGAGAA
>CAYLQD010000005.1:0-80896 GCA_964385685.1 uncultured Planctomycetota bacterium | reverse complement strand
CTTCGCTCACGCTCAGGATGACAACCTGTGCAGATGGCCGCATATTGTCATTCTGGGCGAAGCGAAGAATCTCTTGGCACCACTGAGCCGGGCTTTTCGACAGAGCATGACTGTCCGCAATCATCCGCAACAGCCGCGGCGCTTGAATCTGCTGCTCCAAGTTACCGGATGGCGTGCACTTACGAAATACAGGCTCGGAAAACTTCCTGGCGGGCTTGACATCCACACGGGCGCGTGGTATAATACCGTGAGGAGTTTGCCTGGCTGGCTGTTATTCTCGGAGCACGGACCCCGTAAACCGCTGCAAGACAATCTCTTACGATCAGGTGTGGGTGGTATCATGTCAGGGACGCGGCTGCGCAGAGAGACGACGCCGGACGCCGGCGCGAGATTGGGCCGTTTGGCCGTTTGGAGGGCGTTTCGGGGCTCGAAAAGTATGTTTTACCGAACAAAGCCAAATTGGCGTCGGGCGGCCGCCAAGGGCTCAGACGCCTTGGAGTTTGCTCCGCAGACTTCCCCGACGGAGGGGGGCGCTCCGAGCGGGTTCCGAATCGACGCGGCAAGACGGCAGGCCCTTCGGCCTGGCTCAGGGCAGGCTTGGGCGTGCATCTCACGGGCAAGATGCCCGTGGGACACACGGGCGGGACGCCCGTGCCACGGTGCGCGCCTTGCAGCCGACTTCCGTTCGGCCCCGACGCCGTGGAGGTCTCCCGCGTTCGGAGTATCCACTTCCGCAACAGCCCACCGGCTCGCCCGCTGGCATTGCGGCGCCGCAGCCCATATAATGACGAGCGGCCCCGTCTTGCAGAGGCAGACGGGCGCCGATCAGACAGCCGACGGGAGGCCTGAAGCGTTGCCGCCTTGCCACCGACATCATCGCCCGGCCGCCTGGGCGGCCGCGCTGCTTCTCGCGCTCGGCTGGTGCGCCGGCGCCGGCGCGGCCGAGCACGAGTGGCACTTCGAGTCCGACACCGGCGGCTGGACGGCGCTCGGCTGCTCGATCCAGCGGACGGACAAGTCGGCGAAGGAGGGGGACTGGTCGCTCGCAGTCTCGCGCGAGTTCCCCGGCACCGCGACGATCCAGCGGGCGATCTCGCTCGACGTGAACAAGACGCCGCGCGTGAGCTACGATCTGTTTGTGCCGGCGGCCGCGGGCCCGACCCTCAAGACGCTGGTCTTCCTGAAGAACAAGGACGGGCTCTGGTATCAGTGCGTCCGCCACCGGCCGCTCTATCCCGGGCGCTGGAGCCGCGTCACGTTCGACCTGTCGCCGCGGAGTTCCGAGGTCGAACCGCTCGGGCATTTCCGCCGCTGGAGCAACGGGGCCGCGGCCGAGATGACGGCCATCGGCATCAAGGTTTTTTCTCGCCGCGCGTTCGCGGGGCCGGTCCTGATAGACGGGATCCGGCTTGAAACCGTCGAGGTCGAGCGCCCGCCGCTCGCGATCACCGACTTCCGCCCGAGCGCGGCCGAGGTCCCGCGGTTCAGCAAATTCGAGCTCTCCTTCGACATCAACCGGTCGTTCGGCAACCCGTTCGATCCCGATCGGGTCGTCGTCGACGCCGAGTTCACCGGCCCGAAAGGCCGGAAGCTCACGGCGCCTGGTTTCTACTTCCAGGACTTCGTTCGCGTCGACCGCGTGACGCCGATGACGATGCAGGGGCGGCGGCGGGGGCGCCGGCAGAGGCGGGGGCCGACCAAGACGTGGCGCCTGCTCGAGGACTTCGTGCCGGTCGGCACGCCCTGCTGGAAGGTGCGGTTCGCGCCCGACACGCCCGGCCGCTACAGCTACATCCTGACAGTCACGGACCGGACGGGCAGCCGCCCCGAGACCCTGAAGACACAACCGCGGACGTTCCGGTGTGTGTCGTCCCGGAACCGCGGCTACGTGCGCGTCGCGCGCGACCGGCGTCACTTCGAGTTCTCGACTGGCGAGCCGTTCTTCCCGCTCGGCCACAACGTGCACGCGTCGAACGACGTGAGCGACCGCAACTGCCGCCTGCTCGGGATCAAGCCCCAGGACGACCGCGGCACCCGCGCCTACGAGGCCATCTTCGGCCGCATGGCCCGCGGCGGTGAGAACGTCGCCGAGGTCTGGATGGCGAGCTGGTCGCTCGACATCGAGTGGACCGCCCGCTGGAAGCATTATTTCGGCCTCGGCCGCTACAACATGCATCATGCGTGGAAGCTCGACCATATCCTCTCGCTCGCCGAGAAGCACGACCTCTACATCCACCTCGTCCTCGAGAACCACGGCAAGATCAGCACCTGGGTCGACCCCGAATGGCAGGACAACCCCTACAACGAGGAGAACGGCGGGTTCCTGGCCAGTTGCCGCGATTATTTCAGCCGCCCGGACGCGCGCGAGCAGACGAAGAAGAAGTTCCGATACATCATCGCCCGCTGGGGCCACTCGCCGCGCATCATGGGGATCGAACTCGTGAGCGAACTCGACCTGACCGGGGAGGCGGCCCGGGATCACCGCGGCCTCCTCGACAGCAAGGTCGAGTGGCACCGCGAGATGGGCCGGTACCTCAAGCAGATCGACCACGACCGGCACCTGCTGACGACGCACTACTCGGTCGACTACAACCGAGTGCAGAAGCGGGTCGCCGAGCTGCCGGAGATCGATTACATCGCGGTCGACGCCTACCGCGAGAAGGGCGGCATCGTCCCGCTGCTCTACGGCACAGCCCGCGCGCTGCGGCGCTACAACAAGCCGATCTGGGTCACGGAGTATGGCGGCTCGCCGTCCGGGGCGAGCTTGCCGCGCCTGGAGGCCGATCTGCACGCCGGGATCTGGGCGGGCTACATGCTCGACCACGTCGGCACGCCACTCCTGTGGTGGTTCATGTACATCGACAAGCACAAGAAGTACGGCCACTACAAGGCCCTCGCGAACTACGCGCGCGGCGAGGACCGCCGGAACCGGGGACTGAAGTCCGGCGCGGCGCAAGTGACCGGGGCTGGTGCGGCCGACCTGCGGGCCGTCGTGCTCAAGAACGACCGGTCGGCGTACGCGTGGGTCTACGACATGCGCGCCGCGCGGGAAGTGCCGCGTGCCGGTCGCGAGACGGTTTGGCGCGGCCTCTCGGTCCAACTGACGAAGATGCGCCCGGGCGCCTACAAGGTCGAGTTCTGGCACACGCTCCGGGGCGCCGTCATCGGCACGCAGACGATTGCAGCCAACGGCGGAACGATCGTGGTCCCGCTGCCCGAGTTCCGAAACGACATCGCGCTCAAGGTCAAGCCGCTGCAGGTCGATCTGCGGGGGCCTGCGCCGAAGGACGCCGAACCCGAAAAGGGAGGCATTGATGGCAACGTTGACATTCATCGGGGCCGCCGGTGAGGTCACCGGCTCGAGCCACCTGCTGGAGACGCCCGCCGGGCGGACACTCATCGACTGCGGCATGTTCCAGGGGCGCCGCCGGGAGGCCGCCGAGAAGAACCGCACGCTCCCGTTCGACCCGAAGGAGATCCGGTCCGTCGTCCTCGGGCACGCCCACATCGACCACTCCGGCCGGACCCCGTTCCTCCACAAGCAGGGGTTCACGGGCAACATTTTCACGACCGGCGCGACCCGCGACCTCGCCGCCATCATGCTGCGCGACAGCGCCCACATCCAGCAGATGGATGCGAGATACATCAACCGGAAGTGCGCGAAGCGGGGCGAGAAACCCGTCCCGCCGCTCTACACGACCGAAGATGCCGTCGGCGTGCTGCGGCATTTCGTCTCCGCCGAGTACCGACGCCGCTTCTCGCCGCTGCCCGACGTGACCGCGACGTTCCACGACGCGGGCCACATCCTCGGCAGCGCCGTCACGCGGCTCGACATCAACCAGAACGGCAGCGTCCGCCGCGTCGGGTATGCGTGCGACCTGGGCCGCGCGGGCATGCCCATCCTGCGCGACCCCGAGCCCGTCGTCGCCGAGGGCGAGAAGCTCGACACGCTCATCATCGAGAGCACCTACGGCGGCCGCCACCACGACCCCCCCGGCGACATGGAGAACGAACTCGCCGACCTCGTCGGCCGCGTCGTCGAGCGCGGCGGCAAGCTCATCATCCCGTCGTTCAGCGTCGGCCGTACGCAGAACATCCTCTTCTATCTGCACAAGCTGTCCGTCGAAGGCCGCATCCCGAGCGTGCCCGTCTTCGTCGACAGCCCGCTGTCCGTCAACGCGACTGACGTCTTCCGGATGCATCCCGAGTGCTACGACGCCGAGACGATGACGTTCCTCGAGGCCGAGGGCTCGGTCTTCACGCACCAGTCGATCCGCTACGTCAGTTCCGTGGCCGAGTCGAAGTCGCTCAACCGGCGCCGCAAGCCGGCGATCGTCATCAGCGCCTCGGGCATGTGCGAGGCGGGCCGCATCCTCCACCACCTGAAGAACTCCGTCACGAAGCAGCGCAACGCCGTCGCCATCGTCGGGTTCCAGGCCGAGCACACGCTCGGGCGGCGGCTGGTCGAGCGCCGAAGCCAGATCAAGATCTTCGGGAAGATGTATCCGGTGCGGTGCGAGATCGCGACCCTGAACGGTTTCAGCGCCCACGCCGACCACGACGGGCTTGTGTCGTACGTGGAAACGGTCGCCTCGCCCGAGACGCAGTTGCTCCTCGTCCACGGCGAGGACAAGGCCATCGCGGCCTTCCAGGGCGCCCTCAGCGAGCGCGGCTACGGCAACATCACCGTCGCCAAGCCGGGCCTGACGGTCGAACTCGGGTGATCGGTGTTCGGTGGGCGGGGTTCCGAAAGCGCGGAGACCGACGTAACGCTGGGCGCGTCAGGTTTGTCATTCGGGCGTTGGCATTCGGCATTGCCGTCGTCATTCGGCGTCTTATCTGTTTGACCCCCCTCGTGAGCGGTGTAAAATAGGTTGGTGGATGGGCAGAGACTGTGCGCCCTGATCGGGGCCGAGTGGTGGAACTGGCATACACGACGGACTTAAAATTCGTCGTCCCCTCGGGGACTTGGGAGTTCGAATCTCCCCTCGGCCACCAGCGGCCCCGCAACGACGAACGACAAACAAGGAAATGACGAGTCAATGACGAATGAGCGAATGACGAGAACGGCGGCCGCTCTGGCGGCGCTGGCCGTGTGTGTTGTGTTCGCGGTGTCTGCGGCCGAGGCGGCGACGCACGGGCTCATCACCGGCGACGGCGTGCATGTGCGGTCGGGCGAGGCCAAGGCCTACCGCGCGATCGGCAAGCTGAACAAGGGCGAATGGGTGCAGATCGTGAGCGCCTCGAAGGACGGCCAGTGGGTGCGGATCGCACCGCCGGCCGCGGCCGACGTGTGGATCTTCGCCAAGTACGTGGCCGTCGACGGAGCCAGCGGCGTCGTCAGCGGCGACAAGGTCCGCGTTCGCGCACGGCCCGACCTGAAGGGCGAGCTGGTCAACCGCCTCAACAAGGGCACGGCCCTGACGGTCCGTGGGCGCAAGGGCGACTGGCTTCGGATCGCGCCGCCGTCCGGGACGGTCGCGTGGGTCCACACGCGATACGTCAAGCGGATGACGGACGCCGAACTCGCCGCGCACAGGCGGCAGGAGGCGGCGGAGGAGGCGAAGGCGAAGGCCGAGGAGGAGCGGAAGCGGGCCGAGGCCGAACTGGCGCGTACACGTGAGGAAGAGGCCAAGCGAAAGGCGGCGGCCGAGCTGGCCCGCAAGGAGGCGGAGGAGGCCGCGCGCCGGGAGGCCGAGGCCGTCAAGACCGCGCAGGGCAAGAGCGTCGAGGGCTGGGTCGCCTACATCGGCCCCGGCCTCGAGCGCAGCGGTGCGACGCATCGCATCACAAAGAACGGCGAGGTGCTCGCGCTGCTCCGAAGCACGCGCGTCGATCTCGACGCTTTCATCGGCACCCGTGTTCGGGTGACCGGTCGTGCAGACGGCGCGCCGGATGGCGTCGTCGAGGTGGGTGCCGTGCGGGTCGTGCTCGACTGAGCGCCGCCCTCCGCACCGATGCCGCGTTGTGAGGGGACTTTTCGTGTCGGACGAGGCCGGACAAGTGCCGCAGGAAGCGCCCCGGGATGCCGCCCCGGACGGGCCGCCGCCCTCGGCGACCCAGCCGGGCGAACACCCGACGAAGCTCGGCGGGTTCGAGATCATCGAGACCGTCGGCCAGGGCGGCATGGGCACCGTCTACAAGGCGCGGCAGGTCAGCATGGACCGGCCGGTCGCGCTCAAGATCCTCTCGCGCAAGCTTGCCGGCAGCAAGGCGTTCGTCCAGCGGTTCGTGCGCGAGGCCCGCGCCGCCGCCAAGCTCAACCACCCGAACATCGTCCAGGGGATCGACGTCGGCAAGTCCGGCGGCTACTACTACTTCGCGATGGAGTTCATCGACGGGCGGACGGCCCACGACAAGCTCCGCGCCGAGGGCCCGCTCGGCGAACTCGAAGCCGTTCGCATCTGCGCGCAGATCGCGAAGGCGCTCCACCACGCGCACGAGCGGGCCGGCATCATCCACCGCGACGTCAAGCCCCAGAACATCCTGCTCGACGAGGACGGCGTCGCAAAACTTGCGGACCTCGGGCTCGCCCGCCACACCGACCAGCAGGGCGACCCGTCGCTGACGAGCGTCGGCATGACCCTCGGCACGCCCGACTACATCTCGCCGGAGCAGATCCGCGGCGACCCCGATCTCGACGGCCGCTGCGACATCTATTCGCTCGGCGCGACGCTCTACCACCTGCTCACCGGCCGGCCCGCGTACATCGGGGCGAGTTCCAACGTCATCATGGCCAAGCACCTGACCGAGAAGCCGCCCAACGTACGGGCCGAGCGGGCCGACATCTCGTCCGACACGACCGCCATCATCCGCAAGGCCATGCAGAAGGACTGCGCCGGCCGATATCAGACCGCGGAGGCGATGGCGGCTGCGCTCGAGGTCGTGCTGCGGCGCGGCGCCGAGGCCGACGCGGTCGTGACGGCGCCCCGGAGCGCCGCGGCCGTCGCGGCGCCGGCCCCGGCCCACGTGGTCCGGCCGCGGGCGGAGCGGGGCTCGCCGCTCGTGCTCTGGCTGGTGGCGGCCGCGCTCGTCGTTGTGGTCGGCGTGGCGATCGCGTTCGTGGGGGGCAGCGACGACACGCCGCGCGAGAAGCCGCCGGTCGTGTCGCCACGGCCGCGGCCCGATCCGCCCAGGCCCAAGCCGCGTCCGAAGCCGCCAACGCCCCCCCCGCCGAAGGGCCCGCCGGCCGGCCAGGCCGCGTATAATGAGGCCCTGCGGGTCGTGCGCGAGAACAAGGGCGGGTTTCGAGCCGTCATACCGCGCCTTCGCGTTCTGTATGAAGCGTGTCGCGACACACCCTACGAAGCGCGGATCGAAACGCTGCTCGAGGGCGTGATCGACCAGGCCCGCACGGAGGTCGTGGGAACGCTGCAGAAGCTCAAAGACCGGTCCGGTCAACTGCTGAAGGAGCGCAAGTACGCCGAGGCGATCGCCGTCTATGCCGAGGTCCCCGAGATTCTGAGTTTCGGCCGGCCGCGGGAAGCGTTCCAGGACGCGCACGACGAGGTCCGCGGCGAGGTGGACCAGGCGTATCGAAACGAGCACACTCGCGCGCGGGGCGCGGCCGCAACGGGCGACTTCGACAAGGCAATCGCCATCATGCAGGGCGTCGCCGCGTGGGGCCTGCCGGACCTCAAGAAACAGGCCGAGGCGAGCATCCAGGAGTTCGAGGCGAAACGCGAGGAGCGAGCGAAGCAGGCCCGGTTCGCCGCAATAATCGACTACATGGGCCGCGTCTTCACGGCTATGAAGAAGCGGGACTACGCGATGGCGCTCCAGGTGGCGACGGTGGCCGAGCAGGACAAGCGGGTCGCCGCGGACTCGACGATGTTCAGGAAGCTGGGCGCCGACATCCGGCTGTGCGAATCGCTGTGGGACGAAGCCGAGCGCCGCCTGCTCATCCTGAGGCCCGGCGACAGCATCCGGCTCCGCGGCATTAAGCGGGAGTTCGTGAAGTACGAAAAGGGCCAGGTCACGGTTGCCGGCTCGTCGCCCGTGGCGCTGCGGTCGATGCGCGACGTCGACCTCTTCGAGATTCTCAAATCGAGCTACAATCCCAGAGGCGCCGATCCCGTGCCCCACCTGCAGCGCGGCCTCTTCTACACGTTCGACACGCATCGGCAGCTCGACAAAACGAACGGGTTCTACGACCTCGCTCAGAAAGCCGGCGACAAGCCCGGCGCCGACCGCGGCCGCTATTACGTCTCGCTGGTCGGGCGGATCGAGCCGGAGCAGGCGGCGCTGCTGCTGCTCGCCGATGCGCGAAAAGCCGACCGCGCCAGGCAGTGGACGACGGTCCTCGCCAAGCTGGAACAGCTTGAGAAGCATGCCGATACCGACACCTTCAAGGAGAGCGCGGTCGAGCGGGCCGAGTTGATGTTCCGGGCCGCCACGCGCGGCCGCGGCCTCGGGGCGCTCTTCAGTGGCGCCAGCTCGCTCGATGAGGACGGCCGCATCACCATTCGCTACGACCTCGGCAACCAGAGCCACCGGGGCGACTGGCGCGGCGGCACCCCCAGGGCCGCCGGCCTGCGGTCCACCCGCGAACTCCGGTGGAACGCGAACATCAGGCCCAGCTCGGTCAAGCTCACCCTTCGGTTCCCCGACCGCGTCGACCGCACGGAACTTCGGCTGATGTGCAACGCGCAGGGCGGCAAGCCGCTCATCACCGCTGTGTTCGGCGCCTACAGGGGCACGGCGGCGTATTTTCTGCGCGCCGGACGGCAGCAGGCCCGCAAGACGATCCGGGCCGGCGACGCCGTCAGCATGACAGTCACCCTCAGCAAGACGAAGGCGTCGCTCATCATCGGCGGCAAGACACTCGCGGAGGCCAACCTGCCGCGGACGCCGCCCGGCGGCTGGTCGATCTATCTCGTCTCGTACGGCGTGCCCGTCGACGTGCTCCGTGCGACCGTCATGGGCAAGCTGGATATGGACTGGGCGAAGGAGCGGGCCGCTCTGCTCGCCGACGTCGCCGTGTCGAAGCGCCTCGGCGAAGTGAAGGTCGCGGCGGACAAGCAGTGGATCGACACCAAGCTCAAGCTGGCCGAGGGCAAATACTACTACGTCCGCGCGACCGGGCGGTGGCAGTACGGTCGTGCGGCGTCGCAGGGGGCGAGCGCCGTGGGCACGACGGCCGTCCGCGCCAAGCTCCCGCTAGGCGCCCTGCTCGGGCAGGTCGGGAAGGAGACCTTCTACGTCGGCGAGGAGATCGTGCTCGGGCCCTACCGAGCCGGGCCGCTGAAGCTCGGCATCAACGACGAGAAGTGGGGGCTGCGGGATAACTCCGGCGCGTTGGCCGTCGTGGTCCGAGAGTTGCCCCGAACGTACACCCCGGCCTACGTCCCCGGCCTCCTGGCCGAGTGCTACAGCGGCACGAACTTCGGGCGGCTGAAGCACCGGAAGGTCTCGGCGAACATGGCCTTCAAGGGCAGAGAACTCGAGACGCTGGCCGGCCAGCGGGACCAGTTTTCCATCCGGTGGCGCGGCTATCTGAAGGTCCCGGAGACCGGCAACTACGAGCTGGGATTCTCGTCTGACGACGGCTTCCGGATGTGGCTCGACGGGAAGAAGATTCTCGATATATGGCGGACTGGAGAGCGCAACAAAGCGACCACGAAGCCCATCCCGCTCACCAAGGGCTATCACCGCGTCCGGATCGAGTACTACGAGGCAAAGGGCAGCTCCCACCTCGGGCTCTACTGGCGCCGGCCCGGCGGCAAGGGCATGCCGATCCCCGCCGGCGTCCTCTTCCACTCACAGGCGAAGTAGCGCGGGCCCGCTGCGTTGAGCAGCGAGATCCCTGCTTGCGGCAGGCAAGCTTCGCTCACGCTCAGGATGACGGCTATTGCGGCGGCCGCGTTGCAGTCGCTGGGCAATAGCTGGCAGTTGCTTCGCAACTGCTCCAGGGCATGAGACGTGTCATTCCGAGCGAAGCGAGGAACCTCTCTCGTGTATCTTCATTCGGTCTTCAGCACAGTAGCGCGGGCTCAGCCCTCGTGCTTGTTGGCGATCCGTCCGTCCGTCTTGCCCGTGGCCGGGTCGATGAACGTCACCAGCAGCGAGACCTTGTTGTCCTTGTTCAGAGCCGACCAGTACGTGTCGAGCACCGCGTCGATGTCGCCGGCGATCTCGACGGGCTGCGGCTCGCCCTCGAACGGCGGGAGCGGGTTGCCGTCCTCGCGGTAGGTCGCGATGAAATGCCCGACGCCCGGCGTCGCGCGCTCGTAGCAGAAGAACTGGCGCTCGCCGTGCTCGGGATCGTTGCCCGTTGCCTTCAGGATGCCGAGCTTGTACGCGTGGCAGTCGTCGTCCAGGTCGATGAGGCCCGAGATGCGCGGCGTGTAGTTCGGCTCGTCGGGCTCGAACGTGCGCGTGCTGAGCGCCGACTCGAACGAGCCGCCCGCCTCGAGTGCGTCGAAGATCGTGTCGGTCTGGTCGCCGTTGGTGACGATGTGCGCCCGGCCGCACACGCGGACGCAGTTGTAGATGATAAGCGACGGGTCCTTGACCTTCGACGCGTCGAACGGCGCGGTCCGCACGACGTCGCCCTCGGCGACGAAGATCCGGTTGCGGCTGTTCTCGCTGCGGCCCATGATCCAGTAGGCCTGCACGAGGTGTTTTCCGTCCGGCGTCCGCCCGATGACGATTCCGCGGCCGGGATAGACATTCGCCCGGAGCGCCTCCATGTTCGCCTTCACCGTCGCTTCAAGATTCATTCGTCTCTCCTTGGCTGAGAACTTGGGATTCCACCCGCCGGATTATATCGATGCCGCATCCGCCTGCAAGTGCCTGCGCGGCGCCGCCGCTTGCGGGAGGCGCGCGGCGGGCCTATAATCTCCGTTCGTGGACACCGCAGAGCCCAGCGAATACCGGCTTCTCATCGCCTATGCGTCGGCCGGAGCCGGCCACGCGCGGGCCGCGTTGGCGCTCGAACGCGCCTTCGCCCTTTCCGGCCGCCCAGGTACGGCCGAGACGCTCGACGTGCTCGAACACATGACGGCCGCCTTCCGCAAGCTCTACCTCCGGTCGTACCTGTATGTCATCGGCACCCTGCCGTGGTATTGGCGTTTCCTCTACCGCCGCTGGGACCGCACGCCGACCGGCGGGTTCCGGCGGCGGAGCATGCGCGTGCTCGACGACCTCAACGCCGCCCGGTTCAAGCGGCTCATCGCCGAGCGCCGGCCGACGCACATCATCTGCACCCACTTCCTCGCCGCCGAGATCCTCGCCTGGATGCGGAAGACCGGGCGGCTCGATACACCGCTCGCCGTCGTCGTCACCGACTACGACGCGCACCGCATCTGGATCAATGAGGGGACCGATCATTACTTCATCGCGTCGGACGCCCTTCGCGGCCAACTCGTCAGCAAGGACGCGCCGCCCGACCGGGTCACCGCGTCGGGCATCCCGATCGATCCCGTCTTCTCCGAGCCGATGGATCGGGCCGCGGCGCGGGCGGAACTCGGGCTCGAACCCGACCGGCCGACCGTGCTGGCCATGAGCGGCGGCGAGGGGATCGGCCGCGTGCGGAAGATGGTTCGCGCGCTCGACGAGTGCGGCGGGCTCCAGATCCTCGCCGTCGCCGGCAGGAACGAGAAGCTGCGGCGGCAGCTCGAGGCGCTGCCCGTTTCCGGCTCGACCCGGCTCGTTGTCTACGGGTTCGTCGACACCATTCAGGTGCTGATGGCCGCGTCGGACCTGATCGTGACGAAGCCCGGCGGGATGTCGAGCACCGAGTGCCTCGCGATGGGGCTCCCGATGGTCTTGACGGTCCCGATTCCGGGGCAGGAGGAGAAGAACTCCTCGTTTCTGGTCGGGCAGGGCGCCGCGCTGCCGGTCGCCGGCCCGCAAGAGCTGGGGCCGATGGTCACGCAGTTATTCGACGAGCCCGACCGGCTCGCGCGGATGAGCGAGGCCGCGGCGAGCGCCGCCCGCCCCCGCGCCGCGTTCGACATCATCGACGCCGTGCTGAAGTTGCAGGCGGATTAAGGCGCGACAACACACGGAGGCACAGATGCCGGACGAGCCCAACATCGTCTACGTCTTCGCGGATCAGATGCGGTCGACGGCCATGGGCTGCGCGGGCGTCGAGAAGGTCCGGACGCCCAACCTCGACCGCTTCGCCGCCGAGGGCACGCGATTTACGAACGCGGTCTCGAACACGCCGATCTGCTCGCCCGCGCGGGCAACGCTCATCACCGGCCTCCACACGCTCTCGCACCGGCTCGTCAACAACGACATCCCCCTGCGGACCGACGTCCGCTCCATCGCCCACTGCCTGAACGACGCCGGCTATCGCTGCGGCTACGTCGGCAAGTGGCACATCGACTGCGCCGACCGCGGCGCCTTCATCCCGCCGGGGCCCAGGCGGCAGGGGTTCGACGACTTCTGGGCCACCAACAACTGCAACCACGCATACCTCAACGCGTACTACTACCGCAACGACGACCCCGAGCCGATCTGGATCGACGGCTATGAGGCCGACGCGCAGACCGACGAGGCCGTCGCCACCATCCGCGACCGCGCCGGCGGCGACGAGCCCTTCTGCCTGTTCCTGTCGTGGGGGCCGCCCCATTGCCCGTACCGCGACGTCCCGCAGAAATACCTCGATATGTATCCGCCCGAAAGTATCGAACTGCTGCCCGCGGCCGTCGACGCGCGATGCTTCGGACACAAGGAGGGCGACGGGCCGAGCGACGAAGAGGACCGGTACAAGCGCGAGATCATCGCCGGCTACTATGCGCACGTCACGGCCCTCGACGTCTGCTTCGGCCGCGTCCTCGCGGCGCTCGACGAGGCCGGCGCCGCCGAGAACACCATCGTCGTGTTCAGCAGCGACCACGGCGACATGCTCTTCAACCACAATCACGGCTGGAAGCTCAGGCCGTGGCGCGAGTCCGTCGGCGTTCCGCTCATCATGCGGTGGCCGGGCCGCATTCCGGCTGGCCGCGTGACCGGCGGGCCGGTCGGCATCGTCGACCACATGCCCACGCTGCTCGCGCTCGCGGGCGTGCCCGTGCCCGACGAGGTCGAGGGCGACGATCTCTCGGCCTACGTGCTCGGCGACGAGTCGGCCGCGCCGCGCTCGGCCTTCATCAATATGCCCATCGTGATGAGGATGTTCTCGTTCCCCGAGTGGCGCGGCGTCGTCACGCAAACGCACACCTATGCCCGCTTCCGCGACCGGCCGTGGATTCTCTTCGACGACGCGGCCGATCCGTTCCAGATGAACAACCTGGCGGAGTCGCCGGACCACGAGCCGCTGCGGGCGGAATTGGAGGCCGAGCTTCAGCGCTGGCTCAAGCGAACGAACGACCCGTTCGAGACATCGGAGGCCGTCGCCGACAAGCACCTCGTCGGCCACGTCAACCTCGAGATGCCGTACTACGAGAACGAGACCATCCGCCTCGGTCGGCAGCGACACGGGGGCGCCGGCTGATATCGACCGCTGTTCGCTGCCTGGCGGCAGCGGCGGTCGAGCCGGCGCCCCAGACGAAGTCGGGGCACGCGGCCCTTCGGGCCGGCACCCCGCCTTCGTCCCGCGCAGCGACTGATGTACGGGGATTGGGACAGGATGCCGGGCCAGCGCGGATGAGTGAACAGAACGAGTTGCGGTTTGGTGCGCGGAAGGTTACTGCAGCACCCCGACGCCCGGGTACACCTCGGGCTGTTCGCTCTCAGCCAAGTCTTCGGTGAAGTCGAAACACAGCTGTATGCGCTTGCCAAAGCGGTTATTGTCGTTGAAGCTATCGACATCCGTCCTGAGCTGCCGACAGTCGTCGAAGATCTGCATCCGTCGTTGCTGAAATGCAGCGTGCATCTGGTCGGGCGCCGCGTCTTCGATGTCAATCCAGAAGACCAGTTGCCTTTCGCCGTCAGGCAGGAATTCGATTCGCCGGACAGCGTGCATCTTCCGCACGCGCCTGCCTTGAGGGTCGGTGAAGTGCTCCTGGCGAAGCGCCTCAGCAAGTTCCCGAGCGCACAGGGATAGGGCGCTTTGCGGATGAGGCTCCCACAGGCCGTTCGCAATGGCCCATGCGGCGACAACTTTGATCTCAACGGGCCACCGCTGACTGGCCGCCCGGTACTTCTCAACGATTTCCTGCAGGTATTCCTTCTTCGTCTTCTTCACTCGCATCCTAATCGTCCCTTCTTCTCAGAGATACAACCTTCCCCCAACCATCCGTAATAGCAGTCTCTATAAGAAGATGCCTCACTTTGACAAGCATCTCCCGGTTCGCCGAGTATGGGACCTCTTTCCGGAATTGAAGCTGCCCGACAACAAGGCCGGGATGCACCCCGACCGTGTGGGCGAACTGTACTATGCGTTTCTTCGAGTAATAGGGTTTCACGCGCATCACCAAAGAGCTGAGCTTGGAGGAAGGGATCACGAAATCGGCGGCCTCAGCGTCGGCCCGCTCCTCGATTTCCGATCGAGTTGTTTTCGAGTCCGGCCTTCTGGCAACCAGGTCAATGTCCAGAGCATAGTCGTCGTGGTTGAGGATATGTGAGACCTCATGACACACGGTGTGCCAGAACCAGTCAATTCTATCATAACGCACGGACAGGGCGATGACCGGGCAATCGCCCTTCGCGCCGATCCACAAGGCGACTCCATCGATTCTCGTCTTGGGCAAGTGCTGAACGACAACAAGACGTATCCCCATTTGCGCAAGCACGGAAGGGAGTTTCCTCACTCCTTCTGGGTGCGCCATTAGGCCTCGAAGCTGCTCCCGTCCATTCCGGAAGGCGCTCTTGGTGAAACGAGCAGCTTGAACCAAGGTCGCCAACCAAGCCGCCCGCCGGCACCAAGCCCATTGCGCCGCCGTGATCTCTTCGCCGGAACGCACGTTAGTTCGTGCGGCAAGCTGGAGGTGTGGGGGCTCGTCCAAAGACTCGACCCCAAAGAATCTCTTGAGTTCTCTTTCAAGTGTGGCGGCTGACTTGGTCTTCCTTATCCAGTGGCGCCTTTCCATGTTCTTGATCGGCGCGATTTCGTACAAGTGGGCGCGACGCCGGATGGCGTTGTCGGGTTCTTTGGTGGTGAAAAGCCGATATGCTGCTTCAAGGTTCAGCCAGAACTTCGCGCTCGTTCCGAACGCCGCAGCCAGCTCTCGCGCCGTCGCCGGCGTAATGGACCTCTTACCGGTGATGATCTGATTAAGCACGGAGAGAGGACGCCCAAGAATCCGGGCCAAATCGGCCTGGGTCCAGCCTCGCTCCTGGAGTTCTTCCCGGATGAGGTCGCCTGGCGGCAACACTTCAACTGGAACGCGTTCGCTCATTCAGTGATAGTCCTCAATACTAACAACTACGATTGTGTTCTTCGGGCTTCCCTTCTCTATCTCGACGATCAAGCGCCACTGGTCGTTAAGACGCAGAGAGCATTGGTGCGCTCTCTTTCCGTGCAACTTCTTGAACCGGAACGCCCGTATTGCACGTAGGTCTCTCTCGTCGACCGCCTGTCGGATTTGATTGATCCGTCTCCGATATGCTCGCACGGCCTCGACCGGGAAACCCGCGTCGAAATCAGCGTCAATCTCCAACCGATCAAGAGAGCGGTCGCGGAACTTGATGTCCATCTGGTCTTCTTCTCATTTCTGCGCACCCTTCGCTGTGTACTCCCCATCAAGAACACTTGTAGCGCAGCAAGGGGGCTTTGTCAAGAGCTTTTTTAGCCTTTTAGTCAAAGGCTAAATACTCGCTTCAGAAGGCATCATGACGGCCTGACGACCGTGTTCCTAGTGAAACCGCGACGTTCCCGGCCACGGGCGGGGAATGCCGGCATTCGGCCGCGGGGCGTGGACGTCGCACCGCCGGATGTAGTCGTAGCCGGACGTGACGTTCTCGAGCGGGACCTCCGGCCCGACGGAACTGCTCGTGAAGAACAAGAGCCCCTTCCCGCCGTCGGTGTAATCGAGCACGTACTCGATCTCGTCCCGCACGTCGTCGGTCGTCCCGTAGGGCAGCGTGCGCGTCACGTTCAACCCGGCCATGAACAGGAGCCGCTCGCCCGCCGCGCTCGCCCGCTTCGCGATCTCGAACCCGTCGACACCGCACTCGTACTGGAAGCCCTGGAAGCCCTCGAAGCCCGCCGGGATGATGTCGTCGACGACGGGCATTATGTTCCCGTCGCAGTGGTGGACCACGCGAATGCCCGCGTCGACGAGCGGCTCGATCGCGTGCCGGACGTGCGGCCAGTAGCGCTCGCGCAGGAACTCCGGGCTCGCAATCGGCCCGGTCTGCATGCACACGTCGTGCCCGGTGAAGAGCATCGGCACGAGGTCGAGTTCATCGTAGAGCCCCGCGAGGACCTCGTTCGCCGCCCGCGCGAGCACGCCCGTCTGGCGGTAGATGGCCTCGATCGCATCGGGATAGAGGGCGCAGGCCTCGAGATAGGCGGGATAGCCGTACTCCTGGTAGAGCATGAAGCTCGCGACGCTGTTCCAGAAGGTGGGGATGAGGACGATGTCGCCGTAGGCCGCAGCGTACTTCCCGATCCACTCGCGGTGCCATGCATCCTGCGCGGCGGGGTCGAACTCGGCGAGGATGCCGGCGTCGGAATCGGGCACGGCGTCGCCGCGCCGCCGGAGGTCGTCGGGCGTCTTGTCGCGGTGGCCCTCCTCGAGGACGGCGCTGGTGCGGATCTGCCCGTCGTGATCGGGCGTGACGGGCCACATGATCATTCCGTCGACGCCCAGCGCTCGGTGTGCGCGGACAAGGTTGCCGAGCGGATCGCGGAGATACTCGTCGAGCGACAGGCCGGCGAGCCGGGCGAGGTTGCGCGGGCCGTGCATCCAGCCGCCGATTGTCGGGACGCGGTCCACCTCGCGGCCGAGGATCTGGTTGACGATGCGTTCTCTTGGCGTCATGCGCGTTGTCCGATTCATGCGGCGACATCATAGCCGACCGCTCGGCCGACGCAACACCCGGGCGGTCTTCGTTCCGGTTGACGAGCGGCGGGCCGGGCGGTACACTCGCCGCGTATGAGTTCCCTCAACAAGCGAGAGCTGATCGCTGGGCCGTTCCGGCCTGCGCTGGAGGACGCGCTGGCCGGCCGAATCCGCGCGATCAAGGAGACCGATCCCGGCGCTCCGGTGCTTGTGCTCGTCGGCTCGTTCGTATTGAAGATGTATCTCGCGCGGCGGATGGCCGAGCAGGTCCCGCTGTGGAACGTCCGTTTCCTCGACTTCCGCGAGCTGACCGACCGGCTCGCGCAGTCGGCGCTCGGCACGGATAGCCGTCGCCCGCTGCCCGCCGCGGCCGCGCGGCTCCTGGTCGGCGAGATTGCGGCGAAAGAACGATCCGGGTACTTCGACCGCGTCGCCGACCTGCCCGGGTTCGCCGCGGCCGCGGCCGAGACGATCCGCGACCTCAAGGACGCCGGGCTCGACAGCTCGGCGCTCGACCACCTGAGCGGCCGCAAGGCCGAGGCGCTCAAGCGGATCTTCGGCCGGTACGAGCGCGCGCTCAAGAAGCACAAGCGGTGCGACGACGCCGACCTGCTCGCACTCGCGGCCGAGCGTGCCGCCGAGTCGGACTTCCTCCGCGGCTCGCATTTCGTCGCGTACGGTTTCTACGATCTGACCGGCCTGCAGCGGCGGCTGGTCCGCGCGGCGGCGTCGGCCGCGGGGTCCGCCGCGGCGATGGTGCCCTCATCGGACGCGCCCGCGTTCGAGTACGCCCGCCCGCTGCTCGAATGGTTTCGGGGGGACGGCTTCGTGGAGGCCGCGGCGGTGCAGGACGCCGAGAGCATCGCCGCAAGACTCTTCACGCCTCCGGCGGGGCGCCCTGCGAACGACGGTCGGTTCTCGGTGCTGTCTGCGCCGGGCGAGTCGCGCGAAGTGCGCGAGGTCGTCCGCCAGGTTCTCGCGTTCGCCGAACAGGGGGTCCCGTTCCACGAGATCGGCGTCCTGCTTCGCACGCGCGACCCGCACTCGCGGCCGCTTCGCGACGCGTTCGAGCGGAGCGGCATTCCGTGTTTCTCCGCCGGCGGCACGCCGCTCGCGGAGACCCGCGAAGCCCGAGCGCTCCTGATGCTGGCCGACCTGCTCGCGGGCGAGCTTCCGCGCGCGGACGTGATGGAGTTCGTGCACTTCGCGCCGTTCGACTTCGAGGAACTTGTCGAAGGAACGCCGAACACGCCGGCCTGGGACCTTCTCACCATCGAGGCCGGGATCGTCGGCGGCGTGCGCGACTGGCAGAGGCGCCTCGACCGCCTCGATGCGACTGAGCGCGGCGACGAACTGTCGACGTTGAAGACGTTCGCGAGCAAGCTGCTCGATGCGAAGAAGTCGGTTCCGCAGACGGGCACGTGGGCCGACATCATCGGGGCGCTGCTCAAGGTCGCCGACGCCTTCTTCGTCGAGTCGGAGACGCAGGCGAGGGTCCGCGAGGAGGTCGAGGCGCTGGCGGAACTCGACGACGTCGGCGTCGGCGCCACGTTCGACCTTGTCCGCGAGGCGGTCCGCGACACGCTCGAACGCGCGGCCGTTTCCTCGGCGGGCTTCCAGCGCGGAAAGGTGTTCGTCGGCGAGTTGGAGAAGTCGCGCGGGCTCGGCTTCCGGGCCGTCATCATCCCGGGCCTCGTCGAGAAGGGCTTTCCGCAGGTCGGGCGGCAGGACCCGATTCTGCTCGACGCCGAGCGCCACGTCCTTGCAGCGAAAGCCGGGCCGGACGCCTATCTGCCGGCCAAGGGCGGGCGCGTGGCGGAGGAGCGGATGTTGTTCGCCCTTGCCGTCGGCGCCGGTTCGGAGCACGTCGCCCTCACGTTCCCGCGCCTCGACGTGACGACCGCCCGCGAGCGGGTCCCGTCGCACTTCCTGCCGCGGCTGGTCGAGGCGCTCACCGGCGAGCGATGCGACCACGCGACCCTCCAGGCCGCGGATTGCTTCGTGCGTGTGCCCGCGTTCCCCGGTTCCGGCGACGCGGGACCGAGCGTGGACGTGGACGAATATGACCTCTGCCGGGTCGCGTCGCTGATCGCGAAGAGGGGGCAGGCGGGCCGGGCGCTCTATCTCGCCGAGCTGTCGGAGCAGTTCGGGCGGGGCGTCGCGGTCGAGCGCGCGCGCTGGCAGGAGCCGTGCTTCACCGCGTACGACGGGCTGGCCGCGGCGGCGAACGAGACGGTCGACGGGCCGGTCTCGCCGACGCGGCTCGAAGAGTACGCCGACTGCCCGTTCCGATACTTTCTGCACCGCGTGCTG
This sequence comes from uncultured Planctomycetota bacterium, assembly GCA_964385685.1. Classification (GTDB taxonomy): domain Bacteria; phylum Planctomycetota; class PUPC01; order PUPC01; family PUPC01; genus CAYLQD01. The sequence continues at coordinate 61,685 of CAYLQD010000005.1, read as the reverse complement.
CGCGTCGAGGCGCTCGAGGAACCGGAGGCCGTCGTGCGGCTCCCGGCTCTCGATCGCGGCTCGCTGCTCCACGGCATCTTCTACACGGCGTACTCGGGCATCGCCGCCGGCGGCGGGGAGTTTTCGGCCGACGCGCTGGCACGGGCGCTGACCGCCGCGGCGAAGGCGGCGTTCAAGCGGCGGCGGGCCGCGGTGCCGCCGCTCACGTGGGCGCTCGACCAGGCCGAGATGCTCGCCGACTTGAATCTCTTCGCCGCGCTCGATGCCGCCGACCTGGCCGGCGCCGGAGCGCGGCCCGCGCTCTTCGAAGCGCGCTTCGGCATGCCCTCGCGCGACGACGAAGAAGACGCGGCCTCGACCGAGGAGCCGGTCCGCGTTCCAAGCGGCGGGACCGACTATCTTTTCAAGGGCCGGATCGACCGGATCGACGAGGTCGGCTCCGACTCGGCGCGCGTCATCGACTACAAGACGGGCAGGGCGTCGGGGAAAGACGACACGTTCAACGGCGGGCGGGCGCTCCAGCTCCCCATCTACCTGCTCGCGGCCGAGACGTTCCTGCCCGGCCGGAGCGTGGACGCGGCCGAGTACTCGTATGCAACGGGCCGCGGCGAGTTTTCGCGCGTCGCGTTCTCTCGCAAGGCGCTCGAATCGCGGCGGGGCGAGTTCGACACGATCATCGACACCATCGTGAGCCACATCGAGAGGGGCGTGTTCGTCGCAACGCCCGACGGCGACAACGGCCGCTGCCAATACTGCGACCTTCGCGCCGCGTGCAGCGTCAACCGCGACGTGCTCTTCGAGCGAAAGAAGGACGACCCGCTGATCAAGGGGCTGCTCGACATGGCGGAGATCGAATGAGCGCCGAGCGCCAACCGAGCGATCAGGCCGCGCGAGACCGCATCCAGCGGGACCTCGACACCTCGTTCGCCGTCGAGGCCGGCGCCGGCACCGGCAAGACGGCCGTGCTGACGGGCCGGATCGTCGAGGCCGTCCGCACGGGTCGCGCGCCCCTCGACCGGATCGTCGCGATCACGTTCACCGAGCGCGCGGCCAGCGAACTCAAGGTCCGCCTGCGGACCGCGCTCGAGGCCGCGCTCGCCGAGGCCGACGGCGACGCGGCCGAACGGCTCGCCGCGGCGCTGGCCGAACTCGACACCGCCCGCGCCTCGACGATCCATTCGTTCGCGGCCGAGATCCTCCGCGAGCGGCCCGTCGAGGCCGGGGTCGATCCGGCGTTCCGAATCGCCGACGAACTCGAGGTGTCGCTCTTGTTCGACGAGGTCTGGGACGACTGGCTGGCCGGGCAGCTTGGGAACGAGACCGGCCCGCTCCGGGCGGCCTTCATCGCGGGTCTCACGACGGATCATCTCAAGAGTTTCGCGCGGCGGCTTCGCGCCGACCCCGACCTCGGGCCGGCGGGGGACGACGTCGACGTGTCCGGCGAAGCCGAGCGGGCCGCCGCCGAGTATGTTGCGAAGGCCCGGGCGCTGCACGAACAGACCCGGGCTCGGTGCGAAACCGGGAATTGCTCGTGCGCGAAGCGAATCCGCCGGGCGGCGCAGGCGGCGAACGCGCTCGCAGGCCGCGACCGCGACGCGATTCTGGCGCAACTGCCGACCGTGCCGAACGTCGGCGTCACGCGGCCGCAGAAGGCGTGCGAGGAACACAAACAATCGTGCATGGCGGCTCTCAACGAGATGGAGGGCCTGGTCGCCGAACTCCGCGGCCCCGCCGGCCACACGGTCGTGCTGCGGACGACGGCCGCGCTCCGCGGAATGCTCGACGCCTACGCGGCGGCGAAACGCGAGCGGGGGCTGCTCGACTTCGACGACCTGCTCCGCAAGGCGCGCGATCTGCTTCGCGGCGACAAGGCCGTCCGCAGGTACTTCCAGCGGCAGTTCGACCTGATCCTCGTCGACGAGTGCCAGGACACTGACCCGCTCCAGACCGAGATCGTCTTCTTCCTCGCCGAGGACGGCGCGAAGGCGGCCGACTGGCGGGGCGTCCGCACGGCGCCGGGCAAGCTGCTCTTCGTCGGCGATCCGAAGCAATCGATCTACCGGTTCCGCCGCGCCGACATCGAGCTCTACGAAGAGGCGAAGGCCGTGATGGCGCGCTCGGGCGCGCTCGAGACGATCAGCCAGAACTTCCGCAGCTCGCCGGCGTGTGTCGACTGGGTGAACGGCGTGTTCGGCACGTTGATCCGGCGGCCGGAGGACGGCGCCTACCAGCCGGCCTACGTGCCGCTGGCCGCGTGGCGGGAGGACGATGCCCCGGCCGTCACGGACCTGAAGCCCACGGAAGGAACGACGTACGATACGATCGGCGAGGCGCGGACCGCGGAGGCCGCCGCCATCGCCGATCACGTCCGGCGGACGGTCGAGGCCGGAGAGACGGTGCTCGACAAGGCGACACGAACGATGCGGCCCGCCGGCTACGGAGACTTCGCGCTCCTGCTGCGCACGCGGAGGGCGCTCGACCTGTACGAGACGGCGCTCGGCGATGCGGGCATCCCGTTCCGGACCCTGAGCGGGCGCGACTTCTTCGGGAAGCAGGAGGTCGTCGAGCTGCGGCTCGTGCTGACGGCGATCGCGCGTCCGCACGACGCCCTCGCGGTCGTGGCCGCGCTGCGCACGTCGGTGCTGGGCGTCTCGGACGACGGACTCGCCGCGGCCGCGGGCGGCGGATTCAATTATCTCGCGCACGAGGCCGCGGAGCCCGAGTCATACGTCGAGAAGGTCTTCCGCCTGCTGGCGGGCTGGCACCGAGAGCGCTGCACGTGCAGCATCTCGCAACTCGTGCAGCGCGTGCTGTCCGACGCGAAGGCGCTCGCGCTCTTCTTCCTCAAGCCGAACGGCGAGCAGCGGGCCGCGAACCTGAGCAAGGTGATCGACGTCGCCCGCTCGTACGAGCAGGAACCGGGGGCGACGTTCGGCGGGTTCGTGCGGTGGCTCGACGACCGCTCGACGGCCGCCGAGGAGGCCGAGTCGCCGCTCGCCGCTGACGGCGACGGATTCGTCCGGCTGATGACCATCCACCAGGCGAAGGGGCTCGAGTTCCCTGTCGTTGTCCTGCCCGACCTGTCGTCCCGGCCGAAAAGCGGGACCGACTTCGTCGGCGACCGCGGCGCGGGAACATTCGAGGCGCGCGTCGGGACGAAATCCCGCGGCGTGCAGACGCTCGGCTTCGACGACGCGGCCGGCCGCGAGAAACGCGTGCAGGAGGCCGAGGCCTGCCGCGTCTTCTACGTCGCCGCGACACGCGCACGCGATCGGCTCGTCCTGCCGCACTTCCCGAAGAAGGGCAAGCCGGCAGGATATCTCAAGTACCTGGTCGCCGAGGGCGCCGGCCAGACCGAGGAGGTCGTCGATTCCGACAGCTTGAAGACCGGCGGGCAAGGAGCGTTCCGGACCCCGCTGCCCGACAAGCCGCCGAAGGGCTGCGGAAAACTCATCGAGGAACGCAACGACTGGCTGGCGGAGCGGGCGAAGCTCATCGAGGAGCAGTCCGAGGGGAAGCGCCTCCGCACCGCCTCGACGCTGCACGATGACGACCACGCGGACTTCGGGCCCGCCGCTGATGGTGATACGACGGGCCGCGCCGTCGGCAGCGCAGTGCATGGCGTACTCGAGCAGGTCGACCTGAAAACGGGCGAGGGGCTCGAGCACCTCGCCGAGGAGGCCGCGGCGCATGAGGGGGTGCCGGGCCGGGGGCCGCTCGTGGCCAAGCTCGCGCGGAACGCGCTGAAGATGGACGTGGTCGGGCGCGCGGCCGCGGCGGAGCGCGTGTATCGCGAGGTGCCGTTCGCGGTGAGCATCGACGGCACGATCCTCGAGGGTGTCATCGACCTCGCGTTCGACGACGGCTCAGGTCTTGTCATCGCCGACTACAAGACGGATGATGTGCCGGCGGGCCGCGCGGCCGAGCACGCGCAGAGCTACCGGCTCCAGGTCGGCGCCTACGCGCTCGCCGCCCGCGAGGTCTTCGGCGAGCCGCCGCAATCGGTGTCGCTCCTGTTCCTGCGAACGGGAACCGAGGTGCCGGTCGAGATCAACGAGGCGCTGCTCGCGTCGGTCGCGGAGAAGCTCTGATGGCGTCGGCAAACGTTCACGAGATCTTCAGCGGCATCCAGGGCGAGGGCATCCACGTCGGCCGCCGCCAGCTCTTCGTCCGCCTGAGCGGCTGCAACCTCGCCTGCCGCTACTGCGACACGCCGGAGTCGCGCCAGTCCATCCTCTTCGCCCACATCGAGCGGCCGCTCGGGTCGCGCTCGTTCGAGCTGCTGAGCAATCCGATCGCGTCGGCCGACCTCGCGGAACGGATCGGCCGGCTAGATGCCGACCGCACGCATCGCTCGGTCAGCTTGACCGGCGGCGAGCCGCTCCTGTCGGCCAACTTCCTGGCCGAGCTGATCCTCCAGTGCGAGGGCCGGACGTTCTCCCTCGAGACGAACGGTACGCTCCCGACCGAGCTTCGCAAGGTGGCCGACCTCGTCGAGACCGTCGCGATGGACATCAAGCTGGCGTCGGCGGCGGGGCAGGCGAGCGATCCGGAGACGGCGCGGGAGTTCCTCGCCGTCGCGAGGAAGGCGAGCGTCTTCGTCAAGGTCGTCGCGTGCGACAAGACGAGCCGCAAGGAGATCGTCGCCGCGGCCGCCGTCGTCGCGTCGGTCGGCCCCGACATCCCGTTCGTGATCCAGCCCGTCACGCCGACATCGGCGGAGATGCGCCCGCCGGACGGTGAGCGCCTGCTCGCGCTTCAATTGGCGGCGCTCGAAACGCTCGCCGACGTGCGCGTCATCCCGCAGGTCCACAAGCTGATGGGGGAGAAGTAGCGTCGTCGGGCGGGATGAGCTTCTGGAGCGCGTCGATCAGATTCGGCAGGTCCGTCGCCACCACATCCCAGACGATGTCGTAGTCCACGTCCCAGGTAGTCGTGAACGACCTTGTGCCGGATGCCGATGATATTCCGCCACGGAATCTCGGCTTGCTGCTGCTGATACGCCGGAGAGACCCGCCGCGCCGCTTCGCCGATTGTCTGCACCAGATGCGCGAGCGCGAGACGCAGGGTCTCATTCCGGTCGTATCCCGAGCGGTCCACCCCCGTGACGAGAGAGGCCGCCTTCTCGGCGAGGTCGAGCATGTGCCGGACGTAGACGACGTCATCCTTCTCCATATTGGACCTCCGCGGAGGCAAGGACCCGATCTCGGAGAAACCGATTCAGGTATCTCTCAGACACCATATCGACCTTACGGCCGCCGAGTATCCTGGAGAGTTCGTCCTCCAAGTCAATAATGCCAAGGCCCACTTCATGTCCGGGCTCGAAGCGGTAGAGCACGTCGACATCGCTATCGGGCGTGAAGTCATCCCGCAGAACCGATCCGAAGAGCGAGAGTTTTTGGATGTGGTGGCGCGTGCAGAAATCTGCCAAGCTCGCGCGATCGATGGATATCCCGACACTCATGACGCAACCGGCTCCCTGTTTGACAAGGGTTCCTTGACACTCCCATTCTAGTGGCGCGGCCAGCGGTTGACAAGCCGACGAATCTACTCGTCGAAGATCTCGACGTACGACTCGGCGCGGAGCCGCTTGAGCCACGCGGCGACCTCGGCCCGCGCTCTCTCTTCCTGAAGCGACCGGGCGACCTGCGCGGCCGCCTCTTCGAGCGGGATGGTCCGCTCGGGCGTGAGTGTCTCCAGCCGCACGATGTGGCAGCCGAGCTTGCTCTGAACCACGTCGCTCGTCGCCCCGGGTTTCAGTGCGAACACGGCCTCGTCGAGCGGATCGATGAGCGAGGACTTCGCCACGTTCTCCCAGAGCCCGCCGCGTTTGGCGTTCGGGCCGTGCGAATATTCGCGTGCGAGTTTCGCGAACAGATCGGGCTTCGCCACAAGCCGCCGCCGCAGCGCCAGCGCGAGAGCGTTCGCCTGCTCTTTCTTGGGGAACCTCTTGAACTCGAGCGTGATCATCCGCAGCCGGGCGGTTGGCGGGACCTTGAACTTCGTGACGTCTTTCCTGTAGGCCGCTCGGATGTCGGCCGGGTGCACGAGCGCCCGTTCGGCGAGCACGGCGGCGAACGCGCCCTGCTTCAGCAGCGCGTCGCGGGCCTCGGCCGCGCGGCGGGCGAAGTCGGACCCGCTCTTGCGCAGGGCCTCTTCGTACTTCTCCCAGGTTGCGATCCCGAGCCGCCGCATCTCGTCGCGGAGGGCGCCGCGCACATCGTCGTCGCGGACGGTGATCCCGCGCCACATCGCCCACCGGATGACGAGCATGTCCTCGACGATCTGGTTCAGCGCGGCGCGGCGGATCGCGGCCGGGGCGAGCCCCTTCAGGTCGTCCCGGCGGGCGAGCACGTCGGCTAGCGCGTCGAGGTCCGCCCGGAGCACGAAGGCGTCGTTGACGATCGCCGCGAGCAGAGCCCTTCGCTTGGGCCCCGGCCTCCCCATCACGGCGCGGCTGAACAGTTTCGCGAGAGCTGTTTTCTCGGCCGCCGCCCCGTATCGCTTGTGGATCCGGGCGGTGCGTTGCTGGAGGAGCAGAAGGTTTCGCAGTGCCGGTTGCTTCGCGATCGCGCGGGCCAACGCGGCGGCGGCCTTGTCATCATCACCGAGCGCATGATGCGCGAGGGCAATGTAGATGTCGGCCTCGGGCGTTCTTCGCTTCGGCTTTGTTTTCGCGACCGCGATGAGAGCGGCCTTGGGGTCGCCACGGCCGAGGTGTGCGCGGGCGAGCAGTTCGGCGGCCCGGGCATCGTCGGCGTTCTTTGCGAGAAGGCCGTTCGTCAGGGCGGCCGCCTCGTCGTATTCGCCGAGCCCGATGTGGGCCAGTGTGCGGTCGATGGTCGTGCGGCGCGCGATATCGGCCCGCTCGGCGAGGAGCGCGCCGAGCGCGGCCCGCAAGCTGATGCCTGCGTCGAGCAGCACGTCGGCCGTGTCTTTCGCCTTCGGTGCCGGCGCCTTCGCTGCCGCCTGGGACGCGGCCTTGGCCTCGGCGAACCGGCCGCCGCGGAGCAGCGTCTCGGCTAGGAGCAGGGCATACGCGGGATGCTCCGAGAGCTTCGTCGCTTCGCGCAGGTCGGCCAAGCCTGGCTCCGGCGGGCCGGTCGCGAGGCGAACGAGTCCGCGGGCTGCGCGGCAGGCCGCGCTCTTCGGGTACTCCCTGACGCCGGCATCGGCCAGTTCCAGCGCGACCTGGGGCATGCCGACGGCGAGCAGCGCCGGGGCGGTGATGGCGGCCCCGGCCGCCGCGTCCTGCTCGGCTGGCGGGGTGACTGTGATGACCTCAGCGTTGATCTCGATCCGCAGCTTCGCGGTCGTCGTGCCGTTCGCGTCCTGCACGCTGATGTCGCTCGGCAGCTTGTCGGGCCCGAGCGCGATGCGGATCACGCCGCCTTTGGCGGCGGGTATCAGCAGGGCGCCGTCGAGGTCGAGGCGCGGCGGGGTGCGGGCGAACCGCTTCGCGTGCTCGGTGGAGTAGGCGGCGACGGGCGGGCATCGTTCGCCGAGCACGAGCACGTCGGCGTCGGCCCCGGTGCCGGCGAGCCCGGGCGCGACATCCATCCTCGTGAGGAGGCCCCGCCCGCGGTCGGGCGGCAGGAGGGCGACCTTGAGCGCCAGCGACGCCGGGATGGCCAGGCCCTGCTTCATTCCTTGCGCGTGGAGGACGGTGCCCTTCTTGTCGCGCACAATCGTGAGCGGCGGCGCCGTTCCGTCTCCGCCGAGCAGGATGTGGGCATAGTCGGGCCGGGAGATCGCGACGCGGAGCGGCGTCTGCTTCCCGCCGAGCGTCACCGAGCCGGTGAGTGAGATGGTCTTGAGCGTCTTGTCGCCACGGTTGTAGAGCCGGATGATGCTCCGGATCATTTCACAGTAGAGCTTCTCGGCGTCGCCGATCTTGCGGCCGAGGTCGAGCTTCGTGAGACGGATGACGAGGTCGCGGCATCCGGGCGGCTTGTCCCGCAGCGGCACGAAGAGCATCTCGACGCCGGTCAGGATGCCAAGGTCGTCGATGGCGCGCCGCAGGGCGTCGATCTCCGATTGCCGAACGGGCTCGCCGCGCCGGAGCGTGATGAGTTTCGCGACCCGTTTCTTGACGTCGTCGGCGCCGCGGACGAGCGCGTTGTTCAGGATGAACCGGTCGCCCTCGGTCAGTTCGAGCCGCAGGTCGATCCTGCCGTCGGGCTTCCGCTCGGGCTTCGCCTCGACCCGCGCATCGAGGTAGGCCTGTTCGTGACAGAAGCGGGCGGCCCGTTCCTCGATCTGCCGGCGGAGCGGCTCGCCCCACGGCGCCGCGGCCGGGAGCTTGATGGCCGCGATCAGGTCGGCGGAGAGGATCGCGCGGTTGCCGCCGACGGTCACCTGGCCGAGGATGAAGCGCCGGCCGGGCTCGACGTGGATCTCGGCCCGCGCCCGCTCGCCGTCTTCGTCGACCGCGACGGCGGCCCGCGTCACGCGGGCGTCGAGGTATCCGCCGGCGTGATGTTCCCGCTCGATCGTTCGGATGTCGAGCAGCAGCGCATAGGCGTCGAAGGGGCGGGCCCGGACGAGGGTCGACGGCCGCTGCCGCAGCATCCCGGGGGTGGTCCTGGCGACCTCGCGCGCGCAGCCCTTGAGTTCGATCGCGACGAGCGCGGGCCGGACGGGCCTTTCGACCGCACGGAGCGCGAGCGAAACCGCGACGCCCTTCTTGTCGAAGGCGAGGGCAAGCTTCGAGGCGGTGAGCCCGAGCGTTTCGAGGCGGCGGAGGTCGCCGGCGACGGCCGCGGGGCTGCAGGGCGAGCCCGGTTTGGTCTGCATGATTCCGCGGACGACGGGCAGGTCGGCCGCGTCGGGGATGGAAACGTCGACAGATGTGATGCGCGTGTCGGCGGCCCACGCGGCGAGCGGGAGTGAGAGCAAGAGTGAGAGCAGGAGTAGGATTAAGAATGGGATTACGGAGCGGGGAGCGGGGCGTGGAATCATGGGTCCTGCCCGGGGGCTCAGGGTTCGGGGGTCTCGATCTTGTCGACGAGGTCGATGAGCGTCTCGATCGCGCGGTAGTAGTCTTTGAGGACCTCGCGAACGCGCGCGACGGGCACGCGGGTCTCGCGTAATTTCGTCCAGTAGACTTCCTTGAACGAGAGCGCGGCACCGCCGATGAGTGCGGCGAGCGCGTCGAAGAGCGGCCCGATCGTCGCGGGCGGGTCCTCGCCGCGGGCGTAGAGGATCGCGCGGATGAGGGGCGCGAGGCCGTAGACGGAATCGACCATCAACTCGGTCAGTTCGCGTTTGTTGCCCGCCGCGCGGACGTATCCGCGGCCAAGCGCGACGAGGCGGTTCCGCAGCTCGCGCTTGCATTGCAGCCGGACGGGCAGCCGCGCGATCTCGAGTTCCGACAGCGGGTCGGCGCCGTAGACGGGCGCGTTAACGAGCTTCACGTCGAGCAGTTCGACGGGCGAGACGTTGTGCCAGCGCTCGATGTACTTCGGCGTCATGAGGAGCGGCGGGCCGATGCGGCCTGGGCCGTGCTCGTCGCAGAGCGAGCCGAGCAGGTCGAGGAACTCGAGGTCCATCTCCGCGAGCACGATCATCGAGTTGATGTCCGAGCGGTCGGGATCGAAGTCGTCGGTGACGGCGCTGCCGATGACGTAGAGGGCGAGGACGTCGTCGGTCTTCTTGTCGAGGATCGTCTCGAAGAACGGGCCGACGCGGTCGGCGACGACGAGCTTGAGCCGCGTCAGGTCCAGTCCGGTGTTGGCTTGGTCGGTCACGGCAATTCCTCCCGGCGCTGGTCGCGAAGGGGCGCCCCTATTATAGGCCCGTCCGCCGGCCGGTCAAAGCACTGCCCGCGCCTCGAGTGGATGCTCTGAACGGGGGGATCTGCGCGGAAACCGGGACAGCCAGCGAGTGGCAGTCCCTGGTTTCCGCCCTGTGTCACGCGGGCGCGCGGGCGAAAAACGGGGACTGGCACCAGCGAAGCAACCCTGAGCTTGTCGAAGGGGAGCGCAGACGTGCCGGTCACCTGCTTCTCGCCCGAGAAATTGGCATCGACGGCCGCGCCTTTCCGCGGCCGGGCCGCCGCTTGACACCCTTCTTCGGCTCGCTAGTATATGCACAAACAAGAGCGGTCAGGCAGTTTGACCCTGTTAGCAGTTCCCGTTACCGGCGGAGTTCTCTTGGAGGGAGTGCCATGGGGCGTGTGGGCGAGTTTCTCAAGAAGGATATCGGAGGCAAGAAGCCGGGCTCGAAGGGATTGCCGCGGAAGGTGAAGGGGGCTGTCATCATTCTGTGGGTCCTTGGCGTGCTCTGGCTGCTGGCGGGCCTGTCCCTCTTCGGGCTTGCGCTGGAACGTTGGGGGGATGAGGACGCCGGGCTCCTGCTGATGATGGGGCCCGTTGTGTTCCTTCTGGGAGCGCTGGCGATTTTTGCGGCCGTCAAGCTGCGCCGGGGATCGCCCGTTGGCCGAATCATCGGTTTCTGCCTGGTGCCCTTCACGTTGCCCGGCCTCCCCGTGCTGATACTCGGCGCCGTGCTGGTCGTGCAGTTGGTGTCGAAGGAAGTCAGCGACTACATCCGCGCGTGTCAACACGGGGGAGGCGAGGAAGACGAGGAGTCCGCCCCGCCTCTCCAACTCGAAGACTAGCCGCCCCTTTGGGTACCCCGCAGGCCGCCGAAGAAACGCCACCGAAATCGGCAACTTCGTGTACCGGGTCCGGCGCCGCCGTCGTTAGGTGGATGATGCCGCGGGCTACGGCTTGAGGCCCATTTCATTGAGCATGCGCATGGCGCTCGCGCGGACTCCCGGCCGTTTGCTGACCGACGCCTTCCGCAGGGCCTTGACGATCTCCCGGTCCTTCGGGAACTCGGCGAGGTCGCACGCATCAGCGCTGCCGGGATGATCCGGGGAGTTGATCACGTAGATCAAGGCCTCCTTGACTTCCTTCCCGTGATGCGCCTTCGCGATCTGCAGGGCGAGTGACGCGTCGGCCCGGATCTTCCGGTCGGGATCGCTCAGCAGGCGCAGCAGAACGGTGTAGGACGTGGTCGTGTGGATGTTGGCGAAGACGCGGAGCGCGGCGAACCGCACCTGCCGGGCGTCGTCCTTCGCGGCCCTGGCGAGCGCGGCCAGGCTCCTCTTGCTGGGGATGGCGCCGAGCGCGGCGACGGCCGTCGCTCGCACGACCACGCTCTTGTCTTCGGCCGCGGCCAGCAGGGGTCCGAGGGCTGCGGGGTCGCGGGCCATGCCGAGCGCTTTGGCCGTGGCGGCGCGGACCGCGGGGTCGGTATCCGTCAGGCCCGGCGCGATGAGGGGCACGTTGTCCTTCTCGCCCCAACGGCCCAGTGCGACGATGGCGGCTCGCCGTACGGCGACCGATTTGTCCTTCAGGGCCCGCTCGAGCGCCTTCTGGGCCAGGTCCGACTTGCCGGAGAGCCCGAGCCCGAAGGCCGCCCGCCAGCGCAGCTCGGGATTCGACTCATTCGCCAGCGCCCAGACGAGCGCCTCGACCGCCTCGCGCGACCGGAGGAGGGCAAGGATTTCGATGACGCGCAGCCGCACGGTCTCCGGCGAGTTGTCCGCGAAGCGCTCGGTCAGCAGGGTCACGGCGCGCTCGGGCCGGGCGATGTTGAGCGCGCTCGCGAGATACTCGCGTGTCGGGCTCGGCTCGATCTCGAGCATGTGGGCGACGATCTGTTCGGTGATCTCGTCGGCGACCTTGTCGCGCGCGCGGACGACGGCGAACTCTTTGGTGCGGGCGACGAGGACGCGCGCGAGCCCGAGAGCGGCCGTCTCGCGGAAGTCGGCCGGGTATGCTTCCTTCGGTGCCTTGAGGACGGCCCGCATGGCCAGGAGCGCGCGGTGGTCGCGGTCGCCGATGCAGACGACGACGGCGAGGGCCGACCGCTGGAGGTTGATGATCTTCTTGTCCTGAGAGCGATACGAGCCCGCGGACGGCCGCAGCGCGAGCAGGTACTTGCCGATGACGGGCTCGCCCAGCCGGCCGATGGCGTTCTCGATCAGCTCGACGAACGTCAACTCGACGCCTTCGTCGGGGAAGGCGATCTTCTTGTCGTACCGGAGCTTCGGCTTGAGCCCGACGGCGTCGGCCTGGACGCGGAGGAGCGCGGGGATGGCGCCGGGGTCGCCGATCTCGCGCAGGGCCCAGACCGCGGCGACCTTCACCTCGATGCGGTCGTTCTGCCGGAGCACCTTGCCGAGCGCGGGCAGCGCCTCGCGCACGCGCCCGAGCCCCGCGACGCCGATCGCGTTGATGCGTTTCTCGAGCTTGAGGGTTGGGTCGAGGATGGCGGCGAGCGTCTGCGCCAGGGCCTCTTTCTTCAGGGTGACGCGGGGGCCGGGCTCGCGAACGCGCGCGCCCTGAACGGGCGTGACGGGCCGCGGCGGGGGCGCTTCGGCGCCGTGCGATGCCGGGCTCCAGAAGGCCGGCAGAGCGGCGAGCAACACGGCGGACGCTAGATGTCTGGCGGCGCGCACGGGCTCCCTCACTTGTCTTTCTTGTTCTTGTCCTTGTCCTTTGCGTCGTCGGGCGGCGGGCCCTCGTCGAGGTAGACGGGCTCGCCGCGCGGCGGCATGAGCATCCAGCCCCAGAGGACGAAGGGCTTCTCGGCGTCCTCGACCACATATTGCCGGGGCTTGTAGTCGGCCTCGCGGCGCGCGCTCGCGATGCGGGCGCGGCCCTCCTCGCGCGTCTCGTGTGCGTGCCGGACGACGGTCGCTCGCTCGGGCCGCTCGGTTCGCTTGAGCGCGAAGTAGTAGCTGCGGCGGTCCTCGAACTCACACGGGATGACTAGCTCGGTGAAGATGTCGACCGGGAAGGTCGAGAACCAGGGCGTGTCGATCTCGACAACCCGCCGCTCGGCGAGGTAGCCGGTCCGGTAGAGGGCGATCTCGCGCGTCCCGTAGAAGCGGAACGGGATGTGATCGACGGGCGTCTTGCCGACCTCGAGGCCGTCGATATAGACAAGCGCCCCGGGCGGATCCGACCGGACGCTGATGCTCCGTTTGACACACGCGGGGGCGAGTACGATGACGAGGGACAGAAGAACGAGCGGGACCAGGCGAGTTCGGTTCATCTGGCGCCTCTGACGAAAAGACCGCGACGAGATTCAGGGCCCGCAGAACATGACCCAACCACCAAGGCACCAAGGCACAAAGAACGGCACAGTGTCGTCTTGGTGTCTTCGTGTCTTTGTGGTTGGCTTCGTTTCACTGTGTTGGAGCCTTTCACCAATCCAAATCGAAGATTTCGGTCTGCATCGTATCGGTATCGAGCATCGCGGCGGAGTTCCGGCCGGTGACCCATCCGCCGCACTCGCCGGGGTTGATGACGAGCGGGCCGTCGCCGGAGATGCCCGCCTTGTGCGTGTGGCCGCAGACGATGACGTCGGCGCCGCCGCGCTCGGCCGGCTCGATCCATTCGAGCGCGTGCACGATGAGGAACGTGCGGCCGCCGATGGTCTCGCGCCGCGCGCCGCCGACGATGTCGGGCACGAGTTCCGAAATCACCTTGTGCTCGCCGTCGCAGTTGCCGAAGACGGCGACGAAGGGCACGTCGAGCTTGAGGAACCGCTTGACGGCGAAAGGCGCGACGAAGTCGCCCGCGTGGACGAGTGTTTCGGCGCCACGTTCGCGGAACGCCGCGACGGCCGCCTCGATGGCGGGCACGTTGTCGTGCGAGTCCGCGACGATCCCGACGTTCAAGCCCCGCCTCCAGGTCCTTCGGAGAAATCAAGTCTACGCTCTCCCGGTGCACCGGTCAAACAGAAAACGCTTGGGCCACGCCGGCGATGTCCCGACCGGCGATGTCAGGCTATTGATTTCGGTCCTCCAACCCCGTAAGCTTGTACCTGTCAGCAGTAGCCGGGGGAACATGAACCAGGAAACTCGCAAGCAGACTGGGGCGTACTATACTCCCACCGAGGTCGTTTCTGCGTTGGTCCGATGGGCGGTGCACCGACCGGCGGACTGGATGCTGGATCCCTCTTGCGGCGACGGCAGGTTTCTCGCCTTGCACCGCCGAAGCGTCGGCATCGAGCAGGATCAGGGGGCTTCTCGCGCGGCCGAAGAGAGCGCCCCGTGGGCCGCCATTCACGAGGCGGATTTCTTCAGGTGGTCAGAGAGAGCCCGGAGAAGGTTCGACTGCGCCGCCGGGAATCCTCCATTCATTCGTTACCAGCGCTTCAATGGCGATGTCCGCAAGCGAGCGCTGCGTCTGTGCAAGCGTGTCGGAGCGGACTTCACGGCGCTGACATCATCGTGGGCTCCGTTTCTTGTCGCGGCCGCGTCCCTGCTGAAGGCGGGGGGACGGTTGGCATTCGTCTGTCCTGCGGAGATCGGTCACGCGACGTACGCGGCGCCGCTCCTAGGATACTTGAGCGATAGTTTTTCCCGCGTCCAGATCGTCGCCGTCAGAGAGAAGCTCTTTCCGGAACTCTCGGAAGACTGCTGGCTTCTGTACGCAGAGGGCTACGGGGAGAGAACGGATCACTTCAAGCTGACAATGCTGGATCAGTTCCATTTCGTTGATCGGCCACCGAGACAGGGGCGGCTTGTCAGCGTAGCGGAGTGGGTACGCGCGGGGCGTCGCCTCCGGCCGTTCCTTGCCGGTGAAGACGTGCTGTCATTCTACCGGGCAACCGCCGGACATCCTGATGCAGCGAGGCTCGGGGAACGCGCCACGGTTGGCATAGGGTACGTGAGCGGGGCGAACGACTTCTTCCATCTGACACCTTCTGAGGCAAGAACAGCAAGTATTCCTGATGAGTTTCTGCAACCGACCATTCGGAACGGCAAGATGCTCACTTCTGTGGCGGTGACCCAGTCGATGGTCGACCGCTGGCTTCGTGAGGACCAGCAGATCCTGCTTCTGAGGATTCGCAAGGACTCTCGTGTGCCCGCCGCCGTGAGGCGTTACCTCGCAACAGCCGACGCAGAAGAGCCGCGTCAACGTTACAAGTGCCGGAACCGCGACCCATGGTATGTTATACCGCACGTACAGATACCAGATGCCTTCCTGTCCTACATGTGTGGCGATACGCCTGCCCTGGTGGCCAACTACGCGCACTGCGCCTGCACGAATTCTGTTCACGCAGTAGCGCTGAACACAGGCGAATCCATCCGGCGAATTCAGGCCCGATGGGCGCATCCCTTCACGGCGCTGAGTTGCGAACTGGAGGGGCATCCACTCGGCGGCGGGATGCTCAAGTTGGAACCACGAGAAGCAGCCGGCGTCGTGCTCCCGCCGGACAAATCATGGTCCGATGATGAGATGGCCTTGATTAAGAGGGGCACTGAGACTATGAGAAGGTGGCGTCATTGTGGCTAAGAAACCCGACAAGTGTGAGTGGATTGGTTTCCGCGAAGCCCTGACCGAGTTCGCGTTGGCGACGCATGGCACGACGAGCCAGCGGCATATCAAACCCCTGCACTGGTACGTGGCGTGTCGATTGTGCCTCGAGGGAGGGTTCGATCCCGACGAAATCACCCCGCGCCCGCCGTTTAGGGTTGCAGAAACAGGATCAGGGGCCAGCCGTTGCCGACTGATCGAACATGATCCGTCTTCCGGGGGCAGCGGTGAACAAACGATCTTGGGTGGTTTGAAGACAAAGCAGGTTGATGTCGTAGTCACCAAGAAGCACATCGGCCCGGTGATCGCTGTGTCGATGAAGGGCACGTTGAACGCGCTGCGGAACTTGACGAATCGCCTGGAGGAGGCGGGGGGCGATTGCACAAACTTGCATCTTACCTATCCATCTCTTGTCTACGCGTACTGGGGCGCAATCCGAGGCAATCGCCCTGGCAAGGCGCCGGAGAATGCTCCCCCGCCTTTCGCGACAGAGGACGGGCGCATAAGCGCCAAAGACGTAGCCATAACTGAGGCCGGAGATCCGTCCCCCCTCGTGACCCGCTATCATGCTGCGCTGTCTGGTTTGACCGAGCGTGACGGCGTCCGAAATGCTGTGTCGAAGTACGAGGCCGTGGCACTTACTTTGGTGAATGTTGATGAGGGACATCTGGGAGAAGCTTTCGAAACGTATCCTCCGTCGGACAGTCCCCTGCGTTTCGAGCGTCTGATGCCCACTGTCTATGCGCAGTACGACCTGCGGTTCGTTCATCAGGCCCCCGACTTGAAAAGCCGGACGGGGCGTAAGGGCTGGCACGACGACTCGCCAGTTCTTGGTGAGTGGCGGGCGAACGAGTACGAACTGCGCCCGCAGGCTACGGACGATGCCACGTAGCCGATTGTCGGATGCTACCACGGAGTCACGAAAGACGGCGGGCGCCGGAGTGGCGCCCGCCGCTTCGTTACGTTGCGCGTCATGTCACGTCCGGACCGCGTGCCGCGTCGGTCAGGCGATCTTGACGTCGATCTGCCTGGGCTTGGCTGCCGCGAGGAGCGGGAGCGTCAGCTCGAGCACGCCGTCCTTGTAGGCGGCCGCGATCTTGTCGCGGTCGACCGTGTGCGGCAGGGTGATGGCGCGCTGGAACGCGCCGCACCGGCTCTCGATCTGGTGATAGTTGGGGCTTTCGAGGTGCTCCTTCTTGCCCGAGATGGTCAGGAGGTCGCCCTCGACGTGGACGCCGAGGTCTTCCTTCCTGACGCCCGGCGCCTCGACGCGGACGGTCACCTTGTCGTCGTCGTGGAAGACGTCGATGGCGGGCAGGAAGCCCTCCCGGTAGGGGAGCCCTTCCTCCTCGTAGAGCGGCTCGAAGAAGCCCCGCAGGTCTCGGCCGAAGAGACTTCTGAACAGGTCCGACGATCTTCTCATTGGAGTGAGCCTCATCGTTACCACCTCCTTTCGTTTTCAGTTACAGCTCGAAGCTGTCTTATTCCATCCGATCAGATACAATGCAAACGGCGTGCCAACGAGGGGGCGTCGAGGGCCACGATAACGGCGTGAATTTGTAAGAGCTGTGTTCGTAGTGGCTTGCGTTCCGCCTGAACCGCCGCTCCCTGGCCGGTGGCCGCTTCGGTGTTCCGCGAGGGGACACTCGCTCTGTCAGAATGGCAGAGGCGGCAGACAGCCGCTCAGTTTCTTCCCGGACTTTTTCTGCAGGCCTGCGTCTCAGGAATGAGGTATAATACACTTGCTTGGATAGCGCGCGCCCAGGGTGCCGCCAATGTGGGGTAACTTCATGCTTACGCGAACGACCATTCTTATCGTGTGCTTTCTGGCGATCGCTCTGCTGCCCGAGTCGGCGCAAGCCGACAACGTGAAGCTGAAGGACAGCGGGCAGCTCGTCGGCAAGATCGAGTCGGTCACGTTCCTGGCCGACGGGGAAGAGGCGACGCACGTCCGCAAGGATGTCGCGTCGGTGGTTCTTGCCCCGGGCAAGGAAGATCTGCTGAGGCTTCGTGACGGCAAGAGCTTGAAGGGCAAGATCGTGTCTGTGGTTTTCAAGGGCAAGGGCGGACCGATGACGTTGGCGCGGGCCCGGCTGGAGCGCGTGGAGATCAAGCGGGATCCGATCCTCGAGGCGCGGCGCTCGATTCTGGCGATGAAGCGAGCGAAGCTCGCGCCCGACGACGCCGCGGGCCTGCTCGAGCTGGCGAAATGGGCGCGGGACAAGAGGCTCGAAGACGAGGCGGCGGAACTCGCTCTGGCGTGCACGAAGATAGACCCCATCGGAAAGACGGGCGACGAGGCCCACAAGCTCCTCGGCCACGTGCTTTTCGACGGGGAATGGATGACGACCGCCGAGATGGAGAAGCGGAAACGCATCGAGGAGGGCAACCTGACGCCCGCGCAGCCCGTCAAGGCCGAGCCGTCCGAGCAGGAGAAGCACGCAGCCAATCTGAAGGGCGTCAAGGCGATCGCGAGCCCCGCCGAGCGCAACGAGAAGCTGCAGAAGATATTCCTGGCGAAAACCGACGCGCTCCGGCGGCGCGAGTTGAAGGCCGTGCTCGGCACGTACACGGCCGAGAGGAAGCGGCTGAACGAGAAGATCGAGGTCGAGGAGGCGGAGCTCGCCAAGCTGAAGAACCGCAGTAGGACGATCGGGTCGGTGCATGTGCGCAACCCGGGAGGCGGGCTCGTACATGGGCGTGTCAGCAACCAGGCGCAGGGCCTCCTCCGGGACTCGATCCGGGCGTCGAAGGGAAGGCGCGTGAAGCTGGACAGAGCCAAGCGCCGCACCATGGCCGAGCTTGCCAAGCGGGCGAAAAGGCGGCGGACCCACGTCAACGACATGTACCAGCACTTCAAACGCGAGTTGAAGGCGGGCAAGGAGATTGCCCTCGAACAGATGGTTGCCAAGTACAAGGCCGCCGTCAAGTAGCAGCGGGAGGGGGAGCGCCGCCGCGAGAGGGTGGGCGCCCGGTCGGCGTGTAAAAACATGTCTTTCCATGGACTAGCGTTAACCCCGGGCTGATTCATGCGCTATAATGTAAGAGCGTAAGGGCGATCTCGCCCTTTCTTTTTTCTCTGTCGGGCTGCCGAGGGGTCGTGCCTGATGCGGAAGTCGTTGTGTCTGCTTGTGGTCTCGCTGCTCCTGACGGGCGTCGCCCGCTCCGACGTGCTGACCCTCTCAAGCGGGGGCACACTGAAGGGCACGCTGCAGGAAGTGAAGCTGTTCATAGGGGGGGACGAAAAGACCGTCACGCGCGGCGACATCGAGACGCTCCGCATTTCACGCGCTGGCCGCGTGGTCCTCGAGACCAGAGACGGGAAGCAGCTCCGGGCCACGCTGCTCGCCCTCCGATTCAAGTCCGTCGGCGGCGAATTGACATTCCAGCGCGAGGACGTCTCGAGCGTGAAGCTCGTCACGGATCCGCTGGCCGCGGCGCGAAAGGAATACGTCGCGAAGCGCGAGGCGGTCGGCGACAACGACGCCGCCGGCCTGATCGAGCTTGCCGAGTGGTGCGGCGAGCGCGGCCTGAAGGCCGAGGGTGTCGCCTGCGCCCGCGCATGTCTGAAGGCCGACCCCGACACGGAGACGGCCGAGAAGGCGCACAAACTGCTCGGCCACGTCCGCTACAAGGGCGAGTGGATGACGCCGGCCGAGGCGGTCGAGAAGAAGCAGGAAGAGGGCGGGGACGCCGGCCCGGTCGACCCCGAGAGCGACCCGGACAACGCCGCCCCGACCGACGAGCAACTCCGCGCGGTCGCGAAGCAGAACGACGACCTGTGCGAAGTGTATAAGAAGCGCGCCGACGATGCCAAAGACAAAGAGCTCGCGGAGTTGAAGACGAAGTACGGTGTGCCGCTCGAAAACACTCGGGTCCGGATCAAGACGCTTGCCGTCGAGATCCGGGAGCGGGAGAAGCAGCGGGACGAAGCGCGTGAGCAGCACCGGAAAGAGCTGCAGGCGGCCCACCGCCCGAAAGAGGAGATCGAACGGCTCCTGCGGCAACGATTCGATCACTTCAACAGCGAATATAACAAGAAGATCCGAGCGACCGAAGAGGCCCTGCTCAAGGCCAAGGTCGAGCGGACCAAGCTGGTCGGGCTCTACAGGCCCGCGCTCGACAAGGTCCGCCGCCGGGCGTCCCGGGCGCTCAGCGGCGTCGAGTTGGTCTTCCAACGCCACAAGCGCCTGCTGCGTGAAGGCCGGCTGCTCACGACGGAAAAGATGACCAAGGCATACGAGGCCGTGTTCGGCGACGACTGATCCGCGGCCGCACTCTCCCCCTATCCGATTCCGATCAGCCCCAAGCGGTCCCGGTACACGTGGACCAGGCGCTGTCGGAGCGCCGCGTGCTCCGGCCGCTCGAGGGCCGGATCGTCCGCGATGAGTTCCGCGGCGTCGTCGCGGGCCTGCTCCAGAAGCTCGATGTCCTCGACGAAATCCCCGATCCGGACGTCCGGCAGGCCGTGCTGCCGCGTGCCGAACAACTCCCCGGTCCCGCGCAGCTTGAGGTCCTCCTCCGCGATCCGAAACCCGTCCGTGGTGTCGCAGAGGATCTTGAGCCGGCTCCGCGCATCGTCGGATTTCGGGTCGCCGCACAAGAGGCACGTCGCCTGGTGCGGGCCCCGGCCGATTCGGCCCCGGAGCTGATGCAGTTGCGCGAGCCCGAACCGCTCGGCGTGCAGCACGCACATGACCGTCGCGTTCGCCACGTCGATGCCGACCTCGATGACGATCGTCGAGACGAGCACGTCGACATCGCCGCGCGCGAACGCAGCCATCACCTGCTCCTTCTCGGCCGCCGTCATCCGGCCGTGCAGCAGCCCGACGTTGTGGTCGGGGAAGACCTGCTCGTCGAGTTCGGCCGCGGTCTCGACGGCCGAGCGCAGGTCGAGCGCCTCCGACTGCTCGACGAGCGGGCAGACGACGAAGGCCTGCCGGCCCGCCGAGACCTCCTTGCCGATGAACTTGTACGCGCGGCTCAGCCCGCGGGGCCGGACGAGCCTGGTCTGGACCGGCTTGCGGCCCGGCGGCAGCTCGCGGATCGTCGAGACGTCGAGGTCGCCGAAGAGCGTGAGCCCCAGCGTCCGCGGGATGGGCGTCGCCGTCATCACGAGCACGTCGGGCGACCGGCCCTTCCAGCGCAAGCGCCCCCGCTGCATCACGCCGAACTTGTGCTGCTCGTCGATGACGACCAGTCCGAGCCGGTGGAACGTCACGTCGGCCTGGATGACGGCGTGCGTGCCGATGATGATGTCGACGTCGCCCGCGGCGATCTGCGCCAGCATCTCGCGGCGGTCCGACGAGCCGGTCAGCAGGCCGAGCCGGACCTGCGAGCCCTCGAGCAGGGCCCGCAGCCGCCGGTGGTGCTGCTCCGCCAGGACCTCCGTCGGCGCCATGATGGCCGACTGACACTGGTTTGCCGTGGCCAGCAGCATCGCGACGAGCGCGACGGCCGTCTTGCCGCTCCCGACGTCGCCCTGCAAGAGCCGGTTCATCGGCGCCGGGCTCCGCATGTCTTCCTGAATCTCAGCCGCCGCCGTCTTCTGCGATGGCGTCAGCTTGAATGGCAGCAGCTTGCGGACCCGGCGGTCGAACTCGGTCGACGTCTTGAACGCGATACCGGGCGAGGTCTTGACGACGTGGCGGCGCAGGGCGACGGCCGTCTCGAAAAGGAGAAACTCCTCGTAGACGAGCCGCTGCTTCGCCGCCTCCTTCTGCTCGAGCGTCTCGGGGAAGTGCGCGTGGACGAGCGCCTCGCCGATCGGCGGCAGCTTGCGGCGGGCTCGGAGCGGCTCGGGCACGATCTCCGGCGCGGCCGCCCCGAAATCGTCGAGCGCCGCGTGGATGATGGGCCGCAACTGCCCCTGCGACAGCCCCTCGGTCAGCGGATAGACCGGGACCATCCGCGCGGTCTCCTCGGTCAGCGCGACGCCGCCGTGCTCCTCGGTCCCGAGGTGCTCGAACCCGGGATTGATGATCTCGAGCCGCTCTTCCTCGTTCTTCGCCTGCTCGTATTCGCGGACCGGCCCCCACAGGAGCAGCGTGTCGCCCGCGCTGAACCGATCGCCCAGGTAGTTCTGGTTGAACCAGACGGCCCGGAGCTGGCCCGACTCGTCGCGGACGTGCACGGTCAGCACGCCCTTGCCGCGGCCGCGCCGCCGGAGGTTGACCTGCGTCACGTCGCCGAGGACCATCGCCTCCGATCCGGGCTCGGCCTCGGCGATGGTGACCAGGTTGCGGCGGTCGTGGTACTTGCGGGGGAAGAAGTAGAGCAGGTCGCAGATGGTCTGGATTCCGAGCCGTTCGAGCAGTTCGGCCCGGCGCGGGCCGACCCCCCGCACATACTGCGCGCTTCGGTCGACGTCGTGCGTGTCCGCGTCCATCCGAGCGGCCCCAATTCGGCCCAGACGCCCCGTTCTCTTGATGTTGGGGTATCGCAAAGCGGCGCCGTTGTCAAGGAGCGAGCGGGCAGGGCGGGCCACGGCAGAACCCGCGAGCGCGGGCGGGTCGTATTAATCCTTGCTGTCTCTCGAGCCGATACGTATAATCTGAGTGGAAAAGCACGTATTCGAGGGACGACGATGAAGAAGCTCACGCTCAGCGCGGAAGAGGACGTCATCAAGGAGGCCAAGCGACTGGCGGCCGAGAACCACACGAGCGTGTCCGCGATGTTCGCACGCTGGGTCCGGGCCGTGTCCGGGCGGCGGAAGCAGGGCCGCCGGGAACGGCTCGGGCCGCTGACCCGGAAGGCGCTTGGCCTCGGCAAGTTGCCGTCGGATGAGTCGGACCGCGAACTCCTCGAGGAGGCCCTGGCGGACAAGTACGGGGTCGATCTGTGAAGATCTTTCTCGATACGAACGTACTGCTCGACGTTCTCGGGCGGCGGGCGCCGCACAGCGCCCACGCTGCCGTGCTCTGGTCGCGAGTGGAGGCCGGAGTCTACGAGGGACATGTTTCCGCGATCAGCTTCAACAACATCTACTACATCCTCCGCCGGACGACGGGCCGCAAAGCGGCCCGGGACGCGATGAAGCTCCTCCGTGACACGTTCCACATCGCCCCGGTCGATGAGCAGACGGTTCATCGCGCCATCGACTCGGACCTTCCTGACTTTGAGGATGCGATTCAGTTCGCCTGCGCCCTTCGCGCCGGGGCCGATTGCATCCTCACACGGGATGTTAAAGGATTCCCCGGCAGCACAGTGCCGGCCACGACGCCGGAAGAGTTCCTCGCACACGATTCCGACTGACCCGCGCTACCCTCTTGCGTCGCTGGGGAGAATGGCAGATGATATTCCGATGGCTGCGGAACCGCCGGCGACGCAAGCTCCTGGCAGAGCCGTTCCCCGACGACTGGCTCCGGCTCCTCAAGCAGAGCATCTGGCAATACGAGTCGCTCCCGACGCCCGAGCGGGAGAAGCTGAAGGACGACGTCCGGCTCCTGCTCGCCGAGAAGAACTGGGAAGGATGCGGCGGGCTCGAGCTGACGGACGAGATTCGCCTCACCATCGCCGCCTACGCCGCGTTGCTGGGCCTGAAGCTCGATCCCGATTCCTACGATCACGTCCTCTCGATCCTCGTCTATCCCGAGGACTATGTCGTCGAGCAGACGACGTACGCGGGCGGCGGCTTCGTCCGCGAGGAGGTCAGTCATCGCGCCGGCGAGGCGTGGTCCGGCGGGACCGTCGTGCTGTCGTGGGCGGACGTCGCGCTCGAACGCCGGCGGCGCCGCGGGCGCAACCTCGTCATCCACGAGTTCGCCCATCAGCTCGACATGCTCAACCACGACGTCGACGGCACGCCGCCGCTGCGCGACGGCGCCCGCATCCCCGAATGGCGCGACGTGATGCAGAAAGAATACGACGAACTCGTCCGGCAGGTCGAGCGAGGCCGGCGGACGTTCCTCGATCCGTACGGTGCGACGAACATCGGGGAGTTCTTCGCCGTCGCGACCGAGGCGTTCTTCGAAGAGCCCGTCGGCCTCAGCGACGACGAGCCTGCGCTCTACGCCCTCTTCCGCGACTACTACGCCCAAGACCCGGTCATGTGGGAACCTCGTTGACCCGAATGCTACAGATCCTTGTCTCGTGATAACAAGACGAAGTAGAGCATGAAGGCGGTTTGCACGCAGCCCGCCAGCAGCCCGATCTCCAACGCCACCCTTAGCACGTGGGAATCGAAAAGGCTGTAGAAGTCCCCCGCCCGGCTTTGATCCCGCGCTCTTCGGTCCGCGCCAAACCTCTCACCCCGAGCGTAAAGGAGGCTCATGCCGCCAAGCTCCTCGGCATCCACCCACATGTGCCTGCAGGCGGAGCAGCTGTCGATCATGATGTGCCGGTCGCCCATATAGCCGTAGTGCTCCATCGTGGCAGCGCAGCGCGGACACAACAGACCGCCCCCCTTGTCCGAGATCGTGTCAATCGGATAGTCCAGGGGAACGGCGTGGCGTATGTCTTTGCCCAGCGCTTTCAGCAGCGGAAGAAGGAAACGCTGTTCGACGAAGGCCCCATTGCATGTGGAGCACTTGAACAGGAGTTGGCCGTGGAACGTCCCCGCGTCCAGAACCGTGCCGTCTCGCGGGCACTTCAGTCTTGATCCGCTCATCGCGGCCCTCCGCATGGGCTCGAGGACCTGATTCGGCGGTCATTCCGCGCGATACTGAATCAGATCCAAACGTTCCGATATCGTGTCGGCGAGACGTGATGCTTCGTCGTCAAAGATCGGGCATTCATCTGACGAAAGGTGACACACGGTCATGACCTGGACCGTGTACGTGTTGTTGTATTCGCTTGGTCGGCGTTCCGCTGGAATCGCGGCCCATGCCTCCCGCGAGAGACGCCGGTAGAAAAAGAAGACGACATCCCAATCTTGTCCGGCGGTTTGCTTTCGACGCAACCTGACGATGTTGCCGCGCGACTGCGCCATCCATCCTTCTGGCGTTGCGTCGCGAATCACGCGGAGAGTATGTGGATCAACGGATTCCACGGGGGTAGCCCAGACGTAATCGGCGGGCCAATCGCTGGGAACTGAGCTGCATCCGAGTGGCATGGCAAGAAGCGCCAGAGGAAGCAGAGACATCGCTCGCATCGCTCCTTCTCCTCTGCCGAATGTCGGGGCCCAGGCGCGGCTGTCTGGCGATCGAGTGGTTGCCTCCCTCGGCCGGCGAGTCCAACAGCAAGCAAAGCCATGTTATCACCACCGGAGCACCGCCGCAAGTCCAACATTGACTCGATCGCCGCCTCCGCCAACCCCGCAGGTTTTCTGTGGACGAACGGGGCGCGGGGCATATAATATGCGACAGACCCTCGAGGCAGGAGCTATGTCGGCGGCGCTGAACGCCAGTGTGCTCGTCCTGAATCGCAATTACACGGCGATTCACGTGGTCGGGGTGCGCCGCGCGTTCCGGCTCCTGTGCAGCGAACGGGCCGAGGTGGTCACGCAGCAGGGCGAGGAGTGGAACACCTACGATTTCGATAGCTGGGTCGAGCTGAGCCAGGCCCGCCACCTGTTCGCGGAAGATGACGACGGCGACTGGATCCGGACGGTGAAGCTCGAGATCCGCGTGCCCAGGATCGTCCGCCTGCTCCTGTTCGATCGGCTGCCGCGGCAGACGGTGAAGTTCAACCGCCGCAACATCTTCGCCCGCGACGGGAGCCGGTGCCAGTATTGCGGCCGGCGGTTCGCCTCATCGGAACTCTCGCTCGACCACGTTGTCCCGCGCTCGCAGGGCGGCCTCTCGACCTGGGTGAATGTCGTGTGTTCGTGCACGCGGTGCAACGCCCGGAAGGGCGGGCGGCGGCCGTACGAGGCCAGCATGAAGCTCATCCGCAAGCCGTTCAAGCCCCGGAGCAGCCCGGCCGTGCGGCTGAAGATCGCGTCGGCGAAGTACCGCTCCTGGCGCCACTTCGTCGACGAGGCGTACTGGTCCGTCTCGCTGAAAGACTGAGGCCCATGTACGGGGCGGGACGGCTTCTTGACAGGATCAACAGGATTCACGGGATTGGCGGCGAAGCCCTGCTTCCCCGCGCCATCTTGTGCATCCTGAGAATCCTGTCGGATTCTCCTTGGCGGAGACAGGGGGCACGTCCGTGATTCTCGACGAGATTGTCGAGCGCAAGCGCCAGGAGGTGGCGGCGCTGCGCGCGGAGCGGCCGGTCGGGGAGCTGCGCGCGATGGCCGAGGCGATGCCCCCGGCGCGTGACTTCCGCCGCGCGATCACCGAGCGGCCCGACGTGGCCCTCATCGCGGAGATCAAGCGGGCCTCGCCCTCGGCGGGCGTGATCCGCGAGGACTTCGATGCGGCCCTCATCGCCGGGTGGTATCGGACGGCGGGCGCGGCCGCGATGTCGGTCCTGACCGACGAGCGGTTCTTCTCGGGCAAGCTCGAATACGTCGCGCAGGCGCGGGCCGCGGCCTCGGTGCCTGTGCTCCGTAAGGACTTCATCATCGACGAGGTGCAGGTGCTCGAGGCGCGGACGGCCGGCGCCGACGCGGTGCTACTCATCGTCCGCGTCCTGTCCGACGAACAACTCGGGGATCATCTCGTGCTCGCGCGCGAACTCGGGATGGCGGCGCTGGTCGAGACGCATAGCGCGGAGGAGGTCGAGCGGGCGCTCCGCGCGGGCGCCGGCATCATCGGCATCAACAACCGCGACCTCGACACGCTGAACGTCGACCTCGCGACGACGGAAGCGCTGGCCGGCGCGATTCCGGCCGGGCGGGTGGTCGTGAGCGAGAGCGGGATCGCGTCGCGCGCCGACGTCGAGCGGCTCGCGGCGTGCGGGGTCCACGCGGTGCTCGTCGGGGAGACGTTGATGCGCAGCGCCGACGTGACCGGGGCCGCGCACGCCCTGACCGGCGTACCGCGCACGGCCAGTGACCAGTGATCAGTTATCAGTAATCAGTGTCCGCGAACGGGTCCCCGCCAGATGCCAGATGCCAACTGCCAACTGATGACTGATCACTGATGACTACTTCTTCGGATCATGGCGGAGACGGCCGTCGCCTCGGCCGCGGCTGAGAGCGCGAGCGCGGGCACAAGCACGAGCCCATAGGCAAGCACGCGCGGCCCCGCCGCCTTGACGAACGTCGCCCACGCGAACGCCTCGTGCATCTCGTTCCCCAGCGTCATCCCCATCCCGATCGCGAGCCAGAAGGCCGACAGCTCGACCACGACGGTGAAGAGGCAGAGGAACCCGACCCACGCGCGGGGCGCCGCGACCTCGCCGGGCGGGTCCGGCGGCTCCAGCATCGCCTCCCGCGCGTCGAGCAGCAGGATGACTCCGACGTTCAGGCCCGTGAACAGGGCGAACACGATCGGCAGGACGACGAACCCTCCGGACAGCATGTAGATGAAGATCACGATGCTGTTGAAGAGGAAGATGAATGCGAACAGCAGGACGGGGCTGAGCCGCGGCGTGAGGTATTTCTTGCCGAACCGAAAGAGCAGCGTCGGGATGGCGAGCAGACTCCCGACATCGAGCCGCGTGACAACGAAGGCGAGGAGGAATCCGAACGCGAACACCCCCATCGCCCAGAACGCCGGGCCGACATGCCCCCCCAATGTTCGCATTGGCGCCTCGAACGTTTCGAGCATACGTCAGATGATAACCGGGCGCCGTCCGGTTATCAACGGCGAGGGGGGAGTCCGTGTTCCCGTCGCGGGGCGCTTCCGGACTGAGGCGAAAAGCGGGTACAGGGCGGCAGCGAAGCTGCCGTTGGAGTTTGCGGAGCAAACTCCCGCCGTTCCAGCGGAACGGCACGTCTCCGCTTCGCTCCGCTGGTGCCAGTCCCCGTTTTTCGCCAGCACTCAGGCGCCGCGGGGCCGGAAAACCGGGGCTGCCACCCGCTGGCTGTCCTGGCTTCCCGGCAAGCAGCCCCGTTCAGAGCATCCGCTCGGCTCTTCCGCTCGGCTTGACACCCCCCGCGCGCGCCGATAGAATTGCTTTTTCGGCGGGGATTCGCCGCCCGAAACGCAACCTGGAGGCCCGCGATCACACCGAGAACCATCGCCAAGCATACCGCCCGCATCGCGGACGAGTTGAAGGCGCACGACATCGTGATCCTTGACGTCCGCAAGCTCTGCCAGATCACCGACTTCCTCGTCATCTGCACGGGCGACAACCGCCGCCATAATCGGGGGACGGTTTACTCAATTCGCTTGGTGCAGCGGAGATGCTGTCGTCCCCAGAATGGGGACATGCGGGCGGGGTTGTACTCATGATGAGTACAGGCCTGCGCGTGAGCCAGACCGCCGGGCGCCCGGCGTGCCGAATGGGTTGCGGATCACTGGGACCGTTATGGGTCCCTGTGGCTAAAGAAGAGATGGGTTGCGGGCTACTGGAAGAAGCTTGACGGTATTGCAGCAGCCGGTTCGCATAGTGCGGACGATGTGACGATATGGCCCGAAGACGCGCGAGCTGCTGCAATAGCGAGCTATCAAAAGAAGCTTGATTTCAAGGCCGCTTGTCCATGTGCCTGCCCGGGGCCGAATAATACGAAGGTTAAGACTTCGTCTGGGGATGCACAGAAGGACACGGCGGTCCGAGATTGGCTTGAGCAAACGAAGTACCCCGGCAAGAACAAGGTGCCGTAAGCATGGGGCGGGCAATGGAACATCCACTATCCGGTCTGCTGATCGTGGCTGTGATGGCTATACTCTCTTCGTGCGGAAAGCCGATGGCTCACGGTAAGGCAAGCAGTCCTAGCCATGAGACTGCATGGACGGGCCGTCCAGGCAATCTCGCTGAATGGGGCCATGGCTCAGACTATGTCTATGGCTTGCTTGGTGCGCGGAACTCAAAGGAATACGTTCTCGTTCTCTGGAAATGGCAAGGCGACTCGATCAGTGAGGCGGCTGCTTTGTCACTTCCTAGATCAGTCGACGTGTGTCCTGTATCACTCCCCTTGTGTGGACTGTCCCTATACCCCGGGGATGATTTCTCCGACTGGCCGTATGCGCTTCTAGATGCGGCCAACAACAAGGTAATCAAGCAGTGGTATGCGCCGAAAAGCTGGTCGATCAGTCACGCTGGCGCAAGCATGAATGGCAAATTCATCTCGTTGGTCGCGGAAGATGGCGTTAACGCTGCTGGCTACGACTTCGAGCATCCAAGGGCACGGGTTGGGATCATCGATGTAGAGAAACGAGGACTTCGTTGGGTGGCCAACTTGGATGGCCACGGCGCCGGAACTATCAGAAGAATAGTCATCACTGACGATGGGCGATATGTCACGGTTGCAGGGTGGAATAATGGGACTGCGATGGTGGATGCCAAGGAAGGCAAAGTTCTTTGGGCTAAGCGTCCAGAAGGCGAGGTATCCACGGGATATGCTGTGTTTGCACCTGATGGCAAGCGTATCTACACTGCTGGCTCTGAGGGGTGTGTCTATGCGATAGACGCCGCGACCGGCAATGTCCTCAGCCAGCGATGGGCCACGTCCACGGGTGAATCGATTTACGCTCATCGCGTTTCGGCGTTGGCGGTCAGCACTGACGGCAAGTGGTTGGCGGCTGGAACTGGCCCGGAAGGCGAGGTGTACGTCTGGAATCTTGAAGACAATGACAATCCTCGCGTTCTTCAGCATGGCGGAGGCACGATAAACATCGTCGCGTTCTCCCCGGATGCCAAGAACATTGCCTCAGTCGGGGCCGGTGCTCTGAAGGTCTGGCCATTGACGACATCAGATTCTTCTCCCCCTGCCCCGTAGGCCAGTGGCTATGTCGCGTTGATTACGCCCTCCGGCCCCCAAGTGAACGGCAAAACCACCCCATCCTCCGGTCGTGATTCACTGCCAACGCCTCTCCCCGATGGCCCGGACGACTTGTTCGTCCGGGTTGCGGCAGCAACAAGAGGACACGGCGCACTTCCCTCGATACTATCGCCTCTCCGCTCGGCTTGACACCCCCCACGCGCGCCGATAGAATTGCTTTTTCGGCGGGGATTCGCCGCCCGAAACGCAACCTGGAGGCCCGCGATCACACCGAGAACCATCGCCAAGCATACCGCCCGCATCGCGGACGAGTTGAAGGCGCACGACGTCGTGATCCTTGACGTCCGCAAGCTCTGCCAGATCACCGATTTCCTCGTCATCTGCACGGGCGACAACCGCCGCCAGCTCCGCGCCATCGGCAGCCGGGTCTCGGCCGACATGAAAGGGCTCGGCGTGCCTCCGCCGCACGCGGAAGGAGAAGCCGACAGCGCCTGGATCCTGATTGACTTCATCGACGTGGTCGTCCACGTCTTCAGCGAGGAGGCGCGCGAGTTCTACGACCTCGAACTTCTCTGGGGCGACGCCCCGAAGGTGAAGTGGGAGCTGGCCCGCCCCAAACGGCAGGGACCATGAACGTACGGGAACAGATCAGCGGCGTGATTCGCGAGGTGATTCGGGAAGCGCCCGGTGTCGAGCCCGAGCAACTCGATATGCTGGCCAGGGTCGAGCACGGCCGCGGCGAGGCGCACGGCGACCTGACGACGCCCGTCGCCATGCGGCTCGGCAAGATGGCCCGACGCAATCCGCGCGAGGTCGCCGAGGAGATCGCCGGGGCCATCCGATCGGCCGCCGACTCATTCGGCGGCGCCGTCGACCGCGTCGAGGTCGCCGGCCCGGGGTTCGCCAATATCTTTCTGACGCGCGCGTACTGGCTCGGGCTGGTCCGGCAGATCCTCGCCGACGGGCCCCGATACGGCCGGTCCGAGGCCGGCAAGGGGCGCAAGGTCCAGATCGAGTTCGCCTCGGCGAATCCGACCGGGCCGCTCTCCGTCGCCCACGGCCGCCAGGCGGCATTCGGCGACGTGCTCGGCCGCATCCTCGAGTTCGTCGGCTTCGACGTCGCGACCGAGTATTGGGTCAACGATTGCGGCAACCAGATCGTGAAGCTGGGCGAGTCGGTCTACGTGCGCTACCTGCACGCGCTCGGCGAGACGTCCGTCGCGTTCCCCGACGACGGCTACAAGGGCGACTACATCACCGAGATGGGGGCCGCGCTCGCGGAGGCCGAGGGCCGCACCTACGCCGACATGCCGCGCGACGACGCGATCAATGCGCTCGGCCGCCTCGCCGCGGGCCGCATCCTCGAACAGATCCTCGCCGACTTCAAGCGGTTCGGCAGCGAGCACACGAGCGTGTTCAGCCAGCGGGCGTATGAGGCCGAGGGGCACGTCGAACGCCTGCTCGACCGGATGCGGCAGATGGATCTGACGTACGAAGAGGACGGCGCCACCTGGCTCAAGACGAGCGAGCACGGCGACGACAAGGACCGCGTGCTCGTGAAGAGCGACGGCACGTGGGCCTACCGCCTGTCGGATATCGCCTACCACGAGAGCAAGTTCGAGCGCGGATTCGGACAGGTCGTCAACCTGCTCGGGCCCGACCACCACGGCCACATCGTCACGATGCAGGCCGCGATGTCGGCGCTCGGACACGACGTCTCCGCCGTGCGGTTCGTCATCGTCCAGCACTGCACCATCCTGCGCGAAGGCGAGAAGATCAAGATGTCGACCCGCGCCGGCGAGCTGATCACGCTCGACGACGTCATCAACGACGTCGGCATCGACGTCGCGCGGTTCTTCTTCCTCATCCGCAAGACCGACAGCCACCTCGACTTCGACCTCGAACTTGCGAAGGCGGAGTCGCTCGACAATCCGGTCTACTACGTGCAATACGCGCACGCGCGGATCGCGAGCATCATGCGCAAGGCGGTGGAGTCGGGCGGGCTCGCGGCCTCGGATCTGGCCGGCGGGCTCTACACGGGCGCCGCCCCCGACGACCTCGAGGCGCTCGAGGAGCGCGACCTCGCGCTCGCCGCGAAGCTCGACCGGTTCGGCACGGTGCTCGAGCGGGCGGGGCTCGAGTTCGAGCCGCACCGCCTCGCGACCTATCTGCAGGAGCTGGCCGCCGAGTTCCACAACTACTACCAGCAGTGCCCCGTCATCGGCGACGACGGCCGGCTGATGCGCGCCCGGCTCACGCTGGTCAGCGCCGTCCGCGTCGTGCTCGGCAACGCGCTTCGCCTGCTCGGCGTGCAGATTCCGGAGGCGATGTAGCCGCCATGTCCATCGAGATCGACGCGCTCACGAAAGAGTTCGGCCCCAAGCGAGCCGTTGACGCGCTCACGCTCAGCGTCAAGCCCGGCGAACTCTATGCGTTCCTCGGCCCGAACGGCGCCGGCAAGACCACGACGATCAAGGTCATCACCGGTCTGCTGCGGCCGACGGCGGGCGTCGTGCGCGTCTGCGGACACGACGTCTGCGCCGAGGGCGTGACGGCACGCCGCCTCATCAGCTACGTCCCCGACCAGCCGTTCCTCTACGAGAAGCTCTCCGGCCGCGAGTTCCTCCTCTTCGTCGCCCGCATGTATGGGATGGATCCGGC
The DNA here is from genome assembly GCA_964385685.1 of uncultured Planctomycetota bacterium. Taxonomy (GTDB): domain Bacteria; phylum Planctomycetota; class PUPC01; order PUPC01; family PUPC01; genus CAYLQD01. The sequence goes on along the minus strand of CAYLQD010000005.1, from coordinate 29,963 downwards.
CGCGACGATGCGCCGGATCGGCGAACTGAGCGAGCGGTTCGGCACGACCGAGTACCTCGATGATCTGACCGAGGCCTACTCGCACGGGATGAAGCAGCGGGTCGTCATCATCGCCGCCATCCTCCACGACCCGAAAGTGTTCGTGGTCGACGAGCCGATGGTCGGGCTCGATCCGCGGAGCGCGCGACTCGTCAAGGACGTGCTCTGCGAGATGGTCGAGACCGGCGTGAGCGTGTTCATGTCGACCCACACGCTCTCGGTCGCCGAGGAAGTCGCGCACCGCATCGGCATCATCCACCGCGGCCGCCTCATCGCGGAGGGAACGGTTGACGAACTGCGTCCGCACGGCCATACTAGTGGCAAGCTTGAAGACGTCTTCCTGACGTTGACGCACGAACAGGCGGACGGGCCCCGACCCGAGTGAGCCGCCCGGAGACCCACGCGATGGCGAAGAAGCCCGCAAAGAAGACGGCCCGCAAGGCCAACGCCCGGCCCCGCAAGCTCTGGGGCGGCCGGTTCCGACAGAAAACCCACCCGGCCGTCGAGCAACTGACCGAATCGATCTCGTTCGACCAGCGCCTCTTCCGGCACGACATCCAGGGTAGCATCGCCCACGCCGCCATGCTCGCGCGCGGGAAGGTCATCTCGGAGAGCGACAAGCGCAAGATCATCGCCGGCCTGCGCGCCGTCGAGAAGGACATCGCCGACGGCAAGTTCACGTTCAACATCGAGAACGAAGACATCCACACGACCGTCGAGCTGGCGCTGACGAAGAAGGTCGGGGCCGTGGCGAAGAAGCTGCACGCCGGCCGCAGCCGCAACGACCAGATGGCGCTCGACCTGCGGCTCTGGATGCGCGACGAGATCATCCAGATCGAGGAGCAGGTCTGCAATCTCCAGGAGCAGATTCTGCGGCACGCGGAAGACACGGTCGACGTGCCGATGGCCGCGGTGACCCATCTGCAGCACGCGCAGCCCATCCCGCTCGCCCATCATCTGCTCGCCTACATGGAGATGTTCGAGCGCGACAGCGAGCGGCTGCTGAGCTGCTACTCGCGCGTCAACGAAATGCCGCTCGGGTCCGGCGCCGTCGCCGGGACCAGCATCCCGACGGACCGCGAGTTCATCGCGCGGCTCCTCGGGTTCGACACCGTCACGCACAACAGCGTCGACGCGGTCAGCAACCGCGACTTCTGCATGGAATTCCTCTCGACCTTGAGCATCCTGGCGACGCACCTGTCGCGCCTGGCCGAGGAATGGACCTGGTGGGCGAGCCCCGAGTTTGGGTTCATCGAGATCGACGACGCCTACTGCACCGGCAGCAGCATCATGCCGCAGAAGAAGAACCCCGACGCGCTCGAACTCGTCCGCGGCAAGACAGGGCGTGTCTTCGGCGACCTCATGCGCATGTTGACCGTGATGAAGGGCCTGCCGTTGTCGTACAACCGCGACCTCCAGGAGGATAAGGAGGCGATCTTCGACGCGGCCGACACGGTCACCCTCTGCCTGAAGGCCCTGACCCCGCTCGTCGCGAACACGGCGTTCGACAAGGAGCGCATCGTCGCGACGGCCGAGGGCGGCCTGATCGACGCCACCTCGCTCGCCGAGTATCTCGTGATGAAGAAGGTCCCCTTCCGCGACGCCCACCGCGCCGTCGGCAAGCTCGTCACGAAGTGCCTCGACGAGAACATCACCCTGCAGGACCTCGAACTCGCCGACTTCCGGGCCGTGTGTTCGAAGATCGACGAGGGCGTGTACGGCGTGCTCGGCGTCGACAACTGCCTCAAGCGCTACCGCGGCATCGGCAGCGCCAACCCCCGCAACGTCCGCCGCGAAGTCGCCCGCTGGCGGCGCCTGTTCCAGGGATAGGGCCTCTCCCCGCGGTTCTCAACGAATGCGGCCGTCGAGGTTGAACATCTGGCCGGTGATGGTGCGCATGCCGGTGAGCTGGAAGATGAACTCCGCGGCGGCGGCGGGCTCGCAGAGCACGCGCATCGGATGCTGCGCCCGCGCGGCCTCCGCCCCGGCGGGCGATGCGTTCCCCATGTCCGTCGGCAGGTAGCCGGGCGCGAGAACGTTGATGCGGATGCCCCGCTCGGCGAACTCCGCCGCGGCGCCCGCCGTGAATCCGATGAGGGCGCCCTTCGCGGCCGAGTAGGCGCTCTCGGCGGCGCAGCCCCAGAGCCCGCAGATCGACGCGACGTTCGCGATGCTCGAGCCGGGCCGCATCAGCTCGGCCGCGCGCCGCGCGAGATGCATCGGCCCGAGCAGGTCGGTCGCGACAATCTCATCCCACAGCTCGGGCGTCACGCGGACGAGCGGCACGTCGCCGACAATGGCCGCGTTGTTGACGAGGCAGTCGAGCCGGCCCCAGCGGCCGACGGCCGCATCGAGCAGGCCGGCATGTGTCGAGAGATCCGCCACGTCGGCCTGGGCGACGACCGCATCGACGCCCAACGAACGGACCTCGTCCGCCGCCGCGTTCGCCTTGTCGATGGATCGGACGCAGTTGACGACGACGTTCCATCCGCCGCGCGCGAACCGCAGCGCGACCTCGCGCCCGAGCCCGCGCGACGATCCGGTCACCAGGGCGACGGGATGATCCTCAGCACCGTTCGGTGGTTTGGTCATTGGCAGCACTTCAGCCCAGTGAAGAGTACAAGATGCGGAAAACGGGGCAGCCAGCGGGTGGCAGTGGGGCTGTTGAAAAAGTCTGTTTCTTGCCCCAAAGGGGCACTATTCACTAGCCCAGGGCGAAGCCCTGGGGTAGCAGATGCGCCTTGAGCCAAGCCCTGTAGGGGCGTCACAGAGCTTCTGCCGCCCTGTCAGGGCTTTCCCGCCTCACCCGCACTTTCCCAGGGCTTCGCCCTGGGCTGATGAATTCGAGCCTTTCAGGCTCGCGAAGGCACTTTTTCAACGGCCCCGCAGTCCCTGTCTTCCGCCGGCGTGTCTCGGCAACGCTGCCGTCATTCGTGTTGGGGGCTTGTTTGTATCTTGTCTCTTGGTGTTTGCGATCGACTTCTCGGCACCAGCCCGAGGTCGGCCAGCATCCGCAGGTCGTCCTCGGCCGAGCGGCCCGTCGTCGTCAGGTAGTTGCCCAGCATGGTGCCCGACGCGCCGGCGCGGAACATCTGCGGCTGAACGTCGCCGAGCGTCACCTCGCGTCCACCACAGACCTTGATCTCCTTCGTCGGATGCATGAACCGGTAGACGGCGATAATGCGGAGCGCCTCCCGCGGCTCGAGCAGCGGCCGGCCTTCGAGCGGCGTGCCCGGGATCGGATCGAGGAAATTGATCGGGATCGCGTCGACGTCCAGCTCGCGGAGCTGGAGCGCCAGGTCGACGCGGTCGTCCCACGTCTCGCCGAGTCCGAAGATGCCGCCGCAGCAGACCTGGAGCCCCGCGGCCTTCGCGTTGCGGACCGTGTCGACGCGTTCCGCATGCAAGTGCGTCGTGCAGACCTTCGGGAAGAACCGCTCGGACGTTTCGAGATTGTGGTTGATGCGCCGCACGCCCGACGCGACCAGTTGCCGCGCGTCGTCGGCGCTGAGCGTTCCGATGGAGACGCAGGCCGTGGCGGCCGTGGCGGCGTCGATCTCGCCCGCAGCCGAACAGATCGAGCCGAAGTCCTCGCGGCTCTTGCAGGCGCTTTCGCCCGAGGTGACGATCCCGAAGCTGTCGGCGCCCGTCTCCGCCGCAGCGCGGGCCGCGCCGACCATCTCCGCCTGCGTGGCGAGCGGATGAACGGCCGCGGGCGTCTCGTACCGCGCCGACTGCGAGCAGAACGCGCAGTCTTCGGAGCACGCGCCGCTTTTCGCGTTGATAATCGAGCAGAGGTGGACGACATTGCCGTGGAAGCGTTCGCGGATGCGGTTTGCGTGGAAGAGGAGTTCGTCGAAGTCGGCGTCGTGTGCCAGCCGGAGCGCATCCTCGCGCCCGACGGGCTCGCCGGCCAGCGCGCACTCGGCAATATCCGCGAGCCACTGCACCATGCCTACGTCCACTTCTCGATTCTCTTGAGGGCGTCGTCGAACTGCTCGCGGCCGCCGATGCCGCCGAGGCCGAGCCAGACGCCTTGCGGCCGGAGGTTCTCGATCAGGCAATCCAGCTCGTCGATGCCGATGCCGATCTGAACGCCCTTGCCGGCCGCCTGGCACTTCCTGTAGACGTCCATCCAATCGCTCGCGCGCCCGTTGCCGGCGCCGTAGACCCATTGGATCGCGCTGAGTTCGGGGATCTCGAGCAAGCTGTCGAGGTGCCGGAGCGCGCCGGGGCCGTCGAGGTGATAGATGCTTGCCTCGAGGAATCGACATTCCTGCGCGATGCCCGGCAAAAACACGTCGTCGAACATCTGCTTTGAAATCATGCAGGAGAAGTCGTTCGAGGGCACGTACCATTTCTTCGACGAGACGATGCCCGCCCAATTCGTCGCGGCCTGTCCCGCCGCGGTCAACTTGTTGTGGAAGTGGTCGAACGCCCCGAAGTAGGCGTCGTCCACCCGCCGGATCATGGCTTTCACGTCGTCGACGTGCTCGATCATGTCGATGTTGAGGTTGAGCGGGTCGCGGAAGGCGGCGACGCAGTCCCCGCCGGGATGCCAGTCGGTCATGCCGACGTAGAACTTGCCCTTGCCGACCTCCAGCAGGGCATCGGTGATCTCGGTGAGCTTCTTGAAGTAGAAGTTGTCGTCCGAGAACTGGAGCTTGTCGGCGTCGGCCCAGTCGTGGAGGTTGGGGATCGACCAGCTCGTGCGTTCGGTATACTCCATTTCAGCGCCGAACATCGCGCTGAAGACCTCGGGGCCGAGGTTGGGCGGGAAGCCCGGCAGGCCGTCGCCGAAGTACTCGCGGTTCATCGCGCCGTGGAGTGCGGATTGCGCGATATGCTCGGTGTCCATCCAGCGGTCGCGTTGCGAGGCCCATTCCTTTTCGGGCGGCGGCGGGAAGTCGGGGTTGGGCCGGTCGGCCCCGCAGCTCACGACCGGGCGGTCGATGATCTCGCAGGCCCAGAACGCGTCCTGACGAGCGAGCCGCTGCTCCCAGTCGTCGATGTGTTCGATCGGCATCACGTTCATCAGATGCCCTCGCGGGTTGTGAGATGCAGCGTCAGCCGGACTATGATAGCGGGCGGGCGCGTGGTGTCAATCGCGGGCAGCGGCCGCGAGCAGGCGTTCGGAGCGCGGCCCGGCCGCGGCCAGCACGAACCGGCGGGACGATTCGCCCGTGACGGCGACGTCAATGCGAAGGTGGTCGTCGGGCAGGGCCTCGGCCACGCGGTCGGCCCACTCGACGACGGCGGCGCCGTCGCCGTCGAAGAACTCGTCGCACCCGAGCGCGGCCAGGTCGTCGGCGCCCCGAAGCCGGTAGGCATCGATGTGGTACAGGCGCACGCGGCCGCGGTATTCGTTGACGAGCTTGAACGTGGGGCTGGTGACGCGGGCCCGGGCGCCGATGCCGTCGGCGAGGCCGCGGGTCAACTGCGTCTTGCCCGCGCCGAGCGGGCCGACGAGCGCGAGCACGTCGCCCGGATCGAGCAGCCCGCCGAGCGCGCGGCCGAGCGCGACGGTTTCTTCGGGGGAATCGGTCTCGATGGTCACGGGTTCCGTCGCCACTCGTGTTCGTATCCGCGCGGTTGCAGGGGGAGTCGCGAGCCGTCGAGCCGTTCGAGCAGGACGTCGGCGTCCGTAATCTCGCCGATCTCCGTGATCGGCAGGTCGAAGGTCCACGATTCGCGGAGGCGCCCGACGTTCTCGGGCGGGATGGCGACAAGCAGTTCGAAGTCCTCGCCGTCATCGAGCGCGTGCTCGAGCGCCGTCCGGCCGTCTGCCGCGGCGGCCTCGTGCGCGGCCTCCGACAGCGGGATGTCGGCCTCGCGGACGACGGCGCCGACGCGGCTCTCGCGGGCGATGTGGTGGAGGTCGGTCGACAGGCCGTCGCTGATATCGATCATGGCGCTCGCGCCGGCCTCGCCGTTGAGGAAGAGGCCCGCGAGTATGCGCGGCTCCGCGGTCAGATGCCTCCCGAGCGCCGAGCCGCCGAGCGCGCCCGTGACGAAGAGGACGTGGCCGGGTCTCGCACCGGACCGGAGCACCGGCTCGGGCTCGGCGACGCGGCCCAGGACCGTGACGGAGATGCAGAGGGGCTCGTCCCACGACGTCAGGTCGCCGCCCGTGATCGGCGCGCCGTACCGTTCGGCGGCGGAGATCATGCTCTCGGCGAGCTTCCGCACGAACGTGTCGTCGCGCGACCGGCCGACGCCGACCGTCGCCAGACTGGCCGTCGGGACGCATCCCATCGCGGCGATGTCGCTGACGCTGGCCGCGATGACCTTGTGTCCGATCGCCTCGGGCGGATCGTCGGACTGGAAGTGCGTGCCTTCGAGGAAGGCGTCGGTCGTGACGACGACGCGGCCGTCTCCCGCCTGCGCGAGCACGGCGGCGTCGTCGCCCGGGCCCACGATGGCGAAGCCGGTCGGGTTGATCCGGTCGCGAAGCCAGTCGATCAGCGACCGTTCACTCACGGCGTATCGATCCCCCCGCGCCGGCGGGTCCTGCCGAGCTGCATCATCCGATCGATGCTCTCGGCCACGCGCCGCTGCGCTTCTTCGTCGTGGATAACGATCAGCCGGCCGGTCGGTTTGTGGTAGAAGGCGACGGGCAGGTCGGCGTCCCACTCGCCCGGCGTGACGGACTTGCGGATCACTTCGAAGAGCATCTGGGTGCCGAAGTGGTCGACGAGTTGCCGGATGTGGTAGGACCGGACGACGGCGCGATCCCACGGGAGTTGGCCGGTGGCCCGGAGCAGACGGGGCGTCTGGCCGGCCCCGAGGATCCAGAACCGGCGGCCGGGCTCCTGGACGACGTCGCCCAGCCCCGCGGCCCGGGCGAGCGCCTCCAGGGCCGTCTTGAGAGACACGTTCCCGAGCTGAAGGGTGACGGCCCGCCGCTCGTTCGCGACGAGCCGGTAGTCGAATCCGACGTTGACGTTTGCGCGGAGGCCGATCTCGTCGGCGATGCGCCGGATGTCCTGCCTGGCGAAATCGCAGCGGACGGACATCTTGGACAGGACGTCGGCCGCGAGCCGCCGTCCCTCGTCGTCGGGCGGGGGCTCGTACGCGCGGACCTTCTTCAGTTCCTTGACGATGAGGGCGAGCTTTGCGTGGCCGCGCGGCGGCAGCATGGCCGTCAGACGCGAGCCGGTGTCGTCGAGCACGATCGTCGCGTCCTGCCGCCCGGCCGTCGTGTGGCGGACGGCATACCGCAGGGCCATCAGGAGGTCGTTCGTCTCCTGGCCGTGGTCGAGCCGGCCGAGGACGGGCTTCTTCGTCCGGACGAACGTGCCGATCGCGTAGCTTTCCATGCGGAGCCGGTTCTGGCTGGCCCAGCGGCGTTCGCGCGTGATGAAGACCGTTCGGGGCCCTTCGACGACATAGTGGGCGCCGATGAGGCGGGTGATCCAGTCGAGCGCGTGCCCGGCGGGCATGTCGTGCAGGTCGAGGTCGATGGGCCGCGATTGCGCCGGCGCAATCACGTCGGGCGCGAGGCCGATGCCCAGCCCGCTCTTCTGGCTGATCTCCCGGATGACGTGCTGGAGCCCCGCGCCGCGGAAGCTGGCCGTGATGGGGCGGTCGATGGCGCCTCGGAGCAGCCGGCCGACGTCGTCCGGCGGGTTGCCGAGGCCGGCGACGCGATCGGCCTCGTCGAAGAAGAGCGAGAGCGGCTGGTCGCGCCGGGAGCCGGCCGACGTGCATCCGGAGAGGAGCGCGGCGGCGCACGCCACGAGCGCCGCAATGCGGCAGATGCCCGCGCGCTCCGGCCGCGTCATTCGTACCACTTGAGCACCCCTTGGTCGACGCTGCCGTCACTGCGTAGGTTGAGCACGAGACTGTCTTCCTCGAGGATGGCCTGGCCGGTGACGTGCCAGTAGCAGCGAAGCACGGGCACGCGGATGTCCCACGCCTTGAGCTTGTAGCCCTCGTGTCCTCTTCGGGACAGCACCTTGATTTCGTTCCAGGAGAGGACGCCGTCGCGGTCGCGGTCGGCGAGCGCCCGGAAGTCGTCGAAGCTCGAGGGCGGGCCGTCTTCCCAGTGCCATTCATAGCCGGTGGGCACGCCTCCGGCCGTGCCGGCTGCGATCGGCGCGCTGATGCCCCCGTAGATCCAGTCGCACGGCTCGCCGCACATTTCGAACAGATAGCTGCAGTTCTTTCCGCCGTCGCTGTCGTTCGTCGGGCCCGTGCCGTCGCGCGGCCCCGTGTGCTCGTCGACGTCGGCCATCGGGAACTGATCGATCGGGTCCCCCGTGCCCTGATAGATCATGTTGTCGGGCCGTCCGCCCTGGGCGCCGCGGCCCCCGTCGCTCGGGCAGAGGAGCACGCGGGCGTCGGACAGGTACGTGCGCGTGCCGACCCGCTTGCCCAGCATGGTGATCCACGGCGGGTAGCCGTCGGGCCGGCTCTCGCCGTAATGCTGAGCGTAGATGGCGAGCGCCGTCCCGACCTGGCGGAGGTTGCTGATGCAGTTGGTCGTGCGCGCCTCCTCGCGGCCCTTGAGGACCGCGGGCAGGATCAGGCCCGCCAGAATGGCGATGATGGAAATGACGACGAGCATCTCGATGAGCGTGAAGCCGCGCCCGCCGATTCGAACCTGTTGACTCAACATCGGACACCCCTCCAAACGGTGGTTCCCGGCCGCCGACCGCGTTGGCTTCCCCTGCTCACGGGACGAACTTGTAGCCCCTGCCGTGCGCGGTCAGGATATGCCTGGGCTGGCGGGGATCGTCTTCGATCTTCTGCCTCAGCCGGACGACGTGGTTGTCGACCGTGCGCGTGTCGGGGGCGAGGTCGTAGCCCCAGACCTCCTGCAGGATCGTCTCGCGGCTGACGACCTCGCCCCGCCACGACACGAGCAGGCGCAGCAGCTCCGACTCGCACGTCGACAGTTCGGCCGGCTGGCCGTCTTTCACGACCGTCTGCCGGATGAAATCGAGTTGCACGTTGCCGAACGTGAACTCGTGGATCTTCCCGGCCTCCTCCGCGTGCCGGCGGCGGACCGAGCGGACCCGCGCCGCCAGCTCTTTCATGCTGAACGGCTTCGTGATGTAGTCGTCGGCGCCCGTGTCGAGCCCGCGGACCTTGTCTTCCTCCGCGCCGCGGCCCGTCAGCATGACGACCGGCGTGCGGATGCCCTTCTCCCGAAGCGCCGCCAGCACCGCATACCCGTCCATCTTCGGCATCATCACGTCGAGCACGATGATGTCGGGCGCACACTCGGTCGCCTTCGTCAGGCCTTCCGCCCCGTCCGACGCCGTGACGACCTCGTAGCCGTCGCGGACGAGCGTGTCTTCAATGCCCGCGACGAGATCGGCCTCGTCGTCGATGATGAGCACCCTGTCCGCCATCGTTGTCTCCCTCACTTGTCCAGCAGTTCGCACGCCCGCCGGATGTGTTCGGGCGTGGTGCCGCAGCATCCGCCGACGATGTTCGCGCCGGCGGCGATCAGATCGGGCACCTTGGGCGCCCAGTCGTCGGCGCCCTCCTCAAACACGGTGTCGCCGTCGACGAGCCGCGGCTGCCCGGCGTTCGGCTTCGCCAGAACGGGGCCGGCCGTGACCGCGCGGATCTCGCCGACGACCTCGGCCATCTGCCCGACGCCGAGCCCGCAGTTCGAGCCGACGGCGTCGGCGCCCGCTTCGAGCAGCCCCTCCGTCGCCTGACCGACCGTCTCGCCCATGAGGGTTCGGTAGCCGGCCTTGCCGGCGGTGTACGTCACGCACGCGAGCACGGGCAGATCGCAGACGCGTTTCGCGGCCCGGACGGCCGCCGCGGCCTCATCGGCGCTGACCATCGTCTCGATGATGACGCCATGAACGCCGGCCTCCGCCAGCAGCTTGATCTGCGCGGCGAAGACGTCTTCGAATTTCTCGATCGGATGCGTCCCGTAGGGCGCCGGCAGCTCGCCGGTCGGGCCGATGTCGGCCAGCGCATACGCCTTGCCGTCGGCGGCCGCGAGCGCGTTCTCCGCGGCCGCGCGGCAGAAGCGTTCCTGGTCGGCGGCGTGTCCGGAGCGGGCGAGCTTCCATTCCGACGCCCCAAACGTGTTCGTGCATACAAGCTGCGAGCCGGCCTCGACGTAGGCGCGGTGAATGGCCCGGACCGTCTCCGGGCTCTCGACGTTCCAGGCCTCGGGGCACTCGCCCGAGAGGCCGCGGGCGAGGAGCTGCGTGCCCGTCGCCCCGTCGGCGATCAGCCGTTCGCTCAGGATGTCGCGCAGCTCCTGCATGCCTGCTCCTCAGACCGGGAACTTCATGCCTAGTATAAGCCCGATTCGAGCATGTCGTCAAGCGCCGCGGGTCGCGGCGAGCCGGGCTTGGTTGACCGGCGGGCGGCGGCCCCATATAATCGCTGTGCGGGCCGCAACCGGACGAGCGAGATTCCCCGATGAGCCGAGCGAAGCCGCTCAAGGTCATGCACGTCATCACGCGCTTCATCCGGGGCGGGGCGCAGGAGAACACCCTGCTCACGGTCCAGGGGCTCGACGCGCGCCCGGACACCGAGGCGATGCTCGTTACCGGTCCCGGGCTCGGGCCCGAGGGTGACCTCATTCCCGACGCGGTCCAGTCGGGCGTCGACGTCATCATCATCGACGCGATGCGGCGCGCGATCCATCCGTGGCGCGACTGGCGCTCGTACCGCGAACTCCGCCGCTGCATCCGCGAGATCAAGCCCGACATCGTCCACACGCACAGTTCGAAGGCGGGCATCGTCGCGCGGAAGGCGGCGAAGGACGAGAAGGTGCCCCGCATCGTGCACAGCATCCACGGCCTGCCGTTCCACGACTACGAGCGGCCGCTGGTCAACAAGCTCTACGTCGCTCTCGAACGCAACGCCGCGAAGTATACCGACCTGATCATCTGCGTGGCCGACGCGATGACGGAGAAGGCGGTCACGGCCGGTGTCGCGCCGCCGGAGAAGTTCGTCACGGTGTACAGCGGGATGGACGTCGAGCCGTATCTGCACGGCGAGCACGACCGCGCGGCGATTCGCGAATCGCTTGGCATCGGGCCCGACGAGCTGGTCGTCGGCGTGATCGCGCGGATCAGCCCGCTCAAGGGCCACGAGTTCATCATCAAGGCGGCTCCGCAGATTCTGGCGACGCATCCGAACGTGCGGCTCCTCTTCGTCGGCGAGGGGCACATCCGGGCGGAGATGGAGCAACTCGCGACCGAGAAGGGCGTGCTCGACCGGATCGTGTGGGCGGGGCTGCGTGACTACCGCGAGATCCCGGGGCTGATCGCGTCGATGGAACTCGTCGTGCACACGTCGCTGCGGGAGGGGCTCGCCCGCGTGCTGCCGCAGGCGCTGCTCTCGGGCGTGCCGGTCGTGTCGTACGACGTCGACGGCGCGCGCGAAGTGGTCATCAACGGCGAAACCGGCTGGCTCGTCCAGGCCGAGGCGATCAATGAGCTGGCGGGTGCGGTCTGCGAGGCGCTCGGCGACCTCGGCCACGCGCGGGCGCTGGCCGCGGCCGGCCGCGAGATCTGCAAGCAGTGGTATCCGGCCGAGGTGATGGTCGACGCCATTGCGCGGGAATACGAGAAGCTGTTCGAACGACAGTGATCAGTCATCAGTTATCAGTGATCAGTGTGCACGGCCCGGCAGCGGCGCCCGCCACTGACCACCGACTACTGATGACATAACTGATCACTGATGACTTGGGCTCTGCGGAATGAAGATATCAGTTCCGAGCTTGTCGTCGGGCCGGCACGAGTTTCGCTCGCGGGTGCCGCCGCACGAGTATGGCGAGGCGGCGCGGGCGTCGGGGCTCGAGTTCGTCAGCCCCGTCGACGTCACGGCCGTCGTCGACACGATGGGCGAAGAGTTGTACGTCCGGGCCGACGCCGAGGCAGCCGTTCACGCCGAGTGCGCCCGCTGCCTCGAAGCGTTCGACCTGCCGCTCGCCGCGTATTCCCAGGCGCTCCACGTGCCCGAGTCGGAGCGCGAGTCGCGCGGTTCCCGCACGGCACGGGCCGAGAGCGAGAGCCAGCGTATCCTCTACTACTCGGGCGGTGTGGTTGATTTGGCGGAGCAGATCGTCGAGTCGCTCGCCCTGGCTATCCCGATGAAGCCCATCTGCGGCGATGCCTGCAAAGGCCTCTGCCCGCACTGCGGCGCGAACCTGAACACCGCCCCCTGCACCTGCACAGACGACGACGACTTCGGCCACCCGTTCAAGGGGTTGTTCGGAGCGAAAGGTTGACGAACACGCCTCTGCGGCGTATTCTGGCCCTTGGGGAAGAGGGACCGGCATCGCGTCGTTTGGAGTTGAGGTGTGAACGTGGACCGCGAGACGATCCTGGCGACACTTGCTGAGAATCGCGGAGCCATTCGCCGCTTCGGGGTTCGCGCCCTGGAGCTGTTCGGCTCGTGCGCACGCGGCGAGAGCTCTTCATCGAGCGACCTCGACTTCCTAGTCGAGTTCGAGAAGAAATCCTTCGACGCCTACATGGACCTGAAGGCATTTCTCGAAGGGCTTTTCGGCCGCGAGGTCGACCTCGTCATCGCCGACGCCCTCAAGCCCCGGCTCCGCGACGCCGTCCTGCAGGAGGCCGTCCATGCCCCGGGATTATGAGACACTTCACACAGTGCTGCGGAAGGGATGATCACGGCATGAGCACGCGGGCGCGAGACAAGGAGTATCTTGAGATACTCGTCGCTTCGATACGGGTATGCTCCTCCTATCGACCCAAGATGGGCAAGCGGCTCAGCGAAGGGTTCGACCTGGCAAGTTTCCAGAAACTGTACAGAGCGGATCCATTCTACTGCTGGTTTGGATTGGACAATCCTCTTATGTATGCCGCCCACAAGGCCGCCGGCGGCATGACGAGTGTTTACAGACAAATCGGGTTGGGCTGCGAAAGACTCTTCCGCCGCATCATTCAAGATGAGCTCGGGCTCACAGATGACCAAAGCCGGTGGAGCTACGTTGTTAGTGATGCGAAGAAGAAGGCGCGGAAGCTCTCGCTCGACGGGAGGGTAGAGTTCAGTCATGTCTCAGATTCGGACAAGCGCCGACGAATACGAACGTGGGCCCGCAGGTGCGCCAAAGACTTGGGACTGGACAGGGACTTGACTCGAGTCTTGAAGGGAGCCGTTTTCGAGGTCCGGCAGGGCTACAAGAGCAAGGACGCCAAGCGCCAGAACGCGGATATCGCAAATGCAGCGGTGGCCTACACCAAGACATATCTCCCTTGCGCGGTCGTTCTGTCCACCCAAATCGACGAGGACGTAGCGACTCGTTACCGGAACGAGAAGTGGCTCGTGCTCACCGGGACCGTTCGCGATGCGTCGCCACTTCGGTCAACTTACGCCTTCATGACAGAAGTCATCGGCTACGATCTGTCGGGCTTCTTCGAGCGCCAATCAAGAGCGCTGCGGGCCGAAGTCGAAGCGGTGCTCACGAAGTTGCTGTCACCGACGGGCTGAGAGGTATGCGGACCATTCAGAAGAAAGTTGTGCGGCAGCGCTCAGAGCTAACGTACAAGCACAACCGGCGTCGCGGACGGCATGGCTGGCTTCGACTCACGCCCGCTTACTCGTTACAACTCGTGGACAGGGTGCTCGGCAATTTTGGCGAGCCCCTGTCCATTCTTGATCCGTTTTCGGGTACGGGGACGACGTTGCTCGCGGGAATGACGGCAGGGCACAATTGTCGGGGGATCGATCTGAATCCGTTTCTGGTATGGCTTGCGAACACGAAGATCAATCGCTATTCCGATCTTGACCTTGGTCATTGCCGCTCCTTGATCCGGGCTGTCGTCGATGCCGTGCTGCAGGAGACGGTGCAAGCGGCGGATCCCCCCCCGATTCACAATATCGAGCGCTGGTGGCATCAGGACACACTGGATTCTCTGTGTCTACTCAAGGCGGCGATAGACCGCGATACTGGGCCCGGTACCAAGATTCGCGATCTCACGTATGTGGCCTTCTGTCGCACGTTGATCGTCCTGTCAAATGCAGCCTTCAACCATCAGTCGATGTCCTTCGGAGGAGCCAAGGCGCGTCAGCGCCCCTCCCGTGCCCAGTGCGTGAGTGAGTTCGAGGAGGCAATGGCCGCAGTCTTGTCTTCGTTGACGCCGGATCCAACTGGCGGAGGCGAAGTGGTACTCGGTGACGCAAGAACGGTCTCTGCTGTTCTTCGGGGGAAGTACGATCTCCTCCTGACGTCTCCTCCCTATCCGAATCGGATGTCCTACATCCGGGAACTGCGTCCGTACATGTACTGGCTCGGTTACCTGCACGAGGCGAGAGAAGCCGGGGAACTGGATTGGCAGGCGATCGGCGGTACTTGGGGTTCCGCCACAAGCAATCTGACCCAGTGGACCCCCGAAGCAGATTTGTTCGAGCCGCAGTACCTCGGGCAGGCGCTTGGAAGGATCGCCAAGGCGCATTCTAAGAACGGCAACCTGCTCGCCACATATGTTAGGAAGTACTGTCAAGACATGTGGCAGCACGTTCGCAGTGTCGTGCCGGTGATGAAGCGCGGCTCGCGAGTTGTCTACATTGTCGGCAACTCGTCCTTCTACGGTGTTCTGGTGCCGGTGGACCGGTTCTACGCGGACATGCTGACAGAAGCGGGGTTCGTTGACGTGCACGTGGAAACACTACGGAAGCGCAACTCCAAGAAAGAACTTTATGAGTTCGCCGTAGAGGGATGCCTTGGATTCGCGGCGGCCGCTTCTCCCGTCTCCAGAAGTATAAGCGGCACGGGTCAACTGGCGTTGTTCGAACGTTCATGAGCGCGCTTCTGGAACTTGATTCGCGCATCGCTACCCACCCAACTCCACACACCGCTCACGGTAGTGGGTGTAGTTTTCGAGCGAGACCTCCTCGGGCACGCCGTGGTCGCACGTGGGATAGTATCCGCCGCGCTCGCGCATCGCGGGCAGGATCCGTTCGACCATCTCGTCGATCTCCTCCTTCCCCTGCGCGAGCACGCGCTTGTCGATCCCGCCCGACATCACGAGCCCCGGGTGCCGCGTCCCGATCTCGACCACGTCGCATCCGGACGCGACCTCGAACGGGCTCATCACGTCCAGCCCGATGATCTCCTGATAGACGGGGATGACGGGGCCCGCGTCGCCGTCGGTGTCGACGTTGACGAACAGATGCCGCTCCTTGTCGATCTGCCGCGCCCGCAGATTGGCGATGAGCTGCTGGTAGTAGGGGGCGAGGAACTCGCGTATCATGTCGGGCGAGATGAGCGGCCCGTGGTTGTAGCAGATGTCCTCGGCGAAGAAGATCTCATCGACCGTCACGTGCTCCTGATGCTTCGCGATCACGGCGTCGGCCAGCTCGAACCACGTTCGCATGCAGTCGTGGATCAGGTCGGGCTCGTCGTAGAACTTGTAGAGCAGGTCGGCGGGGCCGATTAAGCTACGGAGATACATGTAGCCGCCGATGAGGTTCTGGCAGATGATCTTGCCCTCGGCGGCTTCCTTGCGGACGTCCGCCATGCGGTCATCGAGGTCGGCGAGTCGCTCCGGCGACGTGGGATCGAGCCGCCACTTCACATCTTCCTCCCACGTCTTCATGTCCTTGACGGGATGGTCGAGGTACTCGGGCATGAAGCCGCTGCGGCGGCCCTTGAAGAAGAGCACGTGCCGGCCGGCGTGGTCCCGCACGACCTCGTGCTCGCCGCGGTCCTCGATGACCTTGTCCTCGAAGCGGGGGACGAAGGCCGCCTCGCACCAGCCGAGCTTGCCGAGCCTGCATCTCGCGGGGGGGTCGTAGTCGAACACCGCCGCAAGGTCGGCGTCCTCGGGCAGGCCCTCCTCGCGCCATCGGTCGAGGCCGAAGTAGCCGAATTCGCAGCGGTAGAGCGGGGCGCCCGGCGTAATGGCGTAGGTGTCGCGCAGCTTGCGGACGTGCTCGGGCATCGTGTCGCGGGGGACCATCGCGTGGATGCCGTCGGTGGGCTCTGGCATGTGGTTCTCCTTGTTCGGCGCCATTCGCGGCACGGGATTATACGCGGGCGGGGCCGGAATGGAACCGTCAACGGGGCAGGGGGCTGGAAAGGCCGGTCGGGGCCGCTATAATAGGTGTGGAGCCAGGAGGAGAACCATGCCCACCAAAGATGCCGCCAAGAATGTCATCGACGCCCTTCCAGACGAGGCCACGATGGATGATATCATCCACGCCCTGTATGTGCACGCGAAGTTTGAGCACGGCGAGCGCGAGATTCGTGAAGGGAAGGGGGTCCCACACGACGGGGCGAAGCAGAGGCTGCAACGATGGGCGACGTAGTCTGGGCGCCGTCCGCCCTGGACGATGTTGACGCCATCGCGGCCTACATCGCACGGGACTCGGCCGACCAAGCCGCCCTCTTCGTCGAGAGACTGCTGGCCGCGGCTGACAGACTGGCGGGTTTTCCACGCTCCGGGCGAGTCATTCCGGAGATCAACGATCCGTCTTGCCGCGAGATAGTCTACGGCGCCTACCGCATGATGTACCGGATTGAAGGCGACGACGTCTGGATCACGGGCGTCGTGCACGGGGCACGAGACTGGCACCCCCAATAGCCCGAGAATGCAGCCGGCGGATGCGCCCGCGGGGTGATGGTACGGGCGGGCGAGGCCGAAATGGAACCGTCGAGCCCCCGATGGGCCGCTCTTGATTCGGGCTCTTGCGGCAGTATAATGCCCGTTTCTCACCAGCGGCGGACGGAGAGGATCCGTGGAGGAAGCGATCCAGAAGGCGGTCGTGCTCATCGAGGCGCTGCCCTACATCCGCGAATTTCACGAGAAGGTCATCATCGTGAAATATGGCGGCAGCGCGATGGACGACGCCGAACTCCACAAGGTGCTGCTGAGCGTCGCCTTCATGGCGCAGGTCGGGATGCGCCCGGTCCTTGTCCACGGCGGCGGCAAGTTCATCACGCAGGAACTTGAGAACCGCGGCATCGAGACGCGGTTTGTGCACGGCCAGCGCGTCACCGACGACGCGACGCTCGCTGTGGTCGAGGACGTTCTGATCGACGTCGTGAACCGCAAGCTCGTCGAGGCCCTGGAAGGGCTCGGGGCGAAGGCCGTGAGCTTGACGACGCGCGAGAGCAGGCATCTCCTTGCCAAGCGGATGACGGTCACCGAGGCCGACGGCCCGGACCAGCACGGCGAGAGCCTGGGCTTCGTCGGCCGCACGACGAGGGCCGACGCTGACGCCATTCTCGCGGCGACCGACGACCACACGATCCCCGTCATGGCCCCGCTGGCGACGGGACCGGACGGCGAGACGCTGAACTGCAACGCCGACTGGGCCGCGTCGACCGTCGCCGGCTCGATGAAGGCCGAGAAGCTCGTGCTGCTGACCGACGTGCCCGGCATCCTGATCCCGAGCGCCGAGACGGGCGAACCGGAACTCGCCTCGACGATGAGCGAGCCGGAGGCCGAGGAACACATCCGCGCCGGTCACATCGCCGGCGGGATGACGCCGAAGGTCAAGGCGTGCATCCGGGCGCTCGAAGCGGGCGTCCATAAAGCGCACATCATCGACGGCCGCGTGCCGCACGCGCTGCTGCTCGAGATCTTCACCGTCAAGGGCATCGGCACGGAGATTCTCGGCGGCGGGTCGACCGCCGGCTGAACCGAGGAGAACGCAATGGACAAGAAGGACACTATCGCGCTCTTCGACAAGTACGTCGTGCCCAACTACCCGCGCAAGCCGGTCGTTCTCGTTCGGGGCGAGGGATCGTACGTGTGGGACTCGGACGGCAACCGCTACCTCGACCTGTTCCCCGGCTGGGGCTGCAACGGGCTCGGGCACTGCCATCCGAAGGTCGTCGAGGCGATCAAGCGGCAGGCCGCGACGCTCATACACGTCGACAACACGTTCTACAACGACCAGCAGGGCGAGCTGGCCCGCATTCTGTCCGTCCATTCGTTTGGCGGCAAGTGCTTCTTCGGCAACTCGGGCGCGGAGGCGATCGAGGGAGCGATCAAGTTCGCTCGGATCGTCGCCGGGCCGACACGCCACAAGGTCATCACGATGCGCAGCTCGTTCCACGGCCGCACCCTCGCGGCCATCAGCGCGACTGGGCAGGACAAGTACCACGAGGGCATCGGCCCGCTCTCGCCCGGATTCGCCCACGTGCCCTTCAACGACATCCACGCGGTCGCGTCGGCCGTCGACGACGAGACCTGCGCCGTGCTGCTCGAGCTGATCCAGGGCGAGGGCGGGGTCAACGTCGCCGACGAGTCGTACGTCGTCCAACTCCGCGAGCTGTGCGACGGCAAGGACGTGCTGCTCATCGTCGACGAGGTCCAGACCGGCTGCGGCCGCACGGGCGAGTACTTCGCCCACAAGCTCTACGAGATCAAGCCCGACCTGATGACGCTCGCGAAGGCGCTCGCCGGCGGGATGGCGATGGGCGCCATCGTCGCGCGGCCCGACATTGCCGACAAGATCGTGCCCGGCCTGCACGCCTCGACGTTCGGCGGCAACCCGCTCGCCTGCGCCGCCGCGATCGCGATGTTCAGGGCCATCGAGGAGGACGGCCTGCTCGAACAGACGAAGACCATGGGCAAGCACCTGCGAGCGCGGCTGCGTGAACTGGGCGACGAGACCGGGCTTATCAAGGAGGTCCGCGGGCGCGGGCTGATGGTCGGCGCGGAGTTGACCGCGCCGGGCGGCGCCGTCGTCAAGGCGTGTATGGAAAGGGGCCTGCTCATCAACTGCACCCACGACACCGTGATCCGTTTCCTGCCGCCGATGACGGTCACGCAGGCCGAGCTGGACGAGGGGCTCGAGACGTTCGCCGCGGCGCTGAAGGAACACGGGGGGACGACACAATGACGAGCGAGACACGCCATTTCGCCACCGTGGCCGACCTGACCGACCAGGAGATCCAGCTGGTCTACGAGGTGTCGGCGAACACGAAGACGCAGGTCGCCCAGGGCATCCGGGGCGGCCAGCTCGCCGGGCGGGTGCTCGGGATGATCTTCGAGAAGCCCTCGATGCGCACGCGCCTCTCGTTCGAGGCGGCGATGATCCAGGCCGGCGGGCACGCGATCGACATCCGCGGGCCGGAGATCGGACTCGGCAAGCGCGAGGCCGCGAAGGACGTCGCGGCCGTCATGTCGCGCTATGTCGATGCGATCATGATCCGCACGTTCGCGCACGAGAACGTCGAGATTCTCGCCGAGAATTCCGACGTGCCCGTGATCAACGGGCTGTCGGACTCCGCGCACCCGTGCCAGGCGCTGTCGGACCTCTTTACGGTCCGCGAGAAGCTATGCTCGCCTCAAGGCGAGCTCGGCTCGCTCGACGGCGCGCGGCTGACGTTCGTCGGCGACGGAAACAACGTGGCTCGCTCGCTCGCGCGGCTCTGCGGGCGGCTGGGCGTTCACTTCACACTCTCCGCCCCGGCGGGCCACGAGTTCGACGAGGCGTTCCTCGCGACCGTCGCGAAGGAATCTCCCAGCGGCCAGCCGGTCAGGACGATCCCCGACCCCGCCGAGGCGGTCGGGAACGCGAATGTCGTCTACACCGACGTCTGGGCGAGCATGGGCCAGGAGAAGGAGGCGGCGGCGCGAAAGAAGGTCTTCCAGCCGTATCAACTGAACGCGGACCTGATGAGCCACGCGCCCGACGACGCGCTCGTCATGCATTGCCTGCCCGCCCACCGCGGCGAGGAGATCTCCGACGACGTGATGGACAGCTCCAATTCGGTCGCCTACGACCAGGCCGAGAACCGGCTTCACGTGCAGAAAGGCCTGCTCTTCTTCCTGCTCGGTGTGGAGAGAGGTTGATGGCGAAGCGGCCCGACGGCCGCCGGGCGAACGAACTCCGGCCCGTCAAGATCATCCGCGGCTACACGAAGCACGCGCCCGGCTCCGTGCTCATCTCGGCCGGCGACACGCGTCTCCTCTGCACGGCCATGTGGGAGGAGGGCGTCCCGCCCTTCCTCGCCGACAGCGGCACCGGCTGGGTCACCGCCGAGTACGGCATGCTCCCGTCGTCGACGCACACCCGGCGCGTGCGCGAGATCAGGCGCGGCAAGCCCGACGGGCGCAGCCAGGAGATCCAGCGCCTCATCGGCCGGGCGCTCCGGTCGGCCGTGCGGCGCGAGCGGCTCGGCGAACGAACCATCACCCTCGACTGCGACGTGATCCAGGCGGACGGCGGGACCCGCACGCTCGCCATCACCGGCGCATACATCGCCCTGTGCGACGCGGTCGCGCAGATGCGGCGCGAGAAGCTCATCACCCGGCAGCCGATCGCCACGCCCGTCGCCGCGGTCAGCGTCGGGATCGTCGACGGCCGGCCCCTGCTCGACCTCTGCTACAAGGAGGACGTCGCGGCCGACGTCGACATGAACATCGTGATGAACGGCGACGGCGGCATCATCGAGGTGCAGGGCACGGCCGAGCGCGCTCCTTTCGACCGGGCCGGGCTCGAGCGGCTGCTCGATTTCGCCGGCGGCGGCATTCGGAAGCTCATCCGACTCCAACGACAGGCATTGCACGCACCGCCGCATTCGTGGTAGAATGCTGCAAGGGAGGAGAGAGGAAACGGAGCATGGGCGTGTTCAAGGTGTCAGTCAAACTGAGCAACTGGCAGAACCGATTCCTGCCAGAGGAACAGAGAGGCGAGGACATCGAATGCGAAGCCCTCGTTGATTCGGGCGCGGCTGAGCTTGCCCTGCCGGCGGACCTGGTCGAGCGCCTGAAGCTCGAACAGGTCGGAGAAGTCCCAGTCTACACCGCCGACGGCGGCCAGCATCGTTACAGGGTGTTCGGGATCGTTGAGCTTACGGTTCAGGGTCGCTCTTGCCAGGTCCGTGCGATTGAGCTCCCCCACGACACGGAGCCCTTGCTCGGCGCCGTCCCCCTGGAGGAAATGGACTGGCACATCGCTCCGTATGGGAAGAAGCTTGTGCCGAATCCAAAGTCGCCAGATGCGCCCCTTCTGCCCCTCTGCTGAAATCCAAGATGACCGGGACCATCGCCATCGGCAATGTGGAGGCCGCCACATGCGATACAGGATCGTAATGAAGGAGTCGACCAGAGACGTCCCGCTGGAAAAGACGGCGGCGGAACTTTCGATGGAGGTCAACGATCTTATTCGGGAGGGCTGGGAGCCTCTCGGGGGGATCGCAGCCGGCACACGGCTGGGTCAGTACCCGTTTTTGACTCAGGCGATGCTCAAGAAGGATTAGCGTTGAGGAGCCTGGCGTGAAGACCAAAAAGATTCTCGAGCAACTCAAGAAGGGGCGGGAGCGCATAGAAGAGCTATGTCCGCCAAGAGAGCCGGGGATGTATGCTGTTTTCGTAACCAGGAAGACAGACCTTGGCGATATCCCTGCGCCCGCGGGAAAAGTGATTTACATTGGAATTACAAAGAGTGACCTGCACGAGAGACTACTTGACACGCACCTTAATTCAAAGAAGACAGGTCGCTCCACGCTGCGCTGCTCGCTCGGGGCAATCCTAAAGACCCGTCTGCGCCTTACCGCGCGGCCCAGGGGCGAAGGAAAACGCGAGAATGACTTTCGTCATTACTGCTTCCAAGACGATGGCGAGGATCGTCTAACAGAATGGATGAGCAACAACCTTAAGATCGGCGTTCTTCCGCTAGCTGCTGAAAAGCTCGGCGAGGTTGAAAAAACACTAATCCCTCGTGAAAGACCCGTCCTCAATCTGAAGGGGAACAAAGACAACCCTTACAGAGAACGAATCGCGGAACTGAGAAAGAAGTGCAGTGACGAGGCAAGAAGGAAGTCATCCGCATGATCTCTCGCGCGCCGAGGAAGAGATGACCGCAACACTCGTGATCGGCACGCACAACCGGAAGAAGGGGCGGGAGATCGCGCAGATCCTCGCGGCGCCCGGGCTGCGGCTCCTGACGCTCGACGACTTCCCCGACGCGCCCGAGCCCGTCGAGGACAAGGACACGCTCGAGGGCAACGCGATCAAGAAGGCGACGGAACTCGCCGACGCGCTCGGGATGCCGGTCGCCGCCGATGATTCCGGGCTCGAGGTCGACGCACTGGGCGGCGAGCCCGGCGTGCTCTCGGCGCGTTACGGCGGCGAGCACGGGAACGATGTCCGCAACATCGAGCGGCTCCTGCGCGAACTGAACGGCGTGGCGTCGGAGCGGCGGACGGCGCGGTTCCGGACGGTCGCCGCGCTCGCGGAACCCGGGAAGCTCTTGACGACCGTTGACGGGACGCTGGAAGGGGCCATCGCCCTCGAGCCGCGAGGCACGAATGGCTTCGGCTACGACCCGGTCTTCATCGTGCTGACACTCGGCAAGACGTGCGCGGAACTCGAGCCGGAAGAGAAGAACCGGATCAGCCACCGGGGCCAGGCGTTCAGGCGGCTGACGGACCGGCTGCCCGAGGTGCTGCCCCGGAGCGAATAGGGCGATATGCGCCCGCGAGACGGTTCTCGGTGGTCGGTGGTCGGTGTTTGGGCAACCGCTGCCTGCGAGCACCGAGCACCGAACACCGTCGTTTGGGAGGACCCAGTCAAGATGCATGACTATGCGGTCGGGATTGACCTCGGGGGTACGAACATCAGGGGCGGGCTCGTCCGCCCGGACGGGAGCGTCGCGCTCCGCAAGAGCATCAAGGCCGAAGTCGACGGCGGGCCGGATCACGTCATCGACCGGATCGCGGGGCTGGTCGGCGAGCTGCTCGCGGAGGGCGGCGTGACTGAGTCCGACGTCGCGGGCGTGTGCGTCGGCTCGCCGGGCCCGCTCGACAGCCGGACGGGCGTGATCCACAGCGCGCCAAACCTGGGCTGGACGGACGTGCCGCTCGCAGACGGGCTCGCCGACCGGCTCAGCGTGCCGGTGTTCGTCGAGAACGATGCGAACGCCGCCGCGTATGGCGAGGCGTGGGCGGGTGCCGGCCGCGAAGCGCGGTGCGCGCTGATGCTCACCCTCGGGACCGGGATCGGGGGGGGGATCGTCATCGACGGCGAGCTTTGGCGCGGCGTCAACGACACGGGCGCGGAACTCGGCCACGTGACGATCAAGTACGACGGCCACCGCTGCGCCTGCGGCGTGCCCGGCTGCATCGAGACCTACGCCTCGGCCTCCGCGGTCGCGCGGCGGATGAAGGAGGCGGTCGAGGCAGGCGGCGAGTCGTCGCTCGGCGGGGCGATCCTCGCGGGCGAGGAGGTCGACGCCGAGCGGATCCACGAGGCGGCGCTTGCGGGCGACGCGCTCTCCCTGGGCATCATCGAGGAGACCGGGCGGTTGCTTGGCATCGCCATCACGAGCTACGTCCACATCTTCAACCCCGACGCCGTGATTCTGCACGGCGGGCTCGTCAACGCGGGCGAGATGCTGTTCGGGCCGCTTCGGGCGACGGTCGAGGAGTTGAGCTTCAAGGCCTCACTCCGCGATCTGCGCATCGTGCCGTCCTCGCTAGAGGGCGACGCCGGGATCGTGGGCGCCGCGGGCCTTGCGTTCGCCCGCGCACCGGATAGTCCTTGACACATTGCCCGTCGGCGGTGGTATAATCTCGCCAATCTGACAGGCATGAGAGGGCGAAAGCGTGATGATGAGTGAGACTCCGGCGCCGGGCGACCTCCAGGAGGCGGTCGAGCGCTCGTATCGGGCTCAATGGGGGGGCCGGCGGTTCTGCTTGGTGGTCGCGATCGTGCTGGTCGTGCTCAGCCTGCTGGCTGGCGCGGCGCTCGTGGTCGCGAAGCCGTGGTTCAGTCTGTCCCCGTCGGGCCTGAAGATCGTCGAGATCGCCGCGCTCACCACCAGCTTCGTCTGCCTCGTCCTCGCCGTCCTGGCCGGGCTTGAGGCCCTCGTCCGCTGGCAGCGTGAGCGGGGCCAGTTCCCCGCCCGATCCATCCACTACGCGCTCCTGTTCAGCATCATCACGGTCGCCACGCTGGCCTTCCTTTGCTTCGTCCACACGCAGTCGTGGGTGGGGCGCGGCATCGAACTCAGACTTGCCAATGTCATCGAGTTCATCTTGTTCCTGTTCGCGGGCATGGTCTGGCTGTGCGCGGTCGTGATGAGTTCCGCCGGGATCACGATGCTCGTCACGCGCCGGACCGACCTGCTCGACATCAACGACACCGACGAGGGCACCGCTCTGCTCTTCCGGAAGGGGCATTCGGCCGAGATCATCAAGCTCTCGATCGCGAGCATCATCCCCCTGATCCTGTTCGTCGTCGCTCTGCTGATCGGCGGCGCCCGCCTTATCTGACGGCCGGCGCACTTCGTCAAGCCAACACGTTTACCAGGAGGGCATCTTGGATTCGGGGAGACCGTAGGCGCGGTGCAGCACCTGCACCGGATGGAGGGTGCGCTTGCCCGAGCCCTGGGCGAGGTGGATGGCGCACGAGCCGCACTCGGTCAGCCCGTAGCGGACCTCGAGGTGCCGCAGCTCGTCGAACAGCGGGCGGCCGATCTGCATCGATAGGTCGTAGTTCTTCTTGCGAAGCCCGAACGTGTCGGCCATGCCGCAGCACCCGATGCCGAGTTCGGCGATCGGCAGCTCGGGGATGAGCCGCAGGAGGTCGAGCGAGGGCGTGCCGATCTGAAGCGCCCGCAGGTGGCAGGGCGCGAAATAAGCCAGTGGCACGGGCAGCGCCCGGAACCGCGTGTCGAGCCGGCCCGCGCGGTGCAGGCTCAGCAGGAATTGCATCAGGTCGAATGACGCGCCGGCCACGTTTCGCGCGTCCGGCGTGTCGACACAGTCGAGCATCGCCTTCCGGAAGAACAGCGTCGACCGCGGGTTCGTGAACACGACGCGGAACCCGCTCGCGACGAGCGGCGCCATCCGCTTCACGTTCCGCTCGATGGCCCGCCGCGCGCCGGCAATGTCCCCATATGTCAGACGTGTCGCGCCCGTGTTCGTCCCGCTGACGATCTCGACCTCGCACCCGTTGCGAACCAGCACCTCGAGCGCGCACTGCGCCACCTCGGGCGTGCAGCAATCCACGTAGGGATCCGTCACGTAGATGACCTGGTCGCGGATCTTCGTGAGCGTCGGGCGGTGGCGGCCGGACAATTCGCGGCCGCGGAACAGTGGCAGCTCGCGCCGGGCGGCGATCCCAAATGCCTTCTCCGCGAGGAAGCGGACCGGCCGCGTCTGCATCAGGGCGTTGCCGACGGACGGGAACGTCGCCAGGAACGAAAGGATCGTGGGCCAGCGCTTCGCGACCCGTTCGTCCCAGGCCAGCCCGTCTTTCTCGGCCCGGCGCGCCCGCAGCTCGACCATCAGCTTTGCGACGTCGATGCCGACCGGGCACTCGACCGAGCACATCCGGCAGTTGACGCAGAGGTCGGTCAGCCGGGTCATGTCGGCGACGACCTCGTCCTCGGGCGGCAGGCCGCCCTGGCTCGAGAGGAGGTGGCGGAGGATGTTGGCCTTTGCCCGCGGCGACGCCTCCTCCGTCTGGAGCGCCTTGTAGACCGGGCACATCGCGCCGAGGTCCGTCAGCGAGCGGCAGGCGCCGCACCCGTGGCACTTCTCGATGACGTCTTCGCGCGGCTCGTCGGGATACTGGAGCTTCGACTCGCTCTGGCGCCGGGCGTAGTCGGGCCCGTAGCGCAGGTTCGACACAATCGTCCCGCGTTCCGCGCCGACCTTGATCCCGGGGTTCAGCAGGCCCGCCGGGTCGAACATCCGCTTCACCTCGGCGAAGACGTCGCACAGCCCGCCGTACTGGCGCCGGAGGAACTCGGTTCGCGGGCGCCCGTCGCCGCCGCCGCTCGATACCGTCCCGCCCATCTCGACCACCATGTCGAAAACCGCCTCGGCGACTTCGCGCATCACGCGAACGTCATCCGGGTTCTTCAGGTCGAGCAGCGGCCGCGTGGCGACGTTGCCGTGGCCGACGTGCCCGCTGATCGTCGCGTCGAGACCGTGCTGCTTCAGGATTTCCGACAGCCCGTGCACGCAGCTCGAGATCATGTCCGACGGGACGGCGATGTCGTCGATGAAGGGCGTGACGCGCTTCGACTCCGGGAGGTGGTGGAGCACGTTGAGTGCCGCGGCCCGCAGGTCGCGGGCCTCCTCGGCGTCGGGCTCGGCCGACGCGACGATCGAGTCGCTGGCCGTTCCGCCGTCCTCGGCGATCAACCGCTGCGTGTCGAGCAGCTTGGGGATGACCTCGTCGTTGTCCTGGCCGCCGAACTCGACGATGAGGACCGACTCGGCATCCTCGCGGAGGAAGTGGGCGAGGTCGGGCCGCGTCTCGCGGACCGCGTCGAGCGCGCGCGCATCGATCAGTTCGACCGACCACGGCTCGGCCTCGAGGATCGGCGGCACGCTGTCCGCCGCGAGTTGCACCGTGTCGAAGTAGAGCAGCACGATGCCCGCCATCGGCGCCCGCGGGACGGTCCGCAGGGTGGCCCGCGTGATGACGCCCAGGGTGCCCTCCGACCCGGTCATCAACTGGCCGAGGTCCATGTGGCTGTGGGCGAGCGTCCGCCCGAGCGCATATCCGCCGCCGTTCACGAGCAGCTTCGGCGTGTTCGCGCGGATCACCCCGCGGTGTTTCCGGAGCAGCTCATACGTCTCTCTGGTGACCTGAGCCGCGCCGTCGTCGCCGGCGAGGAACTCTTTGAACGGTCCCTGCCGCGTGTCGTGCATCGTCGTCTCGATGACCGACCCATCGGCGAGCACGAGTTCGAGTGACTCGACGTACTCGATGATGGACCCGTAGCGCGCGGAGTGAACGCCGGACGCGTTCGTGGCGATCATACCGCCGATCGTTCGCGACTCGGCCCCGGGCGGCCCGGGCGGCAGGTATCGGTCGAAGGGAGCGAGCGCCTCGTTGAGCTTCGCGTAGCCGGCGCCGCAGGGCGCCGTGATCGTCTCATCGTGCACGTCGATCTCGGTCTCGCGGCCCATGTAGGTCGCGGTGTCGATGATGATGCCGGTGCCGAGACAGGCATCGGCGGGGCTGGTACCGCCGCCGCGGAGGGTGACGGGCACGCCGCTGGCCGCCGCCCACCGGAGCACTTTGATGATGTCTTCGACCCCCTGCGGCCGGACCACGGCGAGCGGGAGCACCTGATAGACGCCGGCCGCAGTCGCGTACATCGCGCGGGCGAGGTCGTCGGCAAGCACGTCGCCCCTGATGCCGTGTCCGAGGTCATCCAGCATTGTCGCGCTGAGGAGTGCCATGAAGGGCGCAAGGATCTCGCTTGTTCTGGCCAACGGGTCCGGGCGCGCGACCGCGCCACAGAACCCATTCTAGAGGGCGCCGTATCGCCAGACAATGACGAGTTCGAGGGCTGACGTGAAGAACGGGCCCGGCCGGCTCTGGCGGCGTCTCATCGGCGTTTGGGACGGGCCGGCGGCGGATACCGGAGCGGGGCTCCCTTGCCCTCGAGCACGCGCAGGGCGCCGTCGACCAGGGCCGGCAGCTCCCGCTCGCCCGGCTCGACACGCACCGGCGCGATGAAACGGACGCGGCGCCGGATCCGGTCGACCAGTGGGCGCGCGTGGGCGAGCCCGCCCGTCAGCACGACCGCGTCGACCCGCCCGCCCAACACGGCCGCGGCCGAGCCGATCTCCTTCGCGATCTGGTACGCCATCGCGGCGATCACATCGCGGCAGGCCTTGTCGCCCGCCTGCGCCCGGCGGAGGACCTCACGCATGTCGTTCGTGCCGAGGTATGCGACGACGCCCCCGCGGCCGCTGATCCGCTTGAGCGTCCAGGCGAGCGGCTTGGCCCGGGCAAGCTCGACGACGTCGCGAGCCGGCAGTCCGCCGCTTCGCTCGGCCGCGAACGGGCCGTCGCCGTCGACGGCGTTGTTCACGTCGACAGCCCGGCCGCGACAGTGGGCGGCGACCGATGTCCCGCCGCCGAGGTGGGCCACGATCAGGTTCGACGTCTCGTACGTCTTGCCGAGCTTGCGAGCGACGTGCCGGGCCATCGCCCGCTGGTTGAGCGTGTGCCAGAGCGCCCGGCGCGTGATCTCCGGGATGCCGGAGAACCGCGCCTCGTCGCACAACTCATCGACGACGACCGGATCGACCACGAAGACCGGTGGCCCCGCCTTCCCGGCGATCTGGGCGCCGATGATGGCGCCGAGGTTGCTTGCGTGGGAGCCGTAGCGAGCGGCCCGCAGGTCGCGGAGCATCTTCGGCCCGACGAGATACGTGCCGGCCGGGCAGGGCGCGAGCAGGCCGCCGCGCACCGAGATCGCGTCGAGGGTCGCCGATTCGACACGGCGCCGCGCGAGCAATTTCCGCACGACGTCCTCGCGCATCGGCGCCTGGTCGACGATCTTCTTGAACGTCGCGATGGCGCGGGCGCTGTGACGGACGGTCTCCTGCTCGATACAGCGGCGGCCGCGGAACAGAGCGACGCGCGTCGAGGTCGAGCCGGGATTGATGACGAGGACGAGATGCGACTTGCCGCTCTTCGGCGGGATTGTCTTCACGGTGAGACCTCGATCATGGCGGTGGCGAAGGCGATGCTGAGGAACTTGACGCGGGCGGAATCGGCCCGGGCGGTGAGCGCGATGGGCGCGCCCGCGCCGCCGATGATGCTGGCGCACTCGAGCCCGGCGAAACACGTCAGCGCCTTGTAGAGGCAGTTCGCGGTCTCGATCTCCGGTGCAAGCAGGATGTCGGCGCGGCCGGCGACGGGCCCGGGGATCTCCTTTGTCCGGACAACGTCGCGGGAGACGGCGTCGTCGAGGGCGAGCGGGCCCTGGACGACGATGTCGCCGAGTTCGCCGGCCCCGGCCATGCGCTCGAGCAGCTTGGCGTCGAGAGTCGCGGGCATGGCGGGAAGGTCGACGTACTCGATCGCGGCCAGCGCGGCGACCCGCGGCCGTCGCACGCCCAGCTTGCGGGCGATCTCGACCGCGGTCCTCAGGATCTCGATCTTCTGCGCGAAGTTCGGCCGGATGTTCACGCCGCAGTCGGTCAGCAGGACGGGCCGGCCGAGCGGGGGGGCATCGAAGAGCGCGACGTGACTCAGCATCCGCCCGGTCCGCAGCCCGACGTGATGGTCGAGAACGGCGCGGACGAGGTCCTTCGTCGACAGGTTCCCCTTCATCAGTACGGCGGCCTCGCCGTCGTGGACGAGCCGCGACGCGTGCCATGCTACGTGCTCGCGCCGGGGCACGTCGTGGAAACGGAATCCGTCGAGCGAAATGCCCAAGGTCTCCGCGACCGTCCTGATCGCCTGCTGCGGTCCGACCGCGACCGGCTCGGCGATTCCGGCGTCGGCCGCCATCCGCAGCGCCTCGAGCGACTCGCTGTCCTCGGGCGCCGCGCACGCGACCCGGACGGGGCTGCCCCGCTCGCGCACGAGTCCGACGAGGTCCTCGACTTTCTCGATGCGGATCAATGCGACTCTCCGGCGCTCACGGCCACCCGCCCGCTCCGCGCGTACTCGGTCACCCCGAATGGCTTCAGCAGGCGGATCAGGGCCGAGATCTTCTCCTCGGCCCCCGTCATCTCGATGGTCATGTCGTCGTGGCCCATCCCGATCACGCTCGCGCGCATCACCTCGGTGATCTGCATGAGCCGGGGCACGTCGGCCGGTTCGGCCCGGACCTTGACCAGCACGAGTTCGCGGTCGAGGAAGCCGCCGCGATCGAGGTCCTCGACCTCGACGACGTCGTCAAGTTCGTTGGTGTCCCGCGCGGTCGCCTCGAGTTGATCGCGCTCGCAGTCGATGACGATCGTGATGCGGGAGGTGGGCTCGCCCCCGGGTTCGTTCACCGCGACGCTCTGGATGTTGATGTCGCGTGCGGCGAACGCGCCGGCAAGTTTCGCAAGCACTCCCGGGCGGTTCCGGACGATACACGAGATGGTGTGTCGCATCGGGGTGTTCCCTCCGCGTCATTCGGGCAATGGAATCCGCGCGTCGCTCCTATGTTACTCGTGTCCCGGAAGCGGGTCAATGCGCGGTTGGGCTGACGCGACCCCACTTTCCGGACCTCCTTGCCTGCCAAGACGTTGCGCCACC
>CAYLQD010000004.1:18470-94329 GCA_964385685.1 uncultured Planctomycetota bacterium | reverse complement strand
CCCCCCCCCCCCCCCCCCCCCCCCCCCCCCCCCCCCCCCCCCCCCCGCGGCCCCCAACTCCTTGCTGCGCCGTGACGTACACGCGCGCAAATCGCGGCGATTCTTCGCGCGCCCCGGCGAGCCGTCCGGTCCCACGGTGCGCGAACGCGACATTTTCGGCCGTCCGCGTTGCCCGAACACCACGCCGCGGCTGGCCCGTCCGCGCATCCCTCTTGGCGGCTGTCGCCGACCCGGGCGGGCACCCGGAAGCGAGATGCGCCCATGGTGGTGCTTCGGCTTGAAGTTCGACGAGGCGGTGGTATAGTGTCGGGCCGTCGCCACGACAGCGGAGGAACAAGCGTGAAGAACATCATCCTGATCATCAGCGACACGTTCCGGTACGACAACCTGGGGAACAAGGCGGCGCCGCCGGTGCGAACGCCTGAGCTCGACCGGTTCGCGGCGGAGCGCGCGACGTCGGTCGAGCACGTCACGATGGGCAGCTTCCCGACGATCCCGCACCGCACCGACCTGACGCGCGGGGTGCTCGGCTGGCCGCACTACGGCTGGCAGCCGCTCCGCAACAGCGGCCCCAACCACGCGCCCGTCCTGCTCGGCAAACTGGGCTACGTCTCGCAGCTCATCTGCGACTGCCCCCACCTCTTCAACGCGGGCTTCCAGTTCGGATTCAGCGCCGCCTTCCAGAACCGCGGGCAGGAGGGCGACACCTTCATGCTCCACATGAACGATCCCATCGAACAGACGATGCCGCCCGAGAAGACGCGCTCCGGCAAGCACTTCCTCGGGCGCACCCTGCCCGACATGCACCGCTGGATCAACCGCTACTTCACGCGCGAAGACGAGACGTTCTGCTCGAAGACCGCCAACACGACGATCCGATGGCTCGAAGAGAACTGCCACGGCGGGCCGTTCTTCCTGTGGGTCGACTTCTTCGATCCGCACGAGCCGTGGGACCCGCCCGAGTACATGGTCCGCCGCTACGACCCCGACTACGACGGCACGCCCATGATCCATCCGAACTACGGCCGCTCGTCGGACTACACGCCCGAGGAACTCCACAACCTGTGGGCCCACTACGCCGCCGAGTCGGAGCTCGTCGATCGCCACGTCGGCCGCGTCCTCCAGAAGATCGACGACCTCCAGCTCTGGGACGACACCATCGTGCTCTTCACCGCCGACCACGGCACGTCGATCGGCGAGCACGAGCGCACGGGGAAGTGCAACATCAACGACAACGACGGCCGCTTCTGGCCGATCTACCCGGAGATCGGGCGCGTGCCGTTCCTGATCGCGGGCGGAGGCGTCCCGGCTGGGAACACCCTCGACCTTATGGCTCAGCCGATCGACATTCTGCCGACGCTCTGCGAACTGGCGGGTGTCGAGGTCGAGCCGGATGTCCCGTTCGAGGGCAGGTCGTTCGCCTCCGCGATTCTGGCGGGTGAGGGCGCCCACCGCGACGTTGCCGTCTCGGGCAGCTTCATCGACGCGGAGGGCAAGTCGACCGTCTGCAACGACGCCCGGACCACCGTCACGCCGTTCGTCGCGACGGAGAAGTGGGGATACACGCCCGTCGGACCGGACGGCGAGCGCGAATTGTATGACCTGACGGACGATCCGTTGGCGGAGAAGAACATCATCGCGGACGCCGAGCCCGAGGCCGACAACCTGCATCAGGCCCTTCTCGACCACCTCGCCGAGCACGGCGCGAGCGAGGATCTCATTTCCCTCTGGCGGAACTCGTAGCGGCGGACGCCGGACTGCGTTATGGAGTTCAGCGTTGACAACGGGAATGGTTGGTGCATTCAGGAGATTCTTCGCTGACGCTCAGAATGACAAACTTTATCCGTAGGTGCGTCATGGTGTCATCCTGAGCGAAGCGAAGGACCTCCATGGTCTTTCGACGGAGTTCCAATTCGAACATGTGGCTTGGTAGGACACGCGACACATGACGACATTCAACACGGAGCGGTGCGACTGGCAGGACCCCGCCGTCTACGGCCGGAACAAGCGACCGCCGCACGTTCCGCTCGGCGCGTATCCCGATGTCGAGACGGCTCTGACCTGCGACCGGACGCGCTCGCTATATATCATCTCGCTCAACGGGGCGTGGCAGTTCCATTTCTCCGAGACGGTCGAGGGAGCGCCGAAGGACTTCTTCGCCGAGGTCTTCGACGCGAGCGGCTGGGATGAGATCGACGTGCCGAGCAACTGGCAGATGCGCGGCTACGGGCAGCCGGTCTACAAGAACATCGGCTGGCCCTTCGAGCCGGACCCGCCCTTCGTACCCGAGCGGAACGAGACGGGCTGCTATCGGCGCACGTTCACGATCCCGGACGAATGGGCCGGGCGCCGAGTATTCATCTCGTTCGAAGGCGTCGACTCGGCGATGCACCTGTGGATCAACGGAGTCGAGGTCGGCTACAGCCAGGGCAGCCGGCTGCCGGCGGAGTTCGACGTCACGGAGTATCTCCGGCCCGGCGAGAACACCGTGGCGGTCCGTGTGCTGCGCTACTGCGACGGCACGTATCTTGAAGATCAGGACACGTGGCGCCTGAGCGGCATCCACCGCGACGTGCGGCTCATCAGCAAGCCCGTGACGCACATCGGCGACTTCCGCGTCCGCACGGATCTCGACGCAGACTACAAGGATGCGACGCTTCACGTTCGCACTGAGGTCGTGACCGCGGACAACGACGATTCGGACCACACCGTCGAGTCGACGCTGTACGATCCGAACGGCGCCTTTGCGGCCACCTTCTCCGGCACAGAGCAGAGCATCCCGATCGCTGACCCGCTCAAGTGGACGGCCGAGACGCCCTACCTCTACACGCTCGTCCTGGTTCTCAAGGACAAGGCGGGGGCCGTCGTCGACGTCGAAAGCTGCCACGTCGGATTCCGAACGATCGAGGTTGTCGACAGTCAGGTATGCATCAACGGCGTGCCCGTCAAGTTCAAGGGCGTGAACCGCCACGACCACGACGATCGGAACGGCGCCGTCGTCAGCGTCGAGTCGATGATCCGCGACATCAAGTTGATGAAGCAGTTCAACTTCAACGCGGTTCGCACATCGCACTACCCGAACGACTCGCGATGGTACGACCTGTGCGACGAGTACGGGCTCTACGTCATCGACGAGGCGAACGTCGAGACGCACGGCGTTGAGGGGGCTTTGTCGAACGACCCGGCCTGGGCCGACGCCTATCTCGACCGCGCGGTCCGAATGGTCGAGCGCGACAAGAATCACCCGAGCATCATCTTCTGGTCGCTCGGCAACGAGTCGGGCTACGGTCCGAACCACGACGCGATGGCCGAGTGGATACGCAGCAACGATCCGACGCGTCCGGTTCACTACGAGGGGGCCTTCCGCGGCCCGGCGACCGACGTCGTCTCGCGGATGTACGCCGCCCCCGAGCATATCCTGGAGGTGCTGAACGACGAGAGCGAGACGCGGCCGTATGTGCTATGCGAGTACGCCCACGCGATGGGCAACAGCACGGGCAACCTCCAGGACTACTGGGACCTCATCGAGCGCTATCCGCAGTTCATCGGAGCGTTCGTCTGGGAGTGGATCGACCACGGCATCCTCCGCACCGACGAGAACGGCCGCGAGTGTTGGGCCTACGGCGGGGACTTCGGCGAGGCGCGGCACGACGGCAACTTCTGCTGCGACGGGCTCGTCTGGCCCGACCGCACGCCGCACCCCGGGATGTGGGAGTGCAAGAAGGTCCAGCAGCCCGTCGGCTTCCGGCCGGTCGACATCCGCCACGGCCGGATCGAGGTCCGGAACAAGTGGCAGTTCACGAACCTCAGCGCGCTCAGCGGCACATGGCGGCTCGCGCAGGACGGCCTGGAGATTCAGAGCGGCGAGATTGGTTCTCTCGACGTCCCGCCGGGTGGCGCGTGCGAGGTGACCGTGCCGTTTGGCAAGCCGGAGATTGCGCCGGGAGCTGAGTGTCACCTGACGGTGAGTTTCGCGCTCCCGGAGGACACGTCGTGGGCGGAGAAGGGGCACGCCGTCGCGACCGAGCAGTTCCTCGTCCCGTGCGAGCCGGCGGCGCCCGCGATACCCGCCGCAGCGGCCCCGCTGACGGTTGACGAGGACGGCGACAGGGTTGAGATCGCGGGCGACGGTTTCGCGGCCATCGTCGGCAAGGCCGCGGGAACGATCACTTCGCTCAAGTCGGGCGGCGTGGAACTGATGGCCGACGGGCCGCAACCGAACTTCTGGCGCGCCCCGACCGACAACGACCGCGGCGGCGGGTGGGGCCACTCCTTCGCGGCTCATTGGCGCGAGATAGGACTGGACCGCCTGGAACAGACGATCGAGTCCGTCGGCGCGCCGGAATTGGAGCAAGACGTCGTTCGGATCGTTGTGCGGTCGCGTCTCGCCGCAACTGACTGCCCCGGCGGCTTTGATTGCGAGACCGTCTACACAATCCACGGGACCGGCGACATCGTGGTCGGCGGCAAGGTGAACGCCGACGTCGACGTGCCGTCGCTGCCGCGGGTCGGCCTGCGCATGATGCTGCCCGGCGGGTTCGAGCGCTTCGCGTGGTACGGCCGCGGCCCGCACGAGTGCTACTGGGACCGTAAGACGTCCGCGCACGTCGGCCGCTACGAGTGCACGGTCGACGAATTGCACACGCCCTACATCTTCCCGTCGGAGAACGGGACGCGGGCCGACGTCCGTTGGGCGGCGCTCACGAACGACAACGGCGTCGGCCTCCTCGTCGTCGGCATGCCGCTCGTGTACATCAGCGCCCAGCACCACACGATCGAAGACCTCGACCGCGCGACGCACACGAACGAGCTGGCGCGCCGCGACGAGATCACGCTTTGCGTCGACCACATGCACATGGGCGTGGGCGGCGACGACAGTTGGTCGCCGCGCACACGGCCCGAGTATCTCATCAGGCCCGGCTCGTTCGCGTATCAGGTCCGACTCCGGCCGCTGACTGCGAGCGACGATCCGGCGGGACTGGCGCGCACCCCGCTCCCCGTGACCGCCAAGTGAGGGATCCGTGGCCGACACACTACTCAATCCGTATGCCGACAAGCGAGGCACGTGGATCCGCGGGAGCTTCCACGGGCACTGCACTGAGCACAGCGGCTGCTCGTCCGTCCCGCTCGCCGAGAGCGTTCGCGATTACGACCGCATCGGTGCGCGGTTCCTCGCGGTCACCGACCACGACCACGTGACCGATCTCGCGGCGTTTCGAGCCGCGCACCCCGACATCCTCCTCCTTGACGGCTTCGAGTACAGCCGCGGCGAAAATATCCTCTTCGTCGGCCAGGGGGCAAGGGATGTGCTCGAGCGGCCTTTGCCGGAAGCGGCCGCGCGAGCGGGCGATCTCTTGACGATCCTCTGCCACCCCGAGCCGCGGCCCGGCGATGAGTACTGGACCATCGACAAGATGCGGTCGCTCCTTGAGCGGACGCCCGACGGCATCGAGGTCTACAACGGCCACTACGGGATCGACCGCATGGCCGAGGCCGGTTGCCAGCCGATCTACACGCGCCTGTGGGACGAGTTCCTGACCGCCGGCGTTTGCGTTTGGGGGTTCGCGAACGACGACTTCCACGAGCCCGCCGACTTCGACAACGCGTTCAACATGGTCCTGGTCGAAGACGTGACGGAGCGTGCCATCATCGAGGCCGCGAAGAGCGGGCGCGTCTACGCATCAACCGGGCTGCTGCTCGACAGCGTCGGCGTGGACGACGGGCGAATCGAAGTGGTCACCGCCGAACCGTGCACCGGGCGCTTCATCGGGCCGGGCGGAGCGATCCTGTCGGCGACCGACGGCACGCGGTTCGAGCACACCGTCGGCGACGAATCCTACGTCCGCTTCGAAGGGAAGGGCGCCTCGGGCCGCCTCTTCCTCCAGCCGATGTTCCGGTCGGCCTCTAAGAGCCGCCTTGCCGAATGATGTTGCGGGCGCCGTCTGTATTCGCTATCATCTCGCGCCAAATCGCGGCGAATGGCTGCCGCGGGGAACTGCATCAAGAGTTGCCTGACTGACGGAGTGAGAAGAATGGCCAAGATACGAGCCGTTGTGGTCGGGGCCGGCGGGATTTCGAACGCGTGGTTCCCGCCGCTGAAGCAAGAAAAGGTTGAAGTCGTCGGCGTCGTGGATCTCGACGTGAAGCGGGCCGCCGATGCGATCGAGCGCTACGAACTCGCCTGCAAAGCGTCGAAGGATCTCAAGGCGACCCTCAAGAAGACGAAGCCCGACTTCGTCGCAGACCTGACCGTGCCCGAGGCGCACTGCGGCGTCACGTGCACGGCGCTCCGGGCCGGGTGCCACGTCGTCGGCGAGAAGCCGATGGCGAACAGCATGGCCGAGGCGCGCCGGATGGTCCGCACGTCGGAGCAGACGGGCAAGATGTACATGGTGAGCCAGTCGCGGCGGTGGGACGCGAAGCATGAGCGCGTCCGCCGCGCGGTTGCAGGCGGCAAGGTCGGCACGCTGACGACGCTCAACTGCGACTTCTACGTCGGGGCGCACTTCGGCGGGTTCCGCGACCTGATGCCCAGCCCCCTCATTCTCGACATGGCCATTCACCATTTCGACCTCGCCCGGTTCCTGAGCGGCGAAGACCCGGTCGCCGTCTACGCGAAAGAGTTCAACCCGAAGGGCTCGTGGTACAAGGGCGACGTGTCGGCGAGCTGCATCTTCGAGATGACGAACGGTGTCGTCTTCACCTACCGCGGGAGCTGGTGCAGCGAGGGATGTCACACGAGCTGGAACGGCGACTGGCGTCTCATCGGCGACAAGGGGACGCTGCTCTACGAGCGAGACGGCGATCCGCACGGCCAAGCCATCGCGAAGAAGGACGGGTTCTGCCGGCCGCTCAAGGACGTCAGCGTGCCGAAGGCGTCGATAAAGCACGGCGCCATGCACGGCGGGCTGCGCGAGATGCTGCGGTTCCTGCGGACCGGCCGCGCATCGCAGTGCGAGTGCCACGACAACATCAAGTCGCTCGCGATGGTCTTCGCCGTGATCGAAAGCTCGAAGAAGGGGCGCCGGGTGCCGGTGCGTGCGCTGTAACCGCGCGGCCTCGCCTCATCTTGACTTGGCCGTTGGGGGCTGATATAAACCCTCCACCGCCCGTTCCCCGGCAGGACCGGGGGAATGGCGGAGCGCCTCGTGGCGCGAAGTGGCTGCCGATTCCCCTGGCAAGCACCGGGACGGGATTATGCTGGCTCGCCTCTGCGCCGGGCTCACCGCGTTCCTTCTGGCCGCCGGCGCGGCCGTTGCGGCCGAACCGGACGCATCCGACCTGGTGGCGTCGGTACGCCGTGACACCGAGTGGCTCGCGAGCTTTCCGACGCGTGTTGTCGGCACGGAGTCGCACGATGCGGCCGGCGCCGCGCTGCTCGAACGGATCAAAGCGATCCCCGGCGTCATCGTTCGCACCCACGAATTCTCCGTCGTTCTTCCCGAAGTTCTTGAGGCCACGCTGACGGCACCCGGCTCGGGAGAGCACCCCGTCTATCCCTTCTGGCCGTCGGGTTCACGGCTGGTCACGACGCCGTCCGGCGGCATCAGCGGGCGACTGGTCTACATCGGCGAGGGAAGGCCGGGCCGAGCGCCGGGCCACTTGCCGGCGAGCGGCGTCAGCGGGCAGATCGCCGTGATGGAAGCCACGGGCGGGAAACGCTGGATGAACGCGTACAACGCCGGCGCCCGCGCGATCATCGTGCTCGGCTCGCCGGACGTGACGTACCGCGACCTCCGCTCCCACCTGCTCAGCATTCCGATCAACATCCCGCGGTTCTACGTGCCCGACGGAAAACTTGCCAGGGCGCTCCGGGCCGGCGAGCTGCACAACGGAACGGTGGTGTGCCGCGCCCGCTGGGAGCGGAAGACGGCTCGGAACATCTACGCTCTCGTGCTGCCCGCGGAACCGGCGAGGCGCCCGCAGAATCGCCAAGCGTTCGTCGTCGGAGTGCACTACGACTCGATGAGCCTGGTGCCGGGGCTTGCTCCCGGCGCCGACGCCGCCATCGACGTGGCGTTCGGGCTCACTCTCCTCCGCCACACGACCCGCCATCCGCCCAAGCGGCCGCTGCTGGTTGCGTTCACCGATGCGTATGGGCTCGGCCAGCGCGGCGTCCGCGAGATGCTTGGAGCGTTCGCGACGGTCCCCAAGGACTACGAGGCGCACCTCTCGGACGATTTCGATGTGGCCGAGGATTACGGGGCGCATGAGCTGCTGGCCCAGGAGATCGACACCGAATACGAGAGCGCTCTGGCGAGCCGGGTCGGGAAGTCCGGCAGCGCGGCGACGGAAGAGGCAAGGATGCTCGCCCGCCGTGACGCGATGGGCCGGCTGCACGAGTCGAGGTATCGCGACCTGCGCCGCTACCTCAAGGATGAGGTCGCCCGCCGCGTCGTCGCCATCGAGACGATCCTGTATCCGAAGCGAACCGAGCTGTCGCGCCTACGGGGCGAGCGAACCGCTCTCGAGGCCGAGATCGAGTCGCTCGAGGAAACATCAACCGGGGGATCGGCGACACTGATCGCCGAGAAGAAGCGAGAGGTTCGGGAGCTGTCGCTTCGGACATACGCGCTTCAGGACGAGGCCACACGGCTCGACACGGAGCGCATCCACTACTATGGCGCCCAGCGCCGCCTCCACACCGACGCGCCGCTGAAGGACATCGACTCGTTCAAGCTCGCCGGCGGACGGGCGATGACGGAGGCGGACTTCCGGTCGATGAAGCGCGCCCGCTCTCTCCTGGCATCGATCACCCTCGCTGGCGGCGGCAAGCTGACACCGGTCGACATCGCGGCCCTCGCCGGTGGGCAGCGGCCGCCGGGATCGTTAGAGCTTGCCGACGGGACCCGCCCGGCCGCGGATGTTGCGCGAGCGTTGGTCGAGGCGTGCAAGACGGTCGACTCCACCCTCCTCGCCGACGGGAGCAAGTTCACCGACGAGGACTTCAATGCGATCGCGTCCAGCCGTATCGCGGACGAGTTGTGGCAGTTGGCGCGGAGTCGCATCCGAAGGCAACTCGCTGCCACCGGGCATGTTGTCGCGCAATACCGTCAGCGGGAGGCCCGCCGCCGTGAGATGCTCGACCTGCTCGGCCTGACGGATCGGCTCGACCGCCCGCTTGGATTCCTCCTCGGGCTTGACCTGTCCGATGCAGGCGTTGTCGCCGGCCCCTGTCTCGTCGGGAGCTTCATGCAGTGGGACGGGAGGCGCGACGCCGGCTCGCTCACGAACTGGCTCCAGATGAAGGACGCGCAGGCGGACGGGAAGTTCTGGCCCGAGACGTTGCGGCCGGCTGTCAGCCTGAACGCACATGAAGGCACGGAGTCGCCGTGGTCGGAGGTCGTGGGCCGCGTGGCGAACATCTCGGCGCCCGCGGCGAGCTTCGCCACGGCCGGCATGGCGTGGAACACCCTCGACGCCGAGCGGCTCTACGTCGACACGCCGAACGATCTCGCCGAGCGGCTCGACTGGCGGCGGCTCGCGCCGCAGATCGACGCCACGTTCTTCCTCCTGACGACCGTGCTCGGCGACACAACGTTTGTGCCGATTGCGCAGTCGCCGGTCAAGTGGACGCGGGTGCACGGCGTCATCGTCGACCGGTCGCCCGGCGAGCCCGTCCCGAGCGTGCCGATGGAGGGATACCTCGTCGCCTACGTGCCGGGGTGGGCGCTCTCTGGATCGACCGTCGCGTGGCATGATCCAGTGCCCGGCGTACGGCGTCTCGAGTTCGCATTCACGCGCGTCGACGGGCGCTTCCGCTTCGACCTCATTCCGTTGTCGGGGTGGAGCCACTACTACACGATCCAGCCGTCACTGGCCGCGGAGGACGGACGTCTCGTTCGCCGGGCCGATCTCCTCAAGGGCGAGCGCGGCGGATCGCTCCAAGTGAACATCAACGACCGCAACCCCAACGAACTCCGGGCCGTCATGTTCGACTGCACCGAGGTGACCGTCGTGGATTTCTTCGACCCGCGGTTCCTCCTGATGCTGCCCGACGGCAAGGTGCACGACGCGCGACGCGGGAGCCAGCCGCAGCGACTCAACTTCACGCGGCAGACGGGGCACATGGTCATGTTCGTCGAGCCGAGCGTCCGGTGGCAGCTCCTCCTGCGGCACGGGATCACCGAGAACCGGATGGCGCTGCTGAACGTGGTCGACCCCGACGACCCCGGCGCCGCCGCTCTCTCGATGCGCAAGGCCATGCGGGGGTTCAGCGCCGAAGAACGGTCGCCGGAGCGCCCGGTGCTTCAGGCCGCCCGCGACTTCTACCGCCTCGACCGCCGGCGCGTCGAGAAGTACAAGCGTGCCGGGATCGCGAGCGAGCACATCGAGGCGATGCAGGCGGAGACCAAAGGATTACTCGACGCCGCCGACGAGGCCGCGGCTGCAGACCGCGACGACGGCCGCGCGTTCACGGCCGCCGCCACGGCCGCGCTCGCAAACGAGGTCCGCGCCTACAAGGCCATCCGCGAGACGGCCAACGACGTCGTCAGGGGAGCCATCTTCCTCCTGCTGATGGCCGTGCCGTTCGCGTTCGTCATGGAGCGGCTCCTGTTCGCATCACCGAACATCTACAAGCAGATCGGCGCGGTCCTCGGGGTGTTCGTCCTGATGGCGGCCGCGCTGTGGAGCTTCCACCCGGCATTTCGGATCACCGGCCAGCCGCTGATGGTCATCATGGCGTTCGCAGCGCTCGGGATGAGCGTGCTCGTCATGGGGATGATCTTCTCGAAGTTCGAGGGGCTGCTCGAGGAGTTCCGGAGCGGGCGCGCCGAGGCGAGCGGCGCCCGCACGTCGCGCATCGGCCTCGCCTACACGGCCATTCGGCTCGGCATCGCCAACATGCGCAAGCGCAAGTTGCGGACCGCCCTGACGGGCATCACGATCGTGCTGATCACGTTCGCGCTCCTGTGCTACATGTCGACGAGCACGTACGACGACAAGAAGGAGATGGAGCTGGACACCACGGCTCCGTTCACGGGCGTACTGGTCGCTCAGCCCTCGTCGCGCGCCATGCCGG
This sequence comes from uncultured Planctomycetota bacterium, assembly GCA_964385685.1. Lineage (GTDB taxonomy): Bacteria > Planctomycetota > PUPC01 > PUPC01 > PUPC01 > CAYLQD01. The sequence continues at coordinate 83,306 of CAYLQD010000004.1, read as the reverse complement.
ACGAAGCGCTCGAGAGTCTGGAGACGATCGTGCCGGGGCCGCGCGCCGTCGTGCCACGGTACTGGTGGGTGAGCAACGACCCGAAGTGGCGCGTCCACGCGCGGAATCCCGTGACGGGCGATCAGGTATCGCTCAGCGCAGCGCTCGGGCTAGTGGGGCGCGAGGCCGACTGCTCCGGCATAGACCGGTTCTGTCCGAACTGGTCGCGGTTCGACTCGGGCAACGGCTGCTACCTTTCCGCCGACACCGCCGAGCGGTTGGGTGTCGAGCCGGGCGGCCGAGTCGTCATCGCAGGGCGGTCGCTCGAACTGCTCGGCACGTTCAAGCCGAAGGTCTTCGACCAGCAGGTCCAGCGTCTCGACGGTCGGTCGATCCTGCCGTTCGACTTCACGATCCTGGATGACAAGCAACGGACCCGCGTCACGCGGCAGGACCTGACCGAGATGACGCGTGAGATGACGTCGGGGTCGGCGCTTGTGAGCGTCGAGGACTCGCCGCACGCGCCCGGCGACCAGGTCGTCATCGTCCACGCCTCGCTGCTCCGCGGGCTCTACGCGGGCAGCTTGCGGCACCTGACCGTGCCGGTTGGCTCGTATGAAAAAGCGAAAGAGCTTGCAGAGCGCCTTGCCGACCGGCTGGCGTTCCCCGTCTACTACGGCGCCCCTAGGCGCAAGGTCAAGGTGATGGCGTCGACGCTGCCGATCCCGAAGCCGCCAAAGGCGCTCGTCATCCCGCTCGCCATCGCGGGCCTGATCATCTTCAACACGATGCTCAGCTCCATCGCCGAGCGCAAGCGCGAGATTTACATCTACACGAGCTTGGGGCTGGCCCCGCTCCACGTTGGCTTCCTGTTCCTTGCCGAGGCCCTCACCTACGGGCTGATGGGCTCCGTCTTCGGATACGTCGTCGGGCAGGGCGCCGCCAAGCTCTTCTCCAGCATGGGGCTCATGACGGGCGTGACGCTCAACTACTCCGGCGGCCAGGCCATCTTTACAATGCTCATCGTGCTGGCGACCGTCATCGTCTCGTCGCTCGTGCCCGCGTTTCTCGCGGGCAAGCTGGCCACCCCGAGCAACGAGATGACCTGGAAGGTGCCCCTGCCGGACGGCGACACCATCCGCGACCGACTTCCTTTCACCGCGACGCCGAGGACGGCCGGCGGCATCCTCGTGTTCATCTATGAATACATGGACGCGCACCGGGGTGGGACCATCGGCGTTTTCAGCGCCGACAACCTCGAGAAGTCCTGCGACACCGACGACGACGGACGCGAGGTGCACATCGTGCGCGGCACGGTCTGGCTGGCTCCCTACGACCTCGGTGTGCGGCAAGACGTCACGATCACCGTCCACGTGTCTGCGACCGAGCCGGACGTGTATGAGATTGACGTCGAACTGGTGCGACGCTCGGGCCAGATTCGGACGTGGCGAAAACTGAACCGGGTGCTGCTGGGCGACCTGCGCCGGCAACTGCTCGGCTGGCGAAAGCTCAAGATCGACCGCGTACTGGAATACATCGCCCGCGCGACCGAGAGCGGCATGCCGCTCGAGGCATAAGGGACAGGCAAAGCCATGCGTGAGGACAGGGAACTCCAGGAATTCCGGGACCTGATGAGGCCGCCCGAGCGGTTCGAGAGCGGGTTCGGGTGGGGTGCCGTCTTCATGGCCCTGTTCGTCGGGCTCGTGATGGCCCCGTCGCAGTTGTACGTGGGGCTCGTCGCGGGGAACGCCGGGACCGGCGGGGCGGCGAACTGGGTGACCGTGATCCTCTATGTCGAGATCTCCCGCCGCGCGTTCAAGCGGCTCCGGCGGCCCGAGATCTTCGTCCTCTGGTACATGTGCAGCGCGGTGATGGTGACGGCGGGCCAGGGACTTCTCTGGCGGCAGTTCCTCGCGCAGAGCGAAGAGATCCGGAAGATCGGGCTGACCGACTACATCCCGGCGTGGTACGCGCCGACGGACGAGAACGTGCTGAACCAGCGGAGTTTTCTCGTAGGGCCGTGGCTGATGCCGCTCGGCCTCATGCTGCTGACGTGGCTCATCACGCGCATCGACCGGTTCGGCCTGGGCTACCTGATGTTCCGGCTGACGTCCGACGTGGAGCGGCTGCCGTTCCCGATGGCCCCCGTCGGCGCGATGGGCATCACGGCGCTGGCCGACGCATCGAGCCAGAAGGAGACGTGGCGCTGGCGGACGTTCGCGCTCGGCGCCATGACGGGGATCGTCTTCGGCGCCGTCTACCTCGCCATTCCGAACATCACCGCTGCGGTCTTCACCGAAGGCATCCAGATCCTCCCGCTCCCCTTCGTCGATCTCACGTCGTTCACCGAGAAGTTACTGCCCGCGATGCCCGTCATGATCAGCTTCAACCTCGGGCTCTTCATGACGGGGATGGTCATGCCGTTCTGGGCCGTCATGGGAACCCTCGTCGGGCTGATCGTCACGATGATCGCCAACCCCATCCTGCACCACACGGGCGTGCTCGACAGTTGGCGCGAGGGGATCGGCGCAATCCAGACGATCCAGTCGAACACGATGGACTTCTATTTCAGCTTCACCATCGGGCTGTCGCTCGCCGTCGCCATCATCGGCTTCATCCACGTCTTCAGTTCCTTCCGAAAGAAGGCCGGCGCGATGAAGGAACTGTCGACGTCGGAGGTGACGTGGAAGAATCTGTTCAAGCCGCCGACGACCCGCGGCGATATTCCGATCTGGATCAGCATCGGGATCTATTTCTTCTCCACGACGTCATATGTTGTGCTGTCGTATTGGCTGGTCAACCACGCCTCGGGTCCGCTGCGCGGCGGGAGCTTCCCGCTGTGGATCCTCATCTTCTACGGCTTCGTCTACACGCCCGTGATGAGCTATGTGTCGGCGCGGCTCGAGGGGATCGTCGGGCAGCAGGCGGCGATTCCGTACGTGCGCGAGGCGACCTTCGTTCTCTCGGGTTACAAGGGCGCCGCCATCTGGTTCGCGCCCATTCCGCTGCACGCCTACGCCAACCAGGTCGTCATGTTCCGGCAAACCGAACTGACCGGCACGAGGTTCACGTCGCTCATCAAGGCCGAGTTGATCATCTTCCCGGTGATGTTCGTCGGAACGATCCTGTTCAGCCAGTTCATCTGGTCTATCGGGCCCGTGCCGAGTGAACTGTTTCCGTACGCCAACGAATTCTGGGAACTGCAAGCGTATCGGGAGGGCCTGATGTGGTCGGCGACGCTGCCGGGCGAGTCGGCCAGCCCGTTCCGCGAGGCATTCCGGCCCGAGGTCATCGCCGCCGCGCTCGGCCTGGCGCTCTCCGTGTATTTCGTGCTCGACCGATTCGGCCTGCCCATCTTCCTCGTCTACGGGGTCGTCTACGGGCTGAACCAGACGGATCCGTCGTCGACGATTCCGCTCGTGCTCGGCGCCGTCATGGGGCGGTTTGTCTTCCGAAAGCGGTTCGGCGACAACTGGCCGCGCTACCGCATCGTATTCACGGCGGGCTTCGGCGCGGGGGTGGGATTGATCGCCATGTTCAGCATGGGCATTGTGCTCATGGCCAAGAGCGTCATCAAGCTGCCGGTCTGATCGTGCGCCGACCGCAAAGGAGGGATAGGCACAGTACGGTGATGGACAGCGGGCGGACGGGTGCAACTTGTGTGGCGTGGATGGGCTGGCAGGTACGTGTCCCATCCGACTGGCGCCCACTGCGCATCAGTGGCCGCTGGCGACAGGGAAACATGATTCTTGGCAGCGGCGACGAGCCGGCGTTTCAGATCCGGTGGTGGCGCCCGGGCAAAGAGCGATTCGACGCCGGGCGCTGGATACGGCGGCGGCTCCGCTCATTGAAAGCTCGTGACGCCGGGCCCGGCGCACCGGGGCCCGGTGGGTTCTCCGAGACGGCCTGGGTGCGCGACGAGAGCGGCAGCGGCCGGACGCCGCTGCGGCTCTGGCACGGCTACGCGCCCGCGGCCGGGCTCGTGATCGAGGTGACCGTCAACCTCGACGCGGCGAAACGGACGCGACGGACCGTGGCCGCGGAAGTCCTGCCCTCGCTTGTCGTCTCGGAGACGGGCAGGGCAATCGCCTGGTCCGTGTTCGGGGCGAGCTTCGAGTCGCCCGCGGGCTGTCGTCCGCTCGACCACAAGCTCGTGCTGGGCGACCTGGCGCTGCGATTCCGCGGCGGCGACGGCTCTTGCCTCTGGCTGAGGCAAGTCTACCCTGCGGAGACGGCGCTCGCGCGGCGGCCGGTCGAGCGTTGGATGCGCACGTGGCCGTTCAAGGAGCACCGGAGATACAAAGACGCCGGCAAGGGCGGGCCGTGGAGCGCGGAATCGTTCGGGCGCACGCTCGAGGGCACGCGGCAGCCCGGGCGAAAGCGGCTCGCGTTCCCGCTCGGGTCCTGCTCGCCGCGAGAGGTCCTGTCCGTCGCCGTCGTCGACACGGAACTCGACCGCCTGCTGCTGGCGGAACACGATGCGCCGGGCCGGCCCGACGAATCGATGCTGGCCGCGGCAATCGGGCGAATGAACTGGGCGCTCTTGGGCGAGGGCGCAGGAGCGTGATGGCTTTCTCGAAGCCGAAACCGGCGTTCGACCGCGACCGGGCGCTCAGGGCCCGGCCCGAGCACGCGCCGGCCGTCGGCCGCGAGGAGAGCGACGACGGCGGCGTGACGATCGTCATCGAACTCGAGCCGCGAAAATGGCTGGGCTGGCTGGCCGGATCGAAGACCGTCCGCCGCTCGTTCCGGCTCGACAAGCTCGGCGCGGAAGTCTACGATGCGTGCGACGGCAAGACGACCACGCGGTCGATGGTGCGGCAGTTCGCGAAGAAGCATGAGATCAGCGTTGCGGAGGCGGAGATATCGGTGACGCAGTATTTGAGGACGCTCGTCTCGAAGGGTCTGGTCGTGGTTGCCGTCGACCGGGAGCCGCAGAAGGGCGGGAAGTAATTTGACGAGCCAGAACGAGGACGCGACATCGGGCCGCCGGCCGTCGCTGCACGGCACAATCGAGCAGCAGGTCCAACTGCCGCTCCGGAAGGCCCTCGAGATCGCATGGAGGAACATCCGCGTTCGCCTGGTCCGGTCGCTGCTCGTCACGAGCGGCATCATCCTCGCCCTCGCGTTCCTGACGTACATCCTCTGCTCCGACAGCCTGACGCGGAGCTTCGTCGAGAATGGTCCGCCCAAGATCAAGCAGCGGCTGGAAAACGAGGGGGCGCTGTCGCGCGTGAGCGACGAGACGGCGAAGTCGCAGACCCGGTGGCTCGTCGGGCTCGCGCTCCTGGTCAGCTTCGTCGGGATTCTGAACGCGATGCTGCTGAGTGTCACGGAGCGATTCCAGGAAATCGGCACGATGAAGTGTCTCGGCGCGCTCGATGGCCTCATCGTCGAGTTGTTTCTGTTGGAGAGCACGTTTCAGGGAATTGTGGGCACGGCGATCGGCATTGTGATCGGCGTCGTGCTGGCCCTGGCCGAGGCCACGGTCGTCTTCGGTCCGTCGGTTCTGGGCCGCGACGTCCTGCCCGCGCTCGAGATGCTCAAGTGGGTCGGCATCTGCCTGCTCACGGGCACCGCCCTGACGGTCGTCGGGGCGCTCTATCCCGCGTGGCGCGCGGCCCGCATGCAGCCGGTCGACGCGATGCGGTCGGAAGTGTGAGTATGACGGACGCGACAGACAACGCGAACGCCGCGCTGCCGGACGAGCAGGCCCTTGAGAAGAGCGGACTGCTCGCGGTGCACGTGATCCGCTCCGTCGGCGTCCGGCGCGTCTTCCAGGTCGGCGAGGAAGAGGTGCACGCGCTCCGAGGCGTCGACCTGAGCGTCAAGCGCGGCGAGTACGTCTCGATCATGGGCCCGAGCGGCTCGGGCAAGACGACGCTCTTCAACATGATCGGCGGGCTCGACAAGCCCGACGAGGGACACGTCTACATCGACGAGGTCGACATCGCCGCGCTCGACACGTTCGAGCTGGCGTGGCTCCGCTGCCACAAGATCGGCTACATCTTCCAGACGTTCAACCTGATCACGGTCGCGACGGCGCTGGAGAACGTGATGTTCCCGATGCTGTTCGCCGGGCTGTCGCAGGCGGACGCCCAGGACAAGGCCGCCGACCTGCTCGACCGGGTCGGCCTGGGTGATCGACGGTTCCACAAGCCGTCCGAGTTGTCCGGCGGGCAGCAGCAGCGGGTCGCCGTCGCCCGGGCGCTCGCCAACGATCCCGCCATCGTCCTCGCCGACGAGCCGACGGGCAATCTCGACCTGCACACCGGCGAGGAGATCATCGACATGCTCGAGGGGCTCAAGGAGGACTTTCACGTCACGATCATGAGCGCGACCCACGACCACAAGATGCTCGCCGCGTCCGACCGGGTCGTCTACCTGACGGACGGGCAGATCGCGAGCATCAAGGATCGCGACCAGATCGAGATCCACGCCGGCACCATCGACGGCCAGAGCGTCGCGTAGGGCCGGCGGCCCGCAGCTATTCCTCCGGCTCCAGCAGCCGGTCGCGACTGGTGATGATCACCACCCCGTCGCGGACCGTGTAGGCGAGGTCGTGTAGATAGCACATGTGCGCGAGAAACGATGCTACCTTGACGTTTTCGAGACGGAGCGTGATGTCTGGCAGATGGTCCTTCGGGAGTTCCGGGCCAATACGCACCGGAACGCCCGCTTGATCGCTCACCGCCTTGGCGACGTCCCTGAGCGATGTCCCGACGAAGCGAACAGAGATGCGTTTCTTCATCGCCCCCTTCGTTCGCCGCCACTCCCTCCGGTCGTAGCGGGTCATCGTCGTGAAGTCGCGAGCACGGATGCCCTCCCTTGTCGATATGAAGATGGCGCCATCGCGGACAACATGGTGGAGGTCGAGCAAGACGGTGATCCAGTGCAGGGCGTCCTCGAGGCGGACCTCCTTCAGGCGCAGGGTCACGTCGAGGTGCTCGCGCTCCTTCATGCCCCTCTCGTCGATCACCATGTTGACCTTCTTGAGGCCGCTCAGGAACCCGACCACGTCCTCGAGTGGCGTCACGACGAAGTCAAAAGATACAAGTTCGCTCAGTCGAACAGCGATGTACCGCTCGGCTTCCGGGTCGCGCAGCGCGTCGGCCGCGCGGCGGCGCGTCCGCGCGCGCTCCTCGTACACGCGCTTGTTCACGCGGTTCTCGTCGGCGACCCTTTCACGGTCGGCGATGTAGATTGCTGCGCCGCGAACGGTGAAGTCGAGACCGAAGTGATCGCACACGAACTCCAGTGAGCTCTTCAGCTTCATGTTCTTGGCCGTTGCCGTCAGCCGAGCGCCCTGCGAGGAGACCACCGCCTCGCCGTCGAGGGTGCACTTGATCCTCGTGGCTTGGCAGATTCCGCCGATTACGCCGACGAACGGTTCAGTCACGAACTCAAAGGAAACGGGTTGATCAAGCGCGGCGGCAAGGCGCCTCTCGGCGGACGTACCGTGCCGCAGCTCGAGCATCGTCCGGGGCCAGCCGTCGGCCGGGGTACCCGGCGGCCGGCGCGTGGCGAGAGCTTCTTGTGTCGTGATGAAGATAGCCCCGTGCTCGATTGTGTAGACAAGCCCGAGCTTATCGCAGATCTGCTGAAGCGCGTCTCGGAACGGTGTCTTGGCGACCTTGAGCGTGACGTCGATGTCGTCGCGGTCGAATAGCTCCTCCTTGTCCGCCACGATATTCACGCGCAACCTCGACCTGAAAAACGCGACACAATCATCCAACGGGGTAGTGACGAAATCGAAGGTCATGGGGCTGTCGAGAGCCGCCTCGATCTGTGTCCGCCAGGCGGGTGTCTCTGGCGTCGGCGCCGACCGACAACCGGCCACGGTCACGGCGGCCAGCACCAACGGGATGATCGACGCCTTCATTCCCGTCCGCATACCTGCTCCCACTTCCCCACGGCGATTCAGTTCCCGACGGCGGCTACTTCAGATCGTATTTCTTCAGCTTGCGGAAGAGGGTGGCGACGCCGATCTTGAGGATCTCGGCCGCCTTCTCCCGATTGCCCCCGGCCTTCTCCAACGCGGTCTGGATGGCCTGCCGCTCGTAGTCCTCGAGCCGGTCGCCCTGACGTGGCGGCTCCGGTTTCTGCTCGGGCTCCCCGAACTCTTCCGGGCCGATCATGTCCCCGGTCGCGAGCGCGAACGCGCGTTCGATGGCGTTTTGAAGCTCGCGGACGTTGCCCGCCCAGTTGCGGCGCTCGAGCACGTCGAGCGCGCCGCGCGCGAGCGTGCACGTGCGGCCCGCGGCGGCATTGAGTTCCTCGAGGAAGTGCGCGGCGAGCGGCGCGATGTCGGCGCGGCGAGACCGCAGCGGCGGCAGGTAGACGGGGATGACGTGCAGCCGGTAGAAGAGGTCGCGGCGGAACTCGCCGTCGGCCATCGCGGACCGCAGGTCGCGATTGGTTGCGACGATCACGCGCGCGTGGAACGGGGTGGTGTCGGTCGAGCCGACGGGCCGGACCTCGCGTTCCTGGAGCGCCCTCAGGAGTTTCGCTTGCAGCGGCTGGGGCAGCTCGCCGATCTCATCGAGAAACACCGTGCCCTTGCCGGCCGACGGAAACAGCCCGACCTTGTCGACGTGGGCGCCGGTGAACGCTCCTTTCACGTGCCCGAACAGCTCGCTCTCGATCAAGCCCTCGGGCATCGAGCTGCAGTCGACGGGCACGAAGGGCTCGCGCGTGTTCGGTCCGGCCAGGTGGATGGCCTTGGCGACCAGTTCCTTGCCGGTCCCGCTCTCGCCCTGGATCAGCACGGTCGACGGCGTCTGCGCGGCGCGCTCGATGAGCTGGCAGACGGATCGCATCGGCGTCGACGCGCCGACGATGCCGTGGAAATCGAACGTGCCGCTGCGGCGGTCGGCGGCGTCGGCCGGCATCTGGGCGGCCGCGAGCGCGACGACCTCCTTCAGGCGGTCGAGGTCGAAGGGCTTCGTGATGTAGTCGAGCGCGCCGGCCTTGACCGCGTCGATGGCGTCTTCGACCGAGGCGTGGCCCGTGATGATGGCGATGGGCAAGTCGGGCCGGCTCTCGCGCACCGAGCGGAACAGGTCGAGCCCCGAGCCGTCGGGCAGGCGCACGTCGAAGATCGCGAGGCCGAACGTGTGGCTCTCGAGCGCCGCCCGAGCAGCCGCAATCGTCGCGGCCTCCTCGACCTCGCAGCCGACGGAGTCGAGGTATTCGCGGCACATCGTCCGGATGCCGTCCTCGTCATCGAGCACGAGCACGGCCAGGCCGGAACCACGTTTCGGCTTCCGAGCCACATCACGCTCCTGAGCGGACACACCTCAAACTGGTGGGGCGGACATTCTTGTCCGCCAAGCGGGCACAGGCGAATGTCTGCCTCCACCATCGCGACGCCGCATCAATCACACATCAGCATCGCCTTGACGACCCCGTCGCGGCGGTCGTTGACCATCTCAAACGCCTGCTCCGCCTGCTCGAGCGGGAATCGGTGCGTGCACATCTTGACGATATCGGCCCCGGCCCCCTCAAGCAAGCGCACTGCCTCGGCAAGCACGTGGTTCGACCGCCGACAGTTGTAGATCGTCAGCTCCATTCGACGAATCGTGTGGATGTCGAACGAGATCGTGTCTTCGACCGGGATGCCGATGATGACGGCCCGGGCGCCGAGCCGCGGCGAGCGCGTCGCCCAGTCCATCGCCCGAGGATCGCCCGCAGCCTCGAATGCGACGTCGACGCCGCCGCCCGTCATCTCGTGAATCCGCTCCACCGGATCATCGTCGATGTCGATCGTCTCGAAGCCCATCGACTCGGCGACATCGCGGCGCTCGGGCACGGGCTCGGCGACGAGGACACGCCCCGCGCCGCGGCACCGCGCGGCGACCGCGGTCGACAAGCCGATCGGGCCGGCTCCGAACACCGCGACCGTCTCGCCCTCGGCGAGGTCGGGCAGCCGCGCGGCGTGGATGCCGACGCCAAACGGTTCGCACAGAGCGGCCGCCTCGAACGAGACGGAATCGGGGATGGGCTCGAGGTTCCGCGCCCGTGTCACCATCGTTTCGCGCAGGACGCCCTGGACGGGCGGCGTCGCGAGGAAGATCACGTTCGGGCAGATGTTCTCGCGGCCCGCCTTGCAGCAGGTGCACTCGCCGCACGCGATCGCGGGCTCGATCGCGACGCGGTCGCCCGGCTTCACGTTCGTCACGCCTTCGCCGACCTCGACCACAACGCCGCTGGGCTCGTGCCCGAGCGCGAACGGATACTCCCGGACGACCTGGCTGCCGATGCGGCCGTGCAGCCAGTAATGCACGTCCGACGCGCAGATGCCGCAGGCCTTGGGCTGGACGACGGCCTCGCCGGGGCCGGGCGGCGGGTCGTCCGGCACATCGGCCCACCCGAACGTCGACGGCGCCGTCAGCGCAAATGCTCTCACACCGTTCCTCCACGAACTCTCCAAACATTATAGCCGGGGCCGGGCCGAGGGTCGAGTGGGGTGCGGGCCGAGCTTGACACTACGCCGGGCCACTCGTATCATCCGGCGCGAACGCGGGCCATTGGAGCAAGCAATGCAGACGCTGCCTCTCAACGGTGAATGGAGGTTCCGCGAGGTCGCTCCCGACTGCGACCTGACCGACCAACTCGGCGCCGCCGACTGGCTGCCCGCCGCCGTGCCCGGCTGCGTCCATACCGATCTGATGGCCGCGGAGAAGATCCCCGATCCGTTCTACCGGCTGAACGAGGCCGCGGTGACATGGGTCGCCGAGCGCGACTGGCTCTATGTTCGCGCGTTCGACGTTGGCGAGTCGCTGCTCGCGCACGAGCGGATCGAGCTGGTATGCGAAGGACTCGACACGTTCGCCACGCTCCTGGTCAACGGAGCCGAAATCGGCCGGACCGAGAACGCGTTCGTCGAGCACGTCTTCGACATCGCCGGCGCGCTCGCCGTGGGGCCGAACACCCTGGCCGTTCGATTCGAATCGTCGGACCGTGTCTGTGCCGAGCGCGAGATGTTGTCCGGCGCGCTGCCCGGCGGGCCGCGTGTCTACGCGCGCAAGCCGCAGTACGCAACCGGTTGGGACTGGGGTCCGACGCTCCCGACCTGCGGGCTCTGGCGGTCGGCCTTCATCCGCGCGTTCAGCACGGCCCGCATCGACAGCGTGTTCGCACAGGCGGAAGTGGTCGACGGGGCAGGGCGCCTGCACCTCGCCGTCGACCTCGCCCGGACGAACGCGACGCCGCTCAGCTTGAACGCGACGCTCGCGCTCGACGAGCGAACCGTGGGGGAGGTCGAGCTGCACGATGTGGGCGACCGCGCCGAGGCCGTGATCGAGGTCGGGGCGCCGGAGTTATGGTGGCCGGTGGGGCTGGGCGAGCCGAGCTTGTACGACCTGTCTGTCCGGCTGCGCGACCGCGGCGACGAGCTGGACGTGCGCGAGGTTCGCATCGGCTTCCGCACGTGTGAGATCGAACGCGAGCCGGACGACATCGGCGAGTCGTTCATCCTGAAGATCAACGGGCGCCGGCTGTTCGCGAAGGGAGCGAACTGGATCCCGGCCGACGCCTTTGCGTCGCGCGTCACGGACGACAAGGTCCGCCGCCTGATCGAGATGGCCGTCGACCAGAACATGAACATGCTCCGCGTGTGGGGCGGCGGGATCTACGAGTCCGACGCGTTCTACGACATCTGCGACGAGAAGGGCATCCTCGTCTGGCAGGATTTCATGTTCGCGTGCGCCGATTATCCGGACGCCGAGTGGTTCCGCGACCTCGCGGCCGACGAGGCGGAGAAGGCCGTGCGGCGCCTGCGGAACCATCCGTGCATCGCGCTCTACTGCGGGAACAACGAAAACCACTGGGGGGCTGAGGAATGGGGCTGGGGCGATGCCTTCCACGCCCGCGCAATCTACGACGAACTGCTGCCCGCGATCTGCCGCCGGCTCGATCCGGCTCGGTTCTACTGGCCCGGCAGCCCATACGGCGGGCCCGGCGCAAACGCCGAGAGCCACGGCGACATGCACGACTGGAGCGTCTGGCACGGCGGCCCCGATCCTGCGGGGTATCTCGACCGCCGCCCGCGATTCGTCAGCGAGTTCGGGTTCCAGGCGTTCCCGACGATGGACACGATCCTCGAGTTCGCGGAACCGGAAGACCTCGTCGTCGACGGCGAGGTGATGCGGGCGCACCAGAAGTGCGACGGCGGCACCGCGAAGCTCGACGCGGCCCGCGAGCTGTTCTTCCGCAGGCCCGAGAACTTCGAACGCTCTGTCCTTCTCTCGCAGATCGTCCAGGCCGAGGCGCTCCGGACGGGCATCGAACACTGGCGGCGGAGCAAATGGCACACGGCCGGAGCGCTCGTCTGGCAGCTCAACGACTGCTGGCCCGTAATCAGTTGGTCGACCGTCGACGGTGCGCTTCGCCGGAAGCCGGCGTACTATGCCGTGCGGCGCGCCTTCAAGCCGGTGCTCGTAACGACGCACGAAGAGGACGGGGAGATCGTCGTCTCGGGGATCAACGATACGGAGCATCCCGTCGCCGGCACGCTCGATGTCGAGGTCTTCGACGTCTGCGGCGAGGCGCACCTTGTGCACACCGACGGCGTTGCGACCCCTGCCGACAGCGCCTGCCGCCTCTGCGCGATCCCGCGCGACGGCCTCCCAGACATCGACCCCGCCCGCCAGTTCCTCTGGATCACGTTCTACAGCGGCGTCTACGAGTCGCAGGCAACGTGGTTCTTCGCCCGGCCCAAGGACCTTGACCTGCCGGAGCCGGACATCACCGTCGAAACCGAGACCGACGAATTCGACGGCGAGACGCGCCTGCGTCTGACCGCTCCCGTATTCGTGAAGGGGGTCTGGTTGACCGTGCCGGGGCAGGACGTCGAGTTCGGCGACAATGCCTTCGACCTCGTGCCGTACGTCAGCCGTGATGTGACCGTCGCTCTGCCCGAGGGCTTCCCGCCGGAGCAACTGCCGGCCGCGCTCAAGGTAATTCACTGCAACCGGCTGGGTCCGGGTAGCTGACGATCTCCCCGTCGAAGTTCTCGATCATAAACGTGCCGGGCCGCCGCTCGGCGACGAACCCGGGATCGATGGGAACTTTCCCGCCGCCATTGATCGCATCGACGACGAATCGCGGGACGCCCAGCCCGCCGACGGTCCGGTGGAGGTGGCGCAGGATGTCGATCCCGCGCTCGATGGGCGTGTGGAAGTGTTCGGTGCCGGCGACTGGATCGCACTGGAGCATGTAGTACGGGCGGACGCGTATGCGGAGGAGCGCCCGACACAACTCCTCCATCACCGCCGGCTCGTCGTTCACACCTCGGAGCAACACCGTCTGGTTTCCGACGGGGATGCCGCGCCGCAGAAGCCGATCGCACGCCGCGGCGCTCGCGCGCGTGATCTCGCGCGGATGGTTGAACTGCGTGTTGACCCAGACCGGGTGGTGGCGCTTGAGCATCTCGCAGAGCGCGTCGTCAAGCCTCGTCGGAAGCGTGACGGGTGCCCGCGTGTGGATGCGGATGATGTCAACGCTCGGGACGTCGCGAAAGCGCCGGATGATGTCGTCGAGTCGCTCGGTCGTCATCGTCAGCGGGTCGCCGCCCGAAATGATGACATCCCGCACAGCCGGATGTGCACGCACGTAGTCGGCGTGCGCGTCAAAGTCCGGTTCCGTGTCTGCGGGGCGCCCGACAAGTCGCTTCCGCGTGCAGTGGCGGCAGTACGTCGGGCAGCGCGTCGTTGCGAGGCAGACGACGCGGTCGGGATAGCGATGAATGAGGCCCGGCACCGGCGAGAACTGTGAGTCCTCGCCCAACTCGTCCGCCCGCAGGCCGCCATCCCCAAGTTCCGCCCCGTCCGGCACGCACTGCCGGTAGATTGGATCGGTGGGCGACGGATTCTCGATGAGGGACAGGTAGTAGGGCGTCACGGCGAACGGATATCGCTCGGCCGCGCGCCGCATGATGTCCGTCACCTCGACTTGCGGAAAGGACGCCGTCAGTTCGTCGAGGGAGCCGACGCGACACGCCGTTCGCATTCGCCGCTCTTGCATGGTCAGTCCCGGCGGGCGAGGAGGGTGACCACCTCCTCCGGCATGCCCGTGACCCGCTCTCCCTCCGGCACCGTCATGCCGCAGTCGACGACGGCGTTGACGAGCGCAGCCCCCGCGCCGACGGTGGAGCTGTCCAGCAGGATGGCGGAGGAGAGCGTCGCGTTGTCGCCGACGCTGCACTCGCGGCCGACCGAGGCGTTCGGGCCGACGCGTACGCCGGATCCGATGACGGCATCTTCGGCAATGGACGCACCCGGCCCGAGGATCGAGCCGCCGCCGACCGTCGCGTTCGCCTGAATCTCCGCGTAGTCGGCGCTCACGTGCCCGGCGATTCGAGCGCCCGCGCCGACGCAGCACCCGATCAACTTGCACCCGCGGCCGATGACGGCGCCGGCCCCGATGCGGCAGTTCTCGATGATCGCGTCCTTGCCGACCTCGGCCGACGGATCCACGGCCGGCTCGGCCGGCGGCAGCAGTTCGCCGAGCACGTTGCGGTTCATCCGGATGCACGTCTCGGGATCCGTGATGTTCTCCCAGTAGCCGCGCAGCTCGAACGCCGCAAGCTGCCCGCCCTGTTCGATGAACCGCGTGATGCCGTCGCTGAACTCGTACTCGCCGCGCGGCGACTTCTCGAGGTCGCGAATCAAATCGAACATCCGCGCGGGCCAGACGAAGACGCCGGCGTTGCAGTAGGCGTTTCGGATGGAGCCGGGCGGGGGTTTCTCGATGACGTTCGTGACAAGCCCGCCCTCGGTCGTCACCGCGGCGCCGTTGCTCGGGTCCTCGACGGGAAAGACGCTCAAGACGGCGTCGCACGAGTCCTGGCCGAACAGCCGGACCATCTCGGCGAGGTTCTCGGCGGGCGTCAGGATGTCGCCGAAGATCAGGACGAACGGCTCACCGCCGACGAACTCCTCGCAAAGCATCGCCGCGTGGCCGGTGCCGAGCTGTTCCTTCTGCCAGACGTACGCGACGTTGACGCCGTACCGCGAGCCGTCTCCGATGAGGGCCTGAAGCTTCTCGCCCTCGAATCCGACGACGAGAGCGACATCGCGGATGCCGGCTCCCTTCAGGCGCGAGAACAGGAGTGAGACGATGGACCGGTTGGCGATGGGCAGCAGCGGTTTCGGGGTGGACTCGCAGAGCCCCCGCATCCGCGTGCCCCTTCCGGCGGCAAGAATGACGGCTTTCATAGGTCTTCGGTTCCCAGTGAGTTGCGGCGTCCGATTCGGTCGAAGCAGTCTATCAGGGGGCGGCGCGGTGGTCAAGATGGGATGCGGCGCGGGAGTCTGGAGACATCAGACTATCGTCCTTGACAGGACGGTTCGATGGGGGCATGATCGTGCCGATCGCTGGGGCCGTGTACTTCGCAGGCGGAAGCCCGGACCGAGACCCTCGGCGAAGAAACCCGGGCGGAGTTGAGTATTGTGTCCCCAGAGCTATCACCTCGACCTGCTTGCTGGGCCCGAGGGGGATGCCATGAGGGGCGACGCGATTCCTCTTCAGAGGCTTCTTTTCGGTCTCTTTGTCTTTCGTCATGGGTCACCTCCTTGAGGGTGGAAAGCGTTTGACACTTCACCGGGGGCGGCGCATAATCAGGTACTCCCCCGAATCGGCATCAGGGACCTTCATCGTCGGCGGAAGGGCTGTCTTGAGCGCGCAGGCCGGTCATGATGCACGGGGGGACCGCGCACCTCAGCCCAAGCGTTGGCTGAATGAAAGGAGATCGAAATGGAAGTGAAGCCTCAGAATGACGAGAAGCTCGTCGTGAAATACGGCGGCATCCCCGGGTCCGAGTTCGAAGACCTCAACATGTCGCGCAGTTCGTTCCAGCAGGTCGCGTTGGCCGAAGCCAGGTTCGACCACGTCAACATGGTCAACGCGTCGTTCGCGGACGTGAATCTGTCCAACATCACGATGCACTCCGTCACAATGGGTGGAGCGAAGTTCAAGCATCTCTCACTTCACCCCGACGAAGACGGGAACATTCCGAAGCAGGAGCCCTTGGAGTTCGTTGAGTGCGATCTCAACCGCAGCACGTTCACGGATTGCGACCTGTCCGGCATCGCTATCAAGGGCTGCGACCTCGAGAGCGCCACAATCGACGGAGTTCTTCTTTCTGCCTTGCTGGAGGCATACAGGGAAACAGCCAACAAGTAGCCGTAGCCGACGGCGAACACGCCGCGGCTTAGCTTCGCGTTAGCGCAATGGACAGAAGGAGGAAGAGCACATGTCCCACCAGAGCCAAGGTCGTATGGAACTGAATCTGGACGCGCTGTTTGATGCCAACAGAGCGATTCTCGATACCCATAACATCAGCGGCGTTAAGGTGCTGCATCTGCTGGTGCAGGCAGCAGGGCATACCGATACCGCCTGGGGCGAAACGCATGCCGCGGACGGGCTTGGGCTGGCATTCTGTTACATGCGCGGCCAGTTCGCCAGTGTCTACTCGTCCAACATCGACCTGCCACAGCGCGCCGGCGGCTTGCTGGGGTGCCGCTTTGAGGCCACGTGGACCGCCGACCCACAGGAAGCGTGGGATTTCATCAAGACCGGGCTGGATGCAGGCAACCCAGTGAAGATGGCCGGCCCGGAAGACTCGGTCGTGTATGCCTACACGGATGCCGATGACGTTGCAGACAGGTCCGTGCGCGCACGCGGCGTAGGCGGCCCAGCCCTGGACGGCGAGGTGCCTTGGGAGAAGTTTTCGGAGTGGGTTCCCCAATGGGTGCCGCTTCCTGGGGGCGGCATGTACTTTGCGGCGGAGAAGACGCGGAAGCCCCAGCGCGAGGAGGCCGTGAGGATTCTGGCCAATCGGGTTGTTGATTGGCAGGACAACCACCACGCCGTGGGACGCTTTGGCGTCTCGGCCAACTACGGCATCAGCGCCCTCGAGCGGTTCCTGGCCGACTTGCTGCAGCCGGATATCGAAATCCCGAATGAATACATCGACTGCATCGCGATCAACTTCCAGCATAACGCGCGCGCGGCCCTCGCCGATTACTTCGGCGATGCGGCAGAGAAGCTAAATGGCGACGTGGCCGCCCTGGTGGGCGATATCGCCGGGAACTATCGCACTGCCGCCGAGAGCTTGGGGCGGTTTGCCAGCGAGGGGTTCGGCAATAGGCGCGATACCGAGTCGGGTCGGCAAGCTATCAGAGACACTGTTGGCACGGCTCTTGAGGCCGAGAAGAAGATTCTGGCAAGCATGGAGAAACTGGCCGTTGGCTAACAACCGCTTCCAGGCGACGGCTGGGAGCCGCGCCTGAAGCGAATGGTTAGAAAAGGGAACAGGAGGTGAGCAAATGAGCAAGTCAAAGCACACGAAACAGAAGCGTGTGTTGCTGAAACGCGTATCGAACATCTTTGATCGGGTCAACGAGTATACAGACAAGACGTACTGGCAGCCGATGACACGGATCATGTGCGACCTGGTGTGTATGAAGGCGGCCGGCTGGAATAAGATGGACTATGAGACGCTGATGACGATGTCTGGTTTTGGGTCTAGCTTCGTCTACAAACCGATGAAACACCAGCCCTTGAATGATTATGCGTTCTGCACGCCGCCGGAAGGTCTTTGGCAGCGCGTGAAAGACTCCACCGGGGCGGCGTGGGATTGGCGTCGGTATAAGACTCCTGAGGGAGCGTGGCAGGCACTGAAGAGAGCTCTCGACTCAGGTACGCCGGCAAGAGCGCCGTGGATGGAAGATGCGATCATCGCAGGCTACCAAGATGCCGATGACAAGAAGGATCGGATGGCCTTTGTGCTGTGTGAGCCTTTCGCCAAACCCGGGAAATGGTGGACCTGGGACGAGTTCGTGGACTGGCACAAGAACTTCAGCCACGGATGGCTGGGCCGACTGAAAAAGAAGAAGACACGACGAGCCCCGGCCCGCGTAGCCGCGATAGATATCCTCAAGGCGTTTGTCCAACTTGCCAAATCTGACCCCCGAGCGCTTACGCCCGGGTTCAAGGATGTGAAGACGGGACTGGCCTAATCGGGGGACGTCTTACCTAATTCCACCCTCCGGGCGCACTGAAAGCGGCGTCGTGCCGCCGCACTCCAAAAGCGGCCCCCTGGCCCTTTCCGGGTCTGCGCGCTCTGCGTTTATCTGCGTCTAAAGGCCGTGAATCTCCGTCCTGGCCAAAAAAGGCCACACAATCGACATCGGCGTATCATACGCCCACAACATCCGTTAGCCAGATCTTGCGAAGAAATGTGTGGTATTTCTTGCTGGAGGGCTTGCATTGGGGCGATTTGTGGTGTATGCATTCTACGGGGACGGTTTCCCGCTGCAACGGCTTCTTCACCGCGGAGGACGCAGAGATCGCAGAGACCGGCTCATGTTCCTCTCTGCGTCCTCAGCGATCTCGGCGGTGAGTGTTTCTGAGGATGGAGGTTCAAAGCGTGCGGGTTGGGTAGAAAGGGATGACGCCTGGAAGGAGCGCGCGTCTGAAAGAGCGACGCGAGGCGGCCCGGCAGAAAACGGGACAGGCAACGGTGTGCCAGTCCCGGTTTTCTGCGTACGGGCCGCTTGTGGAAGGATGCCTGGGAGTCTGCTGCCGGATGAGCACGGTTTGTTTGGGCGGGCCGATTTTTCCGGCCACGTCTGGGCCGTCTGGCAAGCGGAGCGACCGGGCGAGCGACCCCGTCGCGACCTCGCGCATTCGCACTTCCTCGAGCCAAACGCGGAAAGGAGTTTCGCCGTCCTGCGATGACGTGACATAGGACCGGACATCCGCCCTGAACCGAATGAAGCAGTGATCAGGGAGCAGGGAACGGAGGCGAACGGCAACGGCTTCCTTACCACCAAGGCACAAAGGCACAAAGAAGCAGTGATCAGGGGGCAGGGAACAGGGGTGAGCGGCAACGGCCTCAGCAACCACGAAGCTCACGAAGAGCACGAAGAACGGCAACGGCTTCTGCAGCCACCAAGGCACCCCTTCGACAAGCTCAGGGCAAGCAAGGCACAAGAAAGCAGTGATCAGCGGTCAGTGAGCGGTGGCTTGCTTGCCACGAAACACACGGAGCCCGCCGGCCACCGCTCGAAGGGCGGGGGTGTCGGTTGAAGCGGCGGCGCGCAAAATGCTATAATGCCCGCGCGAACGGCGTGGGCGGCATGCCCGCGCGAGCCCCATGAGCCCGCGACGGGAGCCATGCGTGGTCGAACGAGTGCGAGGGTGGCTGGCCGGGCTCGGCCCTGTCCAGCTTCTGGCTCTCTTCTTCGTCGCGGCCATCTGCGTCGGCACGGTCCTTCTACTGCTGCCGTTCTCCACCACCGAACCGATTTCGCTCGTCGATGCGGCCTTCACGGCGACGTCCGCCGTCTGTGTGACGGGCCTGATCGTCGTCGAGACCGGATCGCGGTTCACGCCGTTCGGCCAGGGTGTGGTTCTGCTGCTCATCCAGTTCGGCGGGCTGGGCATCATGGCCACGTCGACGTTCGTGCTGCTGACGCTCGGGAATCGCTCGTCGCTGCGTAACCTGATCATGCTGCGCGGCGAGTATACGGTCTCGGGCGTCGGGTCCGCGAGACGCCTGCTCCTGATCGTCGGCGGGTTCACGCTCATTGCGGAGGTGGCCGGGGCGTTTGTGCTGAGCCGCCGGTTCGGCGGCGTCGAGGGGCTCGAACACCATCACGTGTGGGCGGGCATTTTCCACTCGATCTCGGCGTTCTGCAACGCGGGTTTCTCGCTGTTTCAGACGAGTTTTCAGGAATACCGGGCCGACCTGACGATCAACCTCATGGTCCCGGGCCTGATCATCTTCGGCGGCATCGGCTTCCCGGCCCTCATCGACGTCTACAACAAGTTCCGGCTGCGGCTGCGCGGCATCCGCGTTAAGCTGAGCTTGCACGCGAAGATCGTCTTCATCGCGACCATCGTGCTCCTTGTCCTGGGCACGGCCGGTTTCTTCGCGTTCCAGCGGCCGAGGATTGGTCCGGAAGAGGCATCGGTGAGCGAACGCGCCACTGTGGCGTGGTTCCAGTCGGTAACGACTCGCACCGCGGGCTTCAACACGCTCGACTTCGGCGAAGCGTCCGACGCGACGGGCTTTCTGGCTCTGGTCCTGATGGTCATCGGCGGCTCGCCGGGCTCGACGGCCGGCGGGATCAAGACGACGACGCTCGTCGTCATCCTCCTGGTCGTGCTGGCTCGGCTGCGCGGTCACGAGCGCGTGGAGGTCGGCCGGCGGACCATTCCGGCCGCCGTAATCACAAAGGCGCTCGTCGTCGCCGTGCTTGGCGTGTTGCTGGTCGTGTTCGCCACGATGCTGCTCCTCATAACCGACGGCCCCGCACGGGCAGGCGGCCAGGATCTGGAATTCGTTGAACTGCTGTTCGAGGTCGTGTCGGCGTTCGGGACCGTCGGGCTCAGCATGTTGACCACGGCCGAGACGGGCGCCTTGACATGGGGCGGCAAGCTCATCATCATATGTGTGATGTATCTGGGCCGGCTCGGGCCGCTTGCGCTTGCGCAGATGGTTTTCACGGCGGACAAGTCGAACCGGTATCAGTACCCGGAGGAATACCTCCTCGTCGGTTGAAAGGGGGAACACGTGAAGCAGTTTGCGGTGTTGGGGCTGGGCCAGTTCGGCCGGGCCGTGACCGAGAACCTGCTGCGGTACGGGTGCGAGGTGCTCGTGATCGATTCTGATTCGGACCTCGTCAACGAGATCAAGAGCCGGGCCACGACGGCCGTTGTCGGCGAGGCGACCGATCGCTCGACGATGGTCAAGTTCCTCGGCGAAGGGATCGACTGCGTCATCATCAGCCTCGGGCCGCAGATCGAGGCCTCGGTCCTCGCCACGCTCTACGCGAAGGAGGCGGGCGTCCGGGAGATTGTCGTCAAGGCGAACTCGAAGGACCACGCGAAGATTCTCGACCGCGTCGGAGCGACGCAGGTCGTGTCGCCGTCCGAGGAGCAGGCAAAGCGCGTCGTCGCGAGCCTCGTGCGGCCGAACGTGCTCGACTCGCTTCCGCTCGCCGATGGATTCAGCGTCTGGGGAATCAAGGCCCCGTCGCAGTTCGTCGGCAAGACGCTTCGCCAGCTCGACCTGCGGCGCGAGATGCGGCTCGACGTGATTGCCATCCGTCATGGCGCCGCGACGGCCGACGAGAGCGGCGAACTCGAGAGTATTCCGTCGGCGGATCGCGAAATCCGGGCAGGCGACACGCTCTTCATCGTCGGCCGCGAAAACGATATCGCAAAGATCAAAGAATAGCATGCACATCTTTCCTGCCATTGACCTCAAACAGGACGAGTGCGGGCGCTGCCGCTGCGTCCGCCTGCTCCAGGGCCGCGCCGACGCCGAGACCGAGTTCTCCGACGACCCGCCCGCCATCGCCCGCCGATGGGCCGGCGCCGGCGCGCAGTGGCTGCACGTGGTCGATCTCGACGGCGCGTTCGGCGGGCAACCCGTCAACGCCAACACGATCGCGGAAATCGTCGCCGCCTTTGGGGGCAACGTCCAGATCGGCGGCGGCATCCGGGACGACGACTCCGTCGAGAACGTGCTCGAGAAGATCGGCGCGAAGCGTGTTGTCGTCGGCACGCAGGCCGTCGCCGACCTCACCTGGCTCGCCTCCGTCTGCGAGCGCTATCCGGGCCGCATCGTCGGCGGCGTCGATGCACGCGACGGACGTGTCGCCATCGAGGGCTGGACGCGCGATTCCGGGTTGGAGGCGCTCGACGTGGCCGAACGCTTGGCCGGCAGCGGCGTTGCCGCCATCGTCTTCACCGACATCGCGACCGACGGGATGATGACCGGGCCGAACGTGGAGGCGACGCGCCAACTCGCGGAGAAGATCGACGTTCCCGTTATCGCCTCGGGCGGTGTCTCGACACTCGACGACGTCCGCCGCCTGACCGAACTGCCGCTTGAAGGCATCATCATCGGCAAGGCGCTCTACGCGGAGGCCATCGACCTGGCCGAGGCCGTGAAGCTCGCCGCCGACAGCCAGGCGTGACCACCAATGACCGATCGCACGCGCGAACTCGCCGAGAAGGACAAGGAACACTTCTGGCATCCCTTCACTCAGATGCGGGACTGGCTCGCGGAGGAACCGCTTGTCATCGAGCGCGGCGAGGGCACGACGCTCTACGACACTGACGGCAACGCCTACATCGACGGCGTGTCGTCGCTTTGGTGCAATCTGTTCGGGCATCGCCGCCCGGAGATCGACGCGGCCGTCCGCGACCAGCTCGGCCGGATCGCACACGCGACTATGCTGGGCACGACGGCACCGCCGCCGATCGAGCTTGCCGAGCGGCTCGCCCGGCTTGCCCCCGGCGAACTCAACAAGGTCTTCTACTCCGACAGCGGTTCGGAGGCGGTGGAGATCGCTCTCAAGATCGCGTTCCAATACTGGCGGCTCAAGGGGGAAGAGGGACGGACGAAGTTCGTCGCCCTCGACCTCGCTTATCACGGCGACACGGTCGGCGCCGTCAGCGTCGGCGGCATCCCGGTCTTCCAGGGCCTCTATGGCCCGTTGCTCTTTGAGACGCTGCGAGCCCCGGCGCCGTATTGCTATCGCTGTTCACTCGGCCGCGAGCCGGAGACGTGCTCGATGGCGTGCCTCGGCGCGATGGACGAGCTGCTCGAAGACCGCGCCGACGAGGTTATCGCCGTTGTGATGGAGCCGCTGGTGCAGGGCGCAGGCGGTATGATCGTGCACCCGCTCGGTTACCTCGCCGGCGTTCGGGCGCTGTGCGACAAGTACGACGTCCTCCTTATCTGCGACGAGGTCGCTGTGGGCTTCGGCCGCACGGGGAAGATGTTCGCGTGCGAGCACGAGGACGTGTCGCCCGACATTCTGGCGCTCGCCAAGGGCCTGACGGGCGGGTACCTGCCGCTCGCGGCGACCCTCACGACCGATGAGATCTACGCCGCGTTCCTCGGGGAGTATGAGGAATCAAAGACGTTTTTCCACGGCCACACCTACACGGGCAACGCACTCGGCTGCGCGGCCGCGCTGGCGACGCTCGGCATCTTCGAAAAAGACCGAACGCTCGATGCGATCCAACCGAGAATTGAGCAACTGGCGCAGCGGCTGGAGGGATTCCGCGAGCTGACGCATGTCGGCGACATCCGCCAACGCGGCCTGATCGCAGGGATCGAGCTTGTCCGCGACCGCGATACGAAGGAGGAATACGAACCGGCCGACAAGATCGGCATCCGCGTGACGCAGGCGGCGCGGTGTCGCGGTCTCATCACGCGGCCGCTCGGCAACGTAATCGTCATTATGCCCGCTCTGTGCATGACGGAGGACGTCCTCGACCGGATGCTCGATATCCTCTACGACTCGATCCGCGAAGTGACGGAGCAACACGACTGATGCGAACGCCCCGAGCATCCCTCTGTGCGGCCGTTCTTCTCTGCGTCGTCCTTCTCGCAGGCCCGCTGCAGGCCGCCCTGAGCGCCGCCGACGAGGCGACGAGTGAGCCGCCGAAGCTGGTCCGATGGCTGGAGGGGCAGGGCGCCGGGCCGTCGGCCGTGGTCGTTATCCTCGCGACCCTTCCGATCCTCGAACTCCGCGGCTCGATCCCCGTCGCGATCCTGTACTACAAGATGCCGTGGTGGCAGGCATACGTGTTGTCCGTCATCGGCAACCTGATCCCCATCATCCCCATCATCCTGCTGATCGGCCCCGTCTCAAGCTTTCTGATGAAGCGGTCGAAGCTCTGGCACCGGTTCTTCACATGGGTCTTCGAGCGATCGCGGCGGCGGGGAGGGGACCTTGTCGAGAAGTACGAAGCGCTCGGGCTCGCGATCTTCGTGGCGATTCCCTTGCCCGTGACGGGCGCATGGACCGGCTCGCTGCTCGCGTTCCTGATGCACGTGCGGGCGCGGCGGGCGTTCCCCGGCATCCTCGCCGGCGTGCTGCTCGCGGGCGTTGTTGTGACTCTCGTTACATTGTTCGGCCGCGAGACCTTCCGCATTTTCATCAATATGTGAATTGGGTCACTTGGCGAGCCCGGCAGGCAGCTCGCCGAGAACAGCGTTGACGTCTACGGCAACCTTCTGTCGGACGGCGATCTCCTCCACGAAGAAGCGGAGCGCAAGGTCGCGCGCCTCATCGGGAATCTCGAGCCGTGCGAGGTCGCCCCGGAAAGAGGATAGGAGTGCCAACGCCCCGGCCAACTTGATGGCGTTTTGCCGCACGCGGATGCTGAAGAGGATACGCCCCTCTATCTGGCGAAGAAGAGCTTCCTGGGCGTGCTCCAGCGCGTCAAAGAAGCCCTCTCTCAAGACCACTTGCTTTCTGGGGAACCGCGCACTCACCAGGGGATGTTCCGTCTGGACAGCGTATACAAGGGTCAGGTGATCTCTTATCTGGTCCGCCAGGCGCATCTTCATGCGTCCCATCGCGAGATCGCGCTGGCTGCGGCTTAGTTCTCCGAGCCGTTCCTTCGTCATACGGTGCATCCGAACGAGCATCCTGTCCTCTATGGCGTTGAAGTTCGGATCAGCAACCGTGACCCTGTAGCCTGCTTCCTTGTCTGTTTTCGTGTTGTAGTTGGTGGAGAAATAGCAACTGAATTTGTACGGTCCGATAGTCTCGGTCTTTGTCTCGTAACGGATGGTGCCCTGCTCAAGGGCTAACTTGAGCGGTTCGACCATCCCTTTGTACCGGAACCAGTCGTTGAACTCGGTGACAACGAAGTTGAAACGCTTGCCCTGGTACGCTTCGCCGATGCGGATGAAGTTTGCCGCCGTCATCCCGCCGCAGTACCGGTTGAGGCCCGGGAGCCCGTGGGGCCGTATGGTCCTGCTTTCATCGCCCATAATCATGTCTTTGATGGCAAAAGTCTTCCCGGTTCCCGGAGCGCCGAAGAGCGCCAGATGAAAGCCCGTCGAGCCGGCCTTGGTGCCCTCGGGATTCACGATGTCCGTGGCGGTCATGCCGTACTGCTGGGCCAACGAGAGCAGCACGTCGAAATAAAGCAGGCCGCCGAAGAGTTCCTTGAAGTACGTGGCGACGAGTCCTAAGCTCATGTGCTGCCGTCCGAACTCGACGGTCTCGTCCAGGCGCTGCTCGACCAGTCCTTCGAGGTACTGCTCGTATTCGCGCTCCATTTCGTGGACGTTCGCAAGCTCGGCCTGCGCCGCTTCCGAGTTGATGACCGGCAGGTCGTCGGCCGCCGAAGACGAAAGGACCCGTCTCAGCAAGGGGGCCATCTCGTTATAGAGAGCGTAGGTCGTGACGTCCCGGGTCCGGCTTGGCATCTTGCGGATAAGGCGGAAGCCGAGGAGGACATCCAGTGTATTCCGCCATCGGTTGAATCGCGCCTTGATCCCAGTGAAGTCTGCTTCGTATCCCGGCTGATTCAGGAAGTACTCCAGGGCTTCGCGCGTCTCCCGCTCAGCCGTGAGACACTGCACGATGTCGTTTTCCAACTGATCCCAGATGTTGCCGGCGGCGAGCGTCCGGTTCTGAATCGTGTAGTACTGGCCGAAATAGTTGTCAGGGAAATCAGCCGGAACCTTCATGTTCATCCCGAGCAGGTCTCGCGCCGTGCCGTTGATGGCTTCGAGGAACTTCTCTTCGGAGAGTTCTACCGCATAGCGCTGCGCTCGAAGGATGTCCATGTTCAGGCACCGCCGAAACAACTCCCGGCGCTCATCAACCTGGTCTGGCGACAGAAGTCCGCTCATTTGCCGTTGACCTTGTGCTTGATTTTCTCGAAATCGACCTTGGACGCGCTGCGATTCCGAATGTTCAAGTCTTCCAGAAAGATGTAGCCGATTCTCTTGTCAAGGCCGTCCTTGCGATTGGCGGGCGAGCCAATCTTGGCCCGTACTTCCCTCGCGCGGGATTTGGGCACAACGAGGTACAGTTCGACCTCGATGTCCGGCGCCGCCGCGAGGAGGTTGCGAAAGCGGTCAATCCCGCTCGTGATGGTCGTCGTCCGCTCGACCTCGAACGCGGCGACGACCCCCTTCCCGCCATTGTGCCAGAGGACGTCGATCTGCTCCACGATTTCGCGCGCCGCCTTCGGCATTCCCGCCACGCGCTGCGGCAGGTCGCTCGTCATGATGCGGAACTCGGTGTACTTCGTCTGCTCCGTCTTGCCGATGTGCGCTTTCATGCCTTGCATCGCCGCCATTTCGACCAGGCGCGCGATTGCCAGGTCGTGGTCGGATTCCTCCGAGCTTGCGAGCCGATACTGAACGTCGGCGCCCTCTACGTCGCGGAAAAGCGAGTCGCGCTCGATGTCTTCCTTGAGGCGCCAGACCTTCCGGCCGCTTTTTTTCTTCCGCCCGCCGCCCGTTACGTCGGACAGGGGCACGAGCTGGGCTATGCTGTTGAGCACCAAGTGGATTTCGCGCGCCTCAGCCATGTTTGAGTTGATGAGGTTCGTGTAGATCGTGTTCAGGACCTCGTCCTGGGTCGCGTAGCCCTTTCCGTAGAGCAGGCGCTTGACGAGGTACTCGATGCGCGCCTCAACCGGCACGAAGTTCAGTTCTTCGTAGGATGCCTTGTAGTGCTGACGGCTGTATTCCTCCATCGCCTGCCGCAGCTCTGCCCCCTGCACCTCCTTCACGTGCCACACACCGTCCCGCTCCTCGAAGTTCCCGCGGAGGAACGGAACCACCTCTTTCTCGCCGATTTGGTCGAGCAGGTTGTTGTTCAGAAGCCACGGCATCAGCTTCATGTATATCATCGAAAGCGTGGCGCCGTGATGGTGCATGACCGCTTCTGACGCCAGGCGCTCGACCTGCCGCCCGATCTCTGCGTGCTCGATCTGCCTGAACGCCGGCGGCCCCTCCACCTTCTGGAATGAGAGGATGAAATCGCCGAGCATCGAACCGCTTCTTCGGGTCTGGATCGTCTGCGTGTAGTTCTTGATCGGCGGCTGGTAGATCATCCCATCGTGCTCGGCCAGGACAAACCCGGCGTCGTGTGCCGCAAGATGGATGGCATTCCAGACCTGGAACTCCTTGTTGTGGAACGTCATGACCATCCATCGGCCCGGCTTGAGGACGCGATGACATTCCTTGAAGACCCGGAAAAGCAGGTCCCGATACTCCGCGAGTCCCTTGTCATGCTTCTTGCTGACAATGGCCTCCTCCGAGTCGTCGATCAGGCCGTTCGATTCCAGCATACGCCCGACCCATGCCCAGTAGAAATTGCAGAGTTCGGCGTACAGGACGTTGTTCCCGTAAGGCGGGTCGGTGATGACCACGTCCGCTGAGTTGTCGGGCAGCGGAAGGTCGGTCGAACTGCCCGCCCACACAAACGCTGTTCCGTCGGTGCGCAGGTCTTCGTAGCGGTCGCATAGAACCGATTTGTCCCCGATTTCCTCACAGGAGTACTGCTTGCCCCGGGTTACCGACCTTCGTCTGTTCTCCCATGCGGCCCATGTGTTTATTTCGCAGAAGACTTCCGGCAGCCAGTACGTACTGCTCGCCCATTCGATGGGCTTTCCGCCTTGCCAGCCCGGGTTGCGGAAGACCATCCGGTTGGTGAATCGGAGCGACGCGCTGAAGGCAAACACAAGAAGGTTCTGCACCTGACCCTCGAAAGGGCCCTCCGTCACGCTCTTTGCAAGGACAGCGTTCGCCAGCAGATTCCGAGGTGTGAACAGGTGGGCGAACCGCTTGATGTGCGCATTGTACGGACGGCGCAGATCCCACCAATCCGGCATCTCGATGTCCGGGTACCACAGTCTCTCGCGCCTCATGCACGCATCGAGGTCGCTACGAATGGAATCCGCCAATCGCAGATCATCCGCCGCTGGGCCAAAGTCCCCCCGGTGTTTGCATCTCGGACACCTGACGTGTACGCGGACGAGCACTGGATCGACTCGGTCACACTGCGAGGGGCGCCAAGCGGCCTCGCAACCTTTGTGGTAGCACTTGTACTCCCCTGCCGACACACCAGCGATCTTCTCGCCCTTGCGCACCCGCTCGGCCCGGTGGAGTTCCACGACCCGGCCGCACTCTCGACATTCGACGACGTTGCTCCACTCAAACCAGTCGGCTGCGACACGCTCGCCGCACTTCGGGCAGGTGGTCATGTAGAGCGCTTCGATCTTCTCGCGGCAGGCCGCCTCGACCGCGTCGAAGGCCGCCTGCAATTCATCGAGGTCAACGTCGGTCGCCTCCATGCGCGTGATGAACGTCGCCAGCGAGTTCAAGTCCACGCCGATAACCTTGCGGCCGAGCCGAAGTCCCTCGACGACGGTCACCCCGCCGCCGCAGAAGGGGTCGAGCACAATGCTGCCAGGATTGGAGTAGTGCTCGATGAGCGCTCGGAAGACGCTCCACGGCCGCCGTGCGAAGTAGCGGTGCATCTTGTAGGCCGGCGTGTGCGGCTTCGCGATCACCGCATGATCGATGGGCTCGAGGTTGTCGAGGTCCTTGATCTGCTCAGGCAATGAACTGCTTCCCTGCGTAATGGGTTGTCGACTCGGGCGCCCCAGCGTCGCGCCGGACGGGAGTATTGTAGAGGCCCCCTCGGCTCTTGGCAAGCACGTTCGGTCGCTCTTCGGCCGCGAAACCTTCCGCATTTTCATCAACATGTAGCCGCGAAGAAGTCGGAACTTCGTCGTCGTGCTCGCGTCTAAGAGGGTAGAGCACCGTCCATGAAGTTAAGGAGAAACGAGCGATGTTCGCCAAACGATACCTTGTCGTTGTGCTGATCCTTGTCGCAGGGGCGACGGCGTCCGCCGGAGAAGCGAGGGTTGCGCCGGAACGCGACCACTGGCACGTCATCCAGGCGACGGCCAACATGGTCCGCGACCGGCGCGCCCAGGCGCTCGTCCGCAAACATCAGCTTAACCTCATCAACCTCACGTGGGAGGACACGGGGCGTTTCAAGAACTCGGCCGTCGGGCCCAATATCTCCGACATGACAATACAGGTGCAGTACATGGACCCGCGGACCGAGAAGTACCGGCTTACGTGCATGCCCGTCATCCGCCACCCGAACTTCTCCGACAAGACGGCCGACATCCGTATGGAGAAGTTCTTCGTGCTCGTCGGCAACGAGGCCGGCCGTTCGCTCCGCCGCGTCGCACTCCGCGAATACCTCGGTAACTTCCAGAAGCACCTGAGCAAGCCGGGCTCGTGGAAAGGGAAGGGCGCGTCGCTGCTCGCCAAGCGCGACACGCACGCGCTCGTTAGCGCCCAGGCCTGCTTCCTTCCCGTGCCCAGACGAGGCAAGGCGGAGTTCAATCCCGTTGTCTTTAATTATCAGTCGTATAGGGGCAATCCCGCGGTGCTGACGGTCCTCGCCACGCGCGAGGGCACGAGCGCGACCGTGATCGACAACGTCCGCGATGGTTTTGCGGCGGGCCGCACGTGGGGTCAGCGGTTGTTCTTCAACCAGGGCGGCCAGCGCGCGAGCTTGACGGGGCAGCGGCTTAGCGACTTCGGCCCACCGGTGCGTGAAGAAAAGGCCGGCGGCGACCAGGCCACCGTCCCGGCCGGTCTCAACATGGTGATGCTCATTCAGGTGCCGCTAAAGCACAAGCGGCGGCCACAGCCCAAGGTGATGGCGCTCGCGGAGAGCGCCGTGGTCCGAAGGTCCGACAGTGATGTGGAAGAGGCCGTCATCGGCCACGGTCGCGTCGAAGGCCCGTTCACGGAGATCGACAACCTGGCGATCGAGCGCGATCCGAAGTATCCCATCCGCGTGACCGTGCAATACTACAAAGCAACGAGCAACGGCGTCGTGAACGAGCGCGACATCGCCGCCGTTCGGGCGCAGATCGACCGGACATACCGCGATGCCGATTACGTTGGCAGCCTCGTTGTGGAAGGGGAGACCGGCCGCCCGACAGAACACGACGGCCCGAAGTTCGAGCCGCCCGACTGGTGGGACCAGTTTTGGAAGCGCTACGAGGCGAATGCCGATGAGACCCGCGAGCAGGCGATCCGCCGGCTAATCAAGCTGATCGGTCGCGAACGCTACGTGCTCATCCGCGACGACGAGATTCTGCTCGAGAAGAAGCTCCGCGAGCTGAACAAGTGAATTGTCAGCGGCCGCGCCTCACAACTGCGCGTCGAGCGCGGCTCGCAGCTTGTCTTCGCTCTGGACACCCGTGAGCTGCTCGACCTTCTCGCCGTCCTTGAAGACGATGAGGGTCGGGATGCTCATCACGCCGAACTTGGCCGCGGTGTCGGGATTGTCGTCGACGTTCAGCTTGCCGACCGTCGCCTTGCCCTCATAGTCCTGGGCGACCTTGTCGATGATCGGCCCCTGCGTCCTGCACGGACCGCACCAGGGCGCCCAGAAATCGACCAGCGCCACGCCCGACTGGATCGTCTCGTTGAAACTAGCATCTGTTACTTCGAGAGCCATCTGAGTTCTCCTCCTTGCTCATTTCTTCCGGCGTACCGTGATTATACTTCCTGGTCGGCGCTCGGCAACCGTTGATTTGGCGGCTGAAGGATCAGGCCTCGGCCGACCCGCGCGCGTCAAGGACCTTGCGAAACGGTCGATCACATCGTAGACTGGCCGCCGCATGGATATTCGGATCATATCAGAGCCGACCTCCCAGGGCGATTTGGCGGCGATGGCGAGCCCACATTTCCTTGATATGGTGAAGGCCGTGGTCGACGTTGAAGAAGGCGTGATGGCGATCGGCGGCGAGTTGCACGCCGACGAGGAGGCCGTCCTCCTCGACCGGGGATCGAACCAGCGAAATCTGTGGGGCATCAACCTGTACCCCGGCAAGACCGGGGACGAGTTTATCGAGTTCGATTCGATGATCAATCTGCGTCCCTCGCACGGAAACCGGTCCAGAGGCGTCGACGACCCGCGAGCCCGGGAGCAGGTGGTCGCCGTTGTCCAGAAGCTCGTGAGGTAGCGGCATGATCCACTCGGAACTCGCCGCGGGTCGGTGGTACGAGTTGACGCTGATGGAGCAGCTCGGCAACATCGGCAGCGAGGTCAGCCGAGCCGCCCGATGGCGGGGGCGCGACGACAAGCTGTTCATGGGCGCGGTCGAGCGCGCCCTCGAACTCTTCGACCTCACGCTTGCCGATCCGCGCTGGCGCGGTCGGCTCAAGGAAATCTGCCGCGCGAGAGAGGTCTTCTGCGACATCATCTTCGGCGCCAACTCCTACTCGACGACCCTCGAAGACCTCGACCGATACTTCACGCAGTTCGCCATCGCCGCACGGAACAGGAGAGCACACGGCCAGAGCCGCGGTGAGCCGGCGCAGGGCGACGGCGGAACGGCGGGCTGAGCCCGGAGGGAAACCATGGAACGTTGGCTGAAGATCATCGGCGTGACGGTTGGTCTTGTTTTCGCGGTCTTCTTCGTCCTCTACCATCACAGCCCCGCGTGGCGGCAGGCCCGCAATCTCGCCCTGGCCGAGGAATGGAAGCCGGCGGTGCGTAGCGCGCTCAGCGTGCGCGGCCTTTCTGATCTGACCGTGGGCAGCTACACAGGGGAGGGCGGCACCCTGTGGGTGCTCGGGACCGTTCCGGATGAAAGGGCGGCGCTGGCCGTCCGCGAGGCTGTGGAATCGGTGAATCCGCCGCTTCGGGTGAAATACAGCATCCGTGTCATGTCCCGGATTCGCGAGCAGGCGAGGAAGCAGGGGGAACTCACCTCGACGCCGGGCGCGAGAAGCACGCCCGCGACCGAGCCGGCAGGGGTGCATGTGACGAAGCCCGATGCGGCACGCGAGTAGAGGCGTTCAACTCAACGCCCTGCGCGGGTTGTGGCTCTGACGGAGGGGGCGACCTGCTATAACAGCGGGGTGAGCAGCTCGATCGCCTGGCGAATGCCGGCATCCTGCTCCGCGCCGGACACCTCGCGCTCGATCGTCCACGGCCCTTCGAACCCCTTCTCGCGCATTCGACGAATGAGTACGGGGAAATTGACGAGCCCCTCGCCGAGCGGGGTCTCGTGCCCGATCGCCTCGCCCGGGCCCGGCCACACGCCGTCCTTCAGGTGACACGCGCGGATCCGCTCGCCGAACAGCTCGACGCAATCGAGCGGGTTCGACTTCCCGTACAGGATCACGTTCGCCGTGTCGAAGTTGATGCCGAAGTTGTCCGCCTCGATGTCGTCGATCGTTCGCCGCAACACCGACGCGACCTCCGAGCCCGTCTCGACAAGCGCATGCTGCCCGTTCGCCGCGAGGTGTGCGCATAGGTCCTGCATCATCTCGATGAACGACACATAGACCGGGTCCGTCTCGTCGTCGGGAATGAAGCCGATGTGGAGCACGAGGTTCGGCACACCGAGCGGCTTGACGGCGTCGGAGAAGTGCTTGACGAGTGCAACCCGCTTCTCGCGGAGGTCGGGCGGCACAAGCCCGAGCGTCGCCGGGCCGTCCACGTTGTTATACGCCTGGCCCCGGAACCCGGCCGTGACCGCCGTGATCGCCATTCCGGTCTCGGTGACCGCGGCCCCGACCTTCTCGGGATCGAAGACCTCGTCGACCTCCCCCGAATCGCAAAGGAGCTGGCACGTCGGGATGCCGAAGCTCTGAATCCGCTTGAACGCCGCGGCCAGATCGGTGCCGCGCCCGACCGTCGCCATCAATCCCAGCTTGCCCATCGATGCCCCTGGCTCCTGTCGCTACCGGTCCAACGCTTTCCGAATCCGCAGCCGCAGTGCGTTGAGCTTGATGAAGCCCGCGGCATCGGCCTGGTTGTAGACCGCGTCCTCCTCGAACGTCGCGACGTCCGAATCGTAGAGCGACTGGTCCGACTTGCGGCCCGTCACGGTCGCGTTGCCCTTATAGAGCTTGAGGCGCACGGTCCCCGACACGTTCGCTTGGCTCTCGTCGATGAGGGCCTGCAGAGCCCGCATCTCGGGCGAGTACCAGAAGCCGTAGTACACGAGTTCAGCGAACTTCGGGATGAGGCCGTCGCGGATGTGCATCACCTCGCGGTCCATCGTGATCGACTCGACCGCGCGGTGCGCCGCATGGAGGATCGTCCCGCCCGGCGTCTCGTAGACCCCGCGACTCTTCATCCCGACGAACCGGTTCTCGACCATGTCGACGCGGCCCACGCCGTTCGCGCCACCAAGCTCGTTCAGCTTCGCGAGCAGCGCCGCGGGCGAGAGCTTCTCGCCGTCGACGGCCACGGGCGTACCGCGCTCGAACTCGACCTCGACCGTCGTCGGCTTGTCGGGCGCGTCCTCCGGCGAGACCGAGAGCGCGAACATGTCCGCCGGCGGCTCCGCCCACGGGTCCTCGAGGATGCCGCCCTCGAAGCTGATGTGCAGCAGATTGCGGTCGCTGCTGTACGGCTTCGCGGCCGTAACGGGTACCGGGATGCCGTGCTGCTTCGCGTATTCGATGAGGTCGGTCCGCGACTTGAAGTCCCACTCGCGCCACGGCGCGATGACGGTGATGTCCGGCTTGAGCGCGTAGTATGTCAGCTCGAAGCGGACCTGGTCGTTGCCCTTGCCGGTCGCACCGTGCGAGACGGCGTCGGCGCCCTCGGCCTCCGCGATCTCGATCTGCCGCTTCGCGATGAGGGGCCGCGCGAGCGACGTCCCGAGCAAATAAGTTCCCTCATAGACCGCGTTCGCCCGAAGCGCGGGAAAAACGAAATCGCGCACGAACTCCTCGCGGAGGTCGTCGATATAGACCTTGCTTGCGCCGGTCTGGAGGCCCTTCTCCTCGACGGGGTCGAGTTCCTCGCCCTGGCCGAGATCGGCGGCGAACGCGATCACCTCGGCACCATACGTCTCGATCAGCCACTTGAGAATGACGGACGTATCGAGCCCGCCGGAGTAGGCCAGCACGATCTTCTTCACGTCGTTCATCACACACCTCGCGTAAAGCAGGGAGCGAGCAATATACCCCGTCCGCTCCGGGCCGTCAAGCGAAGCGTCGAGCGGGGGTTGACAACGGGCGGCGGGCACGCGAACAATTAGACGTCGACAAGAGGCGCCGAATGCGATGACCACCAGGCCCCTGTCCATCTTGACCGCTTTGCAGGTCGTCGTCAACGTGACCCTGTGGCTCGTCGTCGCCGTGGCCGCTCGTTGGGCGACGAAAACCGGGACCTGCCCCGGAGGAATGATGGGCTGGTTCTTCGCCTGCGCGTTCCACTCGTGCGGCATCGTGGCCTGGGTTATCTGGACCTGGTGGGCCGAGCGCGACCCGCAAGAGGCGGCGTGGCCGCTTCTCCTCCTGGGATGGCTCAACCTGGCCCTGATGGTCGCCCAGATCATCGTTGTGCCCGGAATTCCCTTCTTGCGATGTGTCACGATCAATTGAAGCGAGCCGTGGTCGTGCGGCGAGTTGTCCCTCCGGCTTGCAGACCGGGTGGCTCGCCGCTACAATCTCGCCAACCAGCAACACCCGCCAACTGGAGACGGCAGCTTGCTTTCGCACCGCGAGAATTTCATCCGCAACGTCCGCCGCACAGGGCCCGAATGGATCCCGGCGTCGGTCAGCATCTCCCACGCGTCGTGGCACGAGCTGGGCCGTGAGTTGGACGATATCTGCGCCCGCCATCCGCACATCTTCCCGGACTTCAAGACGCCAAGCCGCGACTGGGATACGTGGGAACCGGGGCCGGAACCCGGGTCGCAACAGCCGGACCCCTGGGGGGCGGTCTGGCAGTTCGACGTGCCCGGGATCGAGGGTTGGGTGACTGAGCATCCGCTTGACGACTGGGCGAAGTTCGATGGCTTCCGCGCGCCGGATCCCTACCGCTATTCTGACCGCCGCGAGCGCGATCTCGTTGAATTGCTCGGCGGCATCTCAGACCGCAAGGCGAATGGCGAACTGACGCGGGTCGGGCTCGACCACGGCTGCCTCCTGATGCGGCTCTGGTACCTCCGCGGATTCGAGAACCTGATGCTGGACATCGCGACCGGCGAGCCGCGCCTCCACGATCTGATCGACATGATCGTCGAGCGGAACAACGTCATCGTCGGCGAGTTCATCAAGGCCGGCGTCGACGTGATCTCGTTCCCCGAGGACATCGGCACACAGACAGCATCAATTCTGAGCCCGGCCGGCTTCCGCACGTGGATCGTGCCCGCGTACCAGCGGATGATGGGGCCGGTCCGCGAGGCGGGCATCATCATCGACACCCACACCGACGGTCACATCATCGAACTGGTCGACGACCTGCTCGACTGCGGGGTCGACATCCTGAACCCGCAGGACCTGTGTAACGGGATCGACGAGATCGCGAGGACGATGAAGGGCCGTTGCTGCATCAACCTGGACATCGACCGCCAGACGATCGTGCCGTTCGGGACGCCGAGAGAGATCCACGACCTGATCGAACAAGAAGTGCGGACGCTTGGGGCGCCCGAGGGCGGCCTGTCGTTTGTCTGCGGCATCTACCCGCCGACGCCGCCCGAGAACGTGGAGGCGGTCTGCAGGGCCCTCGAGGAGTTCAGGGCGTATTGGTGGGACGGGCCGGGCTGAGGGTTTGGGCGGCCTCTCGTCGGGATCACCCTTGTCTATGACTCGGACTGTGATTACGATTAGGACGCCTATCGAGGACAGAGGTGAGCAAGACCGGCTGGCTTGACGATCCGATCTTTCGAGCGCACGACACGGGCGCGGGGCATCCGGAGCGCGCCGACCGTTGCGACGCGATTGTCGAGGCGCTCGGTCGAGCGGCCCTGGATCCGTACATCAAGGCGATCGACGTGACACCGGCGACCGTCGACGAGGTCGCCCTCTGCCACGACCGCAGCTACATCGAACTGGTCGAGCGCGAGGCGGAGTCGGGCCGCCCCGTCCTGAGCACGGGCGACACACGCATTCGGAGCGATTCGTTCGCTGTCGCTCTCTACTCCGCGGGCGCAGGGCTGAGGGCCGTCGACGCGGTCGTCGCGGGCGAGGTGAAGAATGCGTTCTGCTGCGTCCGCCCGCCGGGGCACCACGCAACCCGCAGCCGCGGGATGGGCTTCTGCATCTTCAACAACGCCGCCATCGCCGCCCGCTACGCCCAGCAGCGACACGGGCTCGAGCGCGTCCTCATCGCCGACTGGGACGTGCACCACGGCAACGGGACCCAGGACATCTTCTATGAGGACGGCTCGGTCCTGTATTTCAGCACGCACCAAGCCGGCTGGTATCCGGGCACGGGCTGGGAGGACGAGACCGGCCGAGGCGAGGGCAAAGGATCAACGATCAACGTCCCGTTCCCGGCGGGGGCGCCTGGCCGCGATATCGTCGCTGCGTTCAAGGAGAAGCTCGTGCCGGCGGCGGACGCGTTCAAGCCGGACCTCGTCGTCGTGTCGGCGGGATTCGACACCGACGAGCGAGATCACCTCGGCGGCTTGATGGTGACGACCGACCACTTCGAGGCGCTGACGGACGTCGTGCTCGGAATCGCCGCGAAATATTGTGACGGGCGGCTCGTGTCGGTCCTCGAGGGGGGATACGACCTCGATTCGCTTGCGGAGGACGTCGTCGCGCACGTACGGATCCTGACCGCCGCGGAGTAATCGCCGACAATTTCTGCGCATGATGGGGGCGCGCGGGTATAAGAAGGCGCGGGAGCATGACACGTTTGTTCGCAGTTAGGAGGGGAA
The DNA here is from genome assembly GCA_964385685.1 of uncultured Planctomycetota bacterium. Taxonomy (GTDB): domain Bacteria; phylum Planctomycetota; class PUPC01; order PUPC01; family PUPC01; genus CAYLQD01. The sequence goes on along the minus strand of CAYLQD010000004.1, from coordinate 46,811 downwards.
GACGATGATCGCAAGGCGAATGCTGGGGGTTGTGCTGGTGCTGTCGGGACTTGCGGCCGGGTGTGCTGGTTACGCGCACCAGCCGACGTACAAGGGCTCGGCGTTCAAGAGAATTGTCGCAGCGGAGACGCGGCCGGTAAAACCGGGCGCCAGGTTGACGGAGAAGGATACGCAGGCCGAGGTCGACCGGCTGCGGGCTCTGCGGCCGTCGCGGCCCGTGCCGAAGCGAGTGCTGCTGTACGAGGTCCCGAGCACGGGGATGACAAACATCAGCAGCGCCCGCAAGCAACTGCTTCTACACAAGGAGACGGCCGAGGCGATGAAATCGGCCCTGGAAGAGACCGGGCTCTTCGATGAGATCGATTTTCTTCCGGACATCTACCTGCCGGCCGATATGGACCTGAAGACGCTGCGGATTGCGGCCGCACGGGCGCAGGCGGATGCTCTGCTGATCTACTCGACCGAAGCGGGCTACGAGTATGAGCCAAACGCCCTCTCGCTCTTCTACATGACCGTCGTAGGGGCGTTCTTCGTGCCCGGGAGCCGGGGCTCGGCGCTGGCCGTGTCGCAGGCCGTACTCCTCGACGTGAAGACCGGCTACGTCTACCACGTCCTCGAGAGCTACGGAGAGCACAGCGAGGTCACGGCCGTCGCGCTGATCGACGAGGAAGACCTCGAATTCGAGGCCCGGCGGAAGGCACTCACCGATCTCGCAAAGGTCGCGGCCGCGAGAGCCAAGAAGCTCGGCAAGTAGTGAGCAGCGGCTCAATTGCTCCGCCCGAAGGCCCTATTCCGCGGACCCAACGAACTCGGCGACGTAATGCATGTTCGAGCCGTTGCAGTGGCCGTCGCCGTCTTCTTCTTGGCCGATCGTCTCCTCGAACAGATATGACGTGACGTGTCCGTCGGCGAAGAGATAGTTCGCGGTACCCTCGTGCCGGTCGTGCTTGATCTTGCCTTGCCAGTCGGACACTGGCTTCCAGGCCGGGTAGCCGTGGTGGGCGAGGACGTCGCCCTCGTCGCCCCGTTCCGACACAATGATCTGGCCGGAAAGGTTCCTGACCGAGTCCTCTTTCTTGGAAAACGCGAACATGCCATTGTAGATGTAACTCTCCACGTCCTCCTGCTTGTGGAAGGGGTCGCCCGGGCACAGCATGTGTTCTCGTTCGAGACCCACGGGCTCCATAAGGTGCCACCACTCGTAGCCCAAGGATGTCGGCGCGTCGTAGGTCCCGCCATGGACAACCGGGAAGTATCCCTCCCAAAGGTTCCTGTACATCTGCATCGAGACACCGATTTGCTTCATATTGTTTATGCAGGTCGTCTGCCGAGCCATGGCGCGTGCCTTGCCCAGTGCCGGAATGAGCAGCCCGGCCAGAATGGCGATGATGGCGATAACGACGAGCAGCTCGATGATCGTGAAGCCCGTTCTGATTGTCGTGAACAAGCGCTCTGGCGACATTGTCCTTTCTCCTTCCGTGGTCGGCGCACGCGAGCGCAGTGCGCCTGCATGGAATCATCTTGATCCGGGGGCGACTAGGCGTGGGGTGGGGCGCGGGGACCGAGAGGAGAGGGGACAGCACGAACGCGAGCCGCGGGAGTTGCCGGCAGCCGGCGGCGCTCGATCTGTGTGGCAGTGACCGCGCGAGCGTCGAGCGGTTCCGCAGCCTTCGACGAATCGAGGAAGTGACAGATCGGGCACCGGTTGTCGGCCGCGTCGTGGTCGTGAACTGCCTCCGTCGCAGACGTGGCTCGAACGCGGACCGGCAGGTCATTCGCGGAGGGACGGCATTGGCGGTGAATCAGCGGATGCGTCGCATGCGCAAGGAATAGCGCGTTCAGCGCCGCAAGAACTGCAAGAGCCCGGCTGATGCGAGTGTTCATTCCAGACCGCCTGAATCTGCCCCTACCTGATTATGGGCTTCGGGCGGCCCCACGTCAAGTTATTGCCGCCCTTGACCGCCGCGCGGCCATCGCGTAGAATCGCCGCATGGGCGTCATCAACGTTCTCCCACAGACGGTCATCAACAAGATCGCGGCCGGTGAGGTGATCGAGCGGCCGGCCTCCGTCGTCAAGGAGCTGGTCGAGAACTCGCTCGACGCGCAGGCGGCGTCCGTCACGATCGAGATCGAGGACGGCGGCAAGAAGCTCATCCGCGTGATCGATGACGGATTCGGCATGGCGCCCGACGACGTGGCGCTCGCCTTCGGCAGCCACGCGACCAGCAAGCTGAAGACGGGCGAGGACCTTTTTTTCATCGGTACGCTCGGCTTCCGCGGCGAGGCGCTCGCCAGCATCGGCGCCGTCGGCCACGCGCGGATCGTCTCGCGGCTCCAGGACGCGGTCGAAGGGGCCGAAGTCGAGGTCAACGGCGGCGCCGCCGAGGCGGCGCGGGCGGTCGGCGCCCCGGAAGGCACGACGGTCGAGGTCGCCGATCTCTTCTTCAACGTCCCCGCCCGGCGCAAGTTCCTCAAGAGCGCGAGCACGGAGTACGCCCACATCGTCGACTTCGTCTCGCGTGTCGCGCTCGCGAATCCCGCCGTTGCGTTCAAGCTGAGTCACAACGGGCGCGAGACGCTTGGCGTCCACGCGACGACCGAACGCCGCCGCCGGCTCGCCGAGCTGTACGGCCGCGAGTTGGCCGACGCGCTCATCGAGGTGGACTCGGGCGAGGGGCCGGTCCACGTGACGGGGTTCGCGGCTCCGCCGTCGCAGGCGCGTTCGAACGCAAAGATGCAGCTCACGTTCGTCAACGGACGCTACGTCCGCGACCGTCGCATCTCGCACGCGATCGCGTCGGCTTACGAAGGCGTGCTCATCCGCGGCCGCTATCCGGTCGCTTTCATCTTCCTGCAGGCCGACCCGCGCGAAGTCGACGTGAACGTGCATCCCACGAAGATTGAGGTGCGGTTCCAGCAGGGCCAAGTTGTCTACAAGACCGTGTTGAACGCGGTACGAGAGGCGCTGCGCGGTGCGGACCTCGAGCCCGTGTTCGAAGACGCAGTCGCTCCGCGAGGTACGGCTCCGACCTGGCCCGAGCGCCGGACGCAGCCCGAGCTGCCGCTCTCAGGGGCGGATGGGCCGCTCCTTGACGTATCCCGGCGCCGCGGCGCCCGAACGTCAGCGGTCGCGGGCTCGACGGGCTCCGAACGGCTCGCGGCCCCCGCACCGTCCTTCGGACCTCAGCCGCCCGTCGACAGCAGGCCGCCCCTTTTCCAGATCGCGAACACCTATATCTGCGAGGAGCGCTCCGACGGCATCGCACTGATCGATCAGCACGCGCTCCACGAACGCGTCATCTTCGAGGAGATTCAGGAGCGGCTCGAACGGGCGCCGCTCGAGAGCCAACAGCTTCTCATCCCGGCCGTCGTCGATCTCAGCAAGCCCGAGGTCGCGCTGCTGACCGCCGAGAAAGACAACCTTGCCGCACTCGGAGTCCACCTCGCGGCGTTCGGTCAGGACGCGGTCGCGGTGAGCGCCGTTCCGGCCGTGCTGGGGGAAGGCAGCTCCGAAGGACTTCTGCACGATTTTCTCGCGGAGTTCGGCGGCGACAAACGCGAAACACCCGTCGAGGAGAAGCGCCTCGCGGCCGCGAAACTCATCGCCTGCAAAGCGGCCGTGAAGGCCGGCGACCGGCTGACCGACTCCGAGATGCGGTCGCTCCTTGAGAAGAGCAGGGGATTAACTGAAAGAGACACTTGTCCGCACGGGCGGCCGGTGTGTATATTCTTTCCGTTCTCCGAACTCGAACGGCAGTTCCAGCGCCGCTGAGGAGGTGCGGATGCAGACGGTGGATGTGTCGGGCGTGCAATTTGGCGGCGACTCGCTCGCTCTCATCGCGGGCCCGTGCGTGATTGAAGACGCCACGCTGACGATGGAGATCGCGAAGCGTCTGGCTGCGATCTGCGCCGACGCGAACGTGCCATTCATCTTCAAGGCGTCATACGACAAGGCGAACCGGACCGCCATTGATTCGTACCGGGGACCGGGCATCGACGCGGGGCTCGACGTCCTCGCGAACGTGCGCGATGCCGTCGGCTGCCCGGTGCTTTCCGACGTGCACGAGCCGGCTGAGGCGCAGCGGGCTGCCGAGGTGCTCGACGTGCTGCAGATCCCCGCGTTCCTGTGCCGCCAGACGGACCTCGTTGTCGCCGCAGCGCAAACCGGCAAGCCGGTCAACCTGAAGAAAGGTCAGTTCCTTGCCCCGTGGGATATGAAGCATGTTGTCGCCAAGGCCGAGTCGACCGGCAACAGGCAACTGCTGCTGACGGAGCGCGGCTCGTCCTTCGGGTACAACAACCTTGTGAGCGATCTCCGGTCGATCCCGATGATGCAGGCCCTCGGCTATCCCGTTGTCTACGACGCGACCCACAGCGTGCAGCTTCCGGGCGGCGCGGGCAGTGCGTCGGGCGGGCAGCGCGAGATGATCCCGACGCTCGCTCGGGCGGCCGTCGCCGCCGGTGCCGACGCGCTCTTCCTCGAGGTCCATCCCGAGCCGGAGAAGGCCCTTAGCGACGCGGCGAGCATGCTCCCACTCGACGACCTGGCGGCGCTCCTGGCCGAGGCCGTTCGCATCCGTGCTGCGATCACTCCCACCGGCGGAATCTCCGAATGAAGACCGCGTTCATCTCCGATATCCACTCGAACATCGAGGCGCTCCAGGCCGTGCTCGCCGACGTCGAGCCCCGCGGCGTGGACCGCGTCCTATGCCTCGGCGACGTCGTCAACTATGGCCCGAACCCCGCGGAGTGCCTCGATATCGTCCGCCGCCTCGACCTGGCTCTGATGGGCAACCACGAGGAGGCCGTGCTGCACGAGCCGATCGGGTTCAACCCCGTCGCAGCCGAGGCCGCGGTGTGGACGAACTCCGTGCTGAAACCGGAAGGACGCGGCGCCAGGGACAAGCAGGCGAACTGGGAATTCATGGAGGCGCTCCCGCTTCGGCACGAAGAGGACGGGATGCTGCTCGTACACGCGTCGCCCCGCGAGCCGACGAGCGAGTACCTGCTCCCTTCAGAGGTCGACCCGCTGCTGGGCGAGATCTCCGAGAAGCTGCTCGCCTGCTTTGAGCTTGTCGAGCGCGTCTGCTTTGTCGGCCACACACACCTCGCCGGAGTCTTCACCGAGGGCGGAGAGTTCCTGTCCCCCGAGGAGGTCGACGGCGTCTTCCGACTGCCCGACAAAGAAAAGGTTATCTGCAACGTCGGAAGCGTCGGCCAACCGCGCGACCGCAACCGGGACGCGTGTTACGCGGTCTTCGACGGCGACACGATTGAGCATCACCGCGTGCCCTACGACGCGGAAGCCACATGCGAGAAGGTCAAGAACATCAAGGGACTGCCCGACTGGTGCGGCACCCGCCTGTTGACGGGTCAGTGAACACGTGTGCCACGCAAGGAGAACCCGATGAACAAGGACTCCCTGACGCTCCTCCAGAGGATACTCGATGCTCCGAGCCCGTCCGGGTTCGAGCAACCGGTCGGCCGGCTGATCGCTCAGCGCCTGCGCACGTTCTGCGACGACGTGCGGGCCGACGTGCTCGGCAACGTTATCGGCGTGATCAACCCCGACGCCGAGACGCGCGTGATGCTCGCGGGGCACTGCGACGAGATCGGCATGATGATCACGAACATCACGAACGAGGGGTACATCTACTTCAGCGCCGTCGGTGGGTTCGAGCCCATCACCGTGCTCGGGCAGCGGGTCCTGATTCACAACGAGCGTGGGCCGGTGTGCGGCGTCGTCGGGCGGCCCGCCATCCACCTCATCTCGAAGAGCGGCGCCAAGCCGAACGAGGGGCCGAAACTCCACGAGCTCTGGATCGACATCGGAGCCAGGAACCGGAAGGACGCGGAGAAGGCCGTCGCCATTGGCGACTACGTCACCGTCGAGGCCAACTTCCGGCGGCTCCGAAACGATCTCGTCGTCGGGCGAGCGTGCGACGACCGCGTGGGGGCCTTTATCGTCGCCGAGGCCATGCGGCTGCTCGCCCGCCAGAAGAAGAAGCTTCGTGTCGCGGCCTATGGCGTGGCAACGACGCAGGAGGAACTGGGGCTGCGCGGCGCGAAGGTGAGCGCCCACGGCATCGACCCGCACGCCGGCATCGCGGTCGACATGGGATTCGCCACCGACTACCCCACGGCCGACAAGAACCTGACAGGTGACATAGCCATCGGAAAGGGACCCGTCATCGCGAAGGGCCCGAACATCAACGCCGTGCTCGGCAAGATGCTGGTCGATGCTGCCAAGAAACACAAGATCCCGTATCAGATCGAGGGGATTTCGCGCGCGACCGGAACCGACGCGAACGTGATCCAGATGACACGGGCGGGTGTCGCGGCGGCGCTCGTCAGCGTACCCAATCGCTACATGCACACGCCGGTCGAAGTCGTCGGACTCAAGGACGTTGAGAACTCGGCCAAGCTGCTGGCGGCGACCGTCGTCGGGATGAAAGGCAAGACGGACTTCAGACCGAAGATGTAGAGGCGGGTGAGCCCGACGCGCCCGGGCGGGCGGGGCTCGCGTGCAGGACGCACTCAGACTCCCACGTCAGATCACGAACTCGCGAGCGGGCGTCTTCGTTCGACGCGTCCTCCTCGCAGAGCGCGAGCAGTGCGGCCGAACAGGCATCGAATAGACTTGCGAGCGCGGCGGTCGGATCTGCATATCCCTGTCGCACGGCATTGACGAGCTTTTCGAGAGCGGCCCCCAACTCGCTGACGCAGGGATAGCCGTATAGCTTGCCGGACCCGTGCAGACTGTGGGCGATTCCGTGGGCCTCTTCGCAACTGTCGGGGCTGGGAGCCCCGGAGCGAACGGCCTGGGCAAAACGGCCAAGTCCGACGGCCATCTGCGAGACGACCTCCCGAAAGAGCTCGTCCAGCGTCATTCTATCTGTCTCTTCCTCCATCGCCTCCACCGCTAAGGCCAGGGAGAACAGGCTGAAAACAGGGGCCTGACGGCTCTCCCAAAGCACATTCTGTGCCGATTGATGCAGAAATCCGGGCACAAAACCGAAAAACTGCCTCAATTCTCTGTGGGCGCGAGAGTTATAACCACCTACGATTTCAGGGTCTTTGCCGAGGCAACTCGTGCCAGCAAGGAAAATCCCTACGCTCCCTGCTTCGGGCGTGGACTTTTGCCGTTGCCAAACTCGGTCCTAACACCTGCAGCTTCGAACTTCTTGAGCTTGTTATAGAGCGTCTTCGTGTCGATCCCGAGGTCCCGCGCCGTCTTGCGCTTGTTGCCCTCGTTCTTTTTCAGGACCCGCAGCAGATGCTGAGCCTCGACCTGCTCCAGCGACAGCGGGGAGTCGCCCAACGGAATCACCTGTCCGGTCGGCTCGACGTGCGAGGAAAGCTCCAGCGGGCCGATCACGTCGCCGTCGGTGAACACGACGGCCAGCTCGATGACGTTCTCCAACTCGCGCACATTGCCGGGCCAGTCGTGCGCAAGAAGCACGGCCAGCGCCTCGTCCGACACGTCCTTCGGCATGACGCCGAGCCGCGCGCACGCGTTCCGCACGAAGCACTCGGCGAGAGCCGGGATCTCTTCCTTCCGGTCACGTAGCGGCGGCACCGTCAACGTCAGCACGCTCAGCCGATAGAACAGGTCTTCGCGGAACATCCCCTTACTCGTCTCCGCCGAGAGGTCCTTGTTCGTTGAGGCAATGACGCGCACATTGACATGCCGAACCTGATTGCCGCCGACGCGACGCACTTCGCCGGACTGGAGTACGCGCAGCAGTCGCACCTGTGTGTTCGGGTGCATCTCACCGATTTCGTCGAGGAACAAGGTGCCCCCATCGGCCACCTCGAAGAGGCCATGTCTCATCTCGGCCGCGCCGGTGAACGCGCCTTTCTCGTGCCCGAAAAGCTCGCTTTCAAGAAGCTGCTCCTGTAGCGCTCCGCAATTGACCGGCAAGAACGGCTTGTCCCGGCGCCGGCTGCGGCGATAGAGTTCGTGGGCGACCAGCTCCTTTCCCGTCCCCGTCTCGCCCTCGATCAGGACCGTCGAGTCGGTCGGTGCCGCCCGCTCGATGATGGCCATCACCTTCTGCATTTCGGCGGAGCCGACCGTGAGGGGCGGCACGGACTGCCGGCCGAGCGCCCCGCGCAACAGCGAGACCTCCGACGACAGCCGGCGGACCTCGCCCGCCCGCTTCAGCACCAGCTCGAGCTGGTCGAAATCGCACGGCTTCTCGACATAGTCCCGGGCCCCAAGCTGCATCGCCCTGACGGCGTCTTTGACAGAACCGTGGGCGGTGAGCAGCACGACCTCGGGCGGATCGGCCAAGGCGCGAACCTGCTTGAGCACCTCGAGCCCGCTCGGTCCCTCCTCCAGCCGCTGGTCCAAAAGGACGACGTCATACGCCTTGTCCCGGAGCCGTTCGAGCGCTTCTTGCCCGGCGCTGGCCGTGTCGACGCAGAATCCGCGCTTGGCAAGCTCGTCCTCAAGCTTCCGGCGGATCAGGATGTCGTCGTCCACGACGAGCAACTGCAGGGCTTCCACACCAGCACTCCGATGAGACTCTCGGGGGTTCGAGACGATGTGGCTTCGCTACCTTCCTCTCCTCATTCTAGTCGGGCGACGCGCCGAGCGTCAAGGCCAAAGTTGGTGACGCCTCTCGAGTCGGCTTGACACCCCCCGCACCGATTTGCTACATGTAGGTGGGGAAGACGGCTCGTGACGGCCGTCATCGTTTTCTCGCCCGGTCGGCCCGCGGAGGAGAGATGCCAAGGCCGAACACACATCGTGCCCCTGCGTCCGAGGCCGAGGAATCCCCGGAGGCCCGGCGCGCCGGACTCCGGGCGCAATGCCGCCCCGTGTTCAACGGCCCGAGGCCGACGGTCATCAGCGTCGCTGGCTGGACAATCGTCGGCGCGGCAGTCCTCGTCGCCCTCGTCTTACTTGCCGTGCTCGTCTTCGCCATGAACGACCTCGTTGCCGGACGCCCGCTTGCGGGCGAGCGCCTCTTTGCCGCCGCGGTCGGCCTGGCGCTCGCCCTGTTCGTGGCGCGAGTCTGGCACGGATTCCGAACGCTGCCCGATTGGCGGGTCGCTCTCGAAGTCCCGCTCCGCGTCAAGCTCTTCGCCGCAGGCGGCTCAGCGCTCGCCGCATCGCTTGCCGCGACGACGCTCGCGCTGATGATGTTTGCCGTCTGTTCGAAAACCCTCTTCCTCGAACTGACCGAGACCCTCTGGGCCACCGACATCGGCAAGGGGGAATTGCTCCTCGGCCTGACCGTCACGGCCGGATACTTCCTCGTGCTCTGGTATGTGTGCCAGGCGGTGATGGAGCTGCGTGAGTGGGCGCGGCCGACGCTCGCGACCATTTTCATCGCAACGATTCTGCTTGCGTGCGCAGTTGGCGGCGTAGGCGCGGGCGGGACGGCGGTTGCGCCGGCGCTGGCCATCGGTCTCGGCGGGCTGTCGCTGCTTGGGCTTGTGCTCCAATTGATCGCTCTTGGCGGGGACGCGAGCTACCGGCATTTCCGCGCGTATGAATCATGAATCAGACGGACGGAGCCACGCGTGATTGAGGTCCGGAACCTGACAAAGACGTATGGCGACACGGTCGCCGTCAACCGCGCGTCGTTCGAGGTCGCGAGCGGCGAGGTCGTCGGGTTTGTCGGATGCAACGGCGCGGGCAAGACGACAACGATGCGGATCCTGACATCTTTTGTCGCGGCAAGCAGCGGCGACGCCTACGTTGGCGGACATCACGTGTTTTGGGGCGCCGACGACGTCCGGCGGCTCGTGGGCTATCTGCCCGAGAACACACCGCTCTACGGCGAGATGCGGGTGCACGAGTACTTGATGTTCCGCGCCCGGGTCAAAGGCGTGCCTGCGTGCCTGCGCAAGCGGCGCGTCGCCGAGTGCATCGACCGCTGCGGGCTACCCGAGGTGCGCCGCCGCCTCATTGGCCAGCTCTCGAAGGGCTTCCGCCAGCGGGCCGGCCTGGCCGACGCGCTCGTCGGAGACCCAAGAGTCCTCATCCTCGACGAGCCGACCGTCGGGCTCGACCCGAACCAGGTGCGCGAAGCGCGCGAACTGATACGCGAACTCGGCGAGACGCGGACTGTCCTTCTCTCCACACACATCCTGCCCGAGGTCGAGATGATCTGTGGCCGCACGATCATCATCGACGAGGGCAGCATCATCGCCGACGCACCGACCGCGGACCTGATCAAGGAGTCGCACGGCGACGAGCGCCTCGAAGACGTCTTCGTGCGCCTGACACGCGAGCGGGGAGGGGAGGCGACATGAGCAAGATCCCTGCACTGGTCCGCCGCGAACTCGCCGCGTTCTTCATCTCGCCCATGGCCTATATCGTCGCCACCGTCTTCCTCGTGATTCTCGGGCTCTGGTTCGCGTTCGGCCAACGGTACTTCTCCGTCGAATCGGGCCTGTTCGCGCGCGACGCGGCCGCGGCGCTGCCCCGCGTGATGGGCATACTCGTGTTGTGCCTGACGCCGCTCCTCACAATGCGTCTCTTGGCCGACGAAATCCGCACGGGCACGATCGAGACGCTCCTGACCGCGCCCGTCTCGAGCACGGCCGTCGTCCTGTCGAAATTCCTCGGCACGTTCTGCTTCTTCGCGCTGATGCTGATTCCGACGCTCGCGTATCCCGTCATGACGCACGTAATGTCGGGCGATGCCCCGCCGGATGCAGGCCCCGTGATCTCCGGCTACTTCGGTCTGCTCCTCCTTGGCATGACGGCCATCTCGGTCGGGGTGTTTGTCTCGGCCGGTGCGCGAAGCCAGATCGCCGCGACCGTCGCGACGACACTCGCGCTCGCGCTGCTGTGGGTGTTCGGTTCGGCGCGGGCGCCCGCCGTCCGATACATCGGCGTGCTCGACCACTTCGAGAGCTTCGTCAAGGGCGTCATCGACACGCGCGACGTGCTCTACTTCGTGTCCGCGACCGCGTTCTTTCTGTTCGCGGCGGTCGGCGTTCTCGCCGTGCGGCGGTGGAGGTAAGCCAGTGGCCAAACGAGCTTCTGCCCTGACGACCGCCGTGATGTGGGCGCTCGCCCTGTTGCTCGTCGCGGCCGTATTGGCGCTCGCGCCCGTTTACCTCGTCGGAGCGGCTCAATCGGGTCCCGATCAGTTTCGCTTCTTCGAGCCGTCGGCCGGGTGGGCCCGCGAGATTCTCGCGGCCGTCCACCTTCTGTTTCTGTTGGGTGTGCTCGGCCTGACCGTGTTCACCGGGGGCGAGCGGCTCGCGAGCCGCCTGACTGGGCTGGCCGCGTGGCTTGGGCTCCTCGAGATCGGGCTGGCCGCGGGCGCTGTCTGGTTCCTCGGCGACGGGCCCCGGTTCGCGCCGCCCGAGATGACCGTCGCCGCTCTCGGAGCGCTCCTCCTGCTTGGCGGAATTGGCCTCAACCTCGATGCGCTCCTGAGCAAAGCGCTCAGCCCGAAGGCGCCCGTCGTGCTGGTCTATGCCGTTGCCTTGCCGCTCGCCGCGCTCGGCTTCGCCCTCATCGGCTCCCTCAGCGCCCGGCACTACGCTCGCGTCGACTACACTCGGGCCGGCCGCTACAAGCTCCCGGAACCGACCATCGAGCTGCTTGGCAAGCTCAACAGGAGTGTCCGCATCAGCACGCTCTTCTTCATGGAGGACGTCGCCGACGACGTGCTGCGTCGCGAGGTGACCGCCATCCTCGACGAGTACGAGCGGCTCTCGCCCCGAATCCAAGTCGACCACCTCGACTTGCGCCGCGAGGGCGACGTCAAGCCGGCGAAAGCGCTGGAGCGCCGGCTCAAGGCAAGGGGACTCAAGCTTCAGAAGAACGCGGTCTTCCTCGAATGCGCGGAGACGGGCCGCGTCGTCGCCGTGCCGTCACACGAGCTTCTCGAGGCCGCGCCCGCGTCACACTCCGGCGGCCTGCCGAGCGCCGCTTCCGCCGCCGACGCATCCAACGCGGCGTTCCGCTTCATGGGCGACGCCGTCTTCCACCGGGCGCTCGCGACCGTCACGGAGCGCCGCCCCCTCACGCTCTATTTCGTCGTCGGCCACGGCGAGAAACCGAACTCGGTCGGGCCGCCCAGCCCGCTCGTCAAACCCGAGGTCCGCAAACAGCTTGTCGAGATTATGAGCATTCGCCTCCTGGAAGAGGGGCTCCGTCGCCAGTACTTCCGGCTCAAGACCCTCGACCTCGACGACCTGGGCTCCGACGAAGGCATCCCGGCCGACTGCGACGTGCTCGTCATCGCGGGGCCGTGGTGCTCCCATATTGTTCGGACGTGGCCGCCCCAGGCGCTCGCGCCGTTCTCAGCGCGTCACGCCAGCGTGGTCCGGTCGTACCTCGAGCGTGGCGGCCGGGCGTTGGTCATGCTGGACCCCACCGGCGCCCACTACCGACCGAAGATCGAGCCGCTGCTCGCCATGTTGCGACGCTACGGCATCGAAGTCGACGTCGACAGCGTGGTGGCCGACGACCGGGTCGTCCGGCGAACCGTGCGGCTCGGCCAGGAGGTCGAGCAGGCGGAGCCGTCGTCGCTGTTCTTCGCCGACTTCATTCAGGAATACCGGCCGCCGCACGCAGACCCCGAAGCGCCGGCCGAGCTGCACCCGAGCATCCGCGCGCTCAGGGAGCGGCCAATCCTCGCTGTGGAATCCTCAGAGATTCATACCGCATCCGTTCCAGGGTTCCGATCGACCCGCCTGCTCACGAGCAGCGCGAACGCGTGGGTTCAGCCGCTGCCGCCGCCGGGCCAACCGATGGCGGAAGTGAAGCAAAAGGAACGCCGGCGGCGCGTGGTGGCTGTTGCAGTCGAAGACGAGCAGACCGGGGCGCCCGTCATGGTCGTGGTCGGCTCGTCGAACATGTTCGTCGCGCAGATGATTCGCTTCGGAAAGGTGGCCAATAACGAGGAGTTCGCTCACAAGACGCTCGCGTGGCTGACGGGCAACACCCAACTGCTTGCCGTGCAGCCCAGAGCGGCCCGTTCGGCGTACGGCAAGGCCGACGCGTCCGCGATCCGGACGGTCCGCTTCGTCTCCGTCTTCGTGCTGCCATCTATCTTTGTGCTGGCCGGCGCCGTTGTCTGGCTGGGGCGCCGAAATTGACGATCCGGGAGACCTGAATGCGCCTCAAACCCGCGATCATAATGCTCTGTGTGTTCGCCGTCGTCATCGGCGCGCTCGCCGCGCTCGTCGCGACCTACGAGCCCCCGACCACGGATGAACTGCGCACGTTCGCGGAGCAGACACTGTTCCCCGAGTTGGAGCCCGAGCGGATCAAGCGGATCGAGATCCACAGCCCGGGCGCGGGGGAGGGCGGCATCGTACTCGAGCGCGTCGGCGCCCGGAAGTGGCGAATGACGCGCCCCGTCGACGTCCTCGCGTCCGCCACGGCGGTCCGCGAAGTCCTCGAGCAGCTTGCAGCGCTCACGGCCGCGCGCGGCTACAAGACGCGGCGGTTCGAGGAATATGAACTCGCCAAGCCGCTGCTCCGAATGACCGTCGCCAGCGAGGACGGGGAGACGCTCACGATCGCGTTCGGAACGCGTGTCGCGGAGGTCGCCGGTGACGCCGGACCGGAGTATGTCGACCGCTACACGCTCGAACAGCGCGGCGGCAGCGAAGAAACCGTCCCGCAGCGATACGCGCGGGTCGGCGGCCGGGCCGAGGTGCTGATCGCTCCCGACACGCTCTGCCCGCTGATCGACCGGGCCCCGTCGGCCTTCCGTGAAAGACAGCTTCTGTTCAGCGAGACGGTCGACGAGGTCGTGCCACTTGCGGCGTCTGCCGTGACGGGAGTGACGGTCGCCGTGCGCGAGGCCGACGACGTGCGAACGATCGAGTTCGCAAAACGAGATGGGCGCTGGGTCATCGCGGCGCCCGTCAAGGCGCGGGCCAATCATGCTCTCATCAACGGGGTTCTCAAGCACATGCTGGCGCTCCGCGCCGAGGGCCCGACTGCCTTCGCCGCCGATGCGCCCTCGGACCTCGCCGCTTTCGGACTCGACGAACCGGGCGTGACGGTCGAGTTCACGTCGCCGAACCGTTCTCTTCCCCGCGTCGTCCGCTTTGGGACGGCGCCGCCGGAATCGAAGGAAGTCCTGTACGCTCAAAGCACTTCGCGGGCGGCTGTGCTCGTCGTCAGAGCGGCGGCGGTCGCGAAGGCGCTCCGAAGCTCGGTCGAGTTCTTCAGAAACCGCCGCGTCGCCGACGTGTCTCTGGCCGATCTCCAGTCCGTTTCGTTCGCATACACGGGCGGTCGGCCGGGGCTGACGATCGCGCGCCGCACGGACGATCCGTCGAGATGGCGGTTGCTGGGAGCGATGACGGGGCGCGCGGGCGCCCCCGCCGTGCCCCTGGTCCGACAGGTCGTCACGCTGACAGTGGCGCAGGGGGGGTTCGTTGCCGAGGCGCCAGGCGACCTCAAGCCCTATGGTCTCGACTCGCCTCAGATCGTCATCACGGTGACGGAGAAGGGGCGCCCTCCCGCAGAGATTCTCATTGGCGGTTCGCCGCCCGATCGCGCCGACGTGGTATACGCGAAGAACGCAGCGGAGCCGTCGGTCGTGCTTGTGCCGAGCCAGGCGGTCGAGGACTTCACGGCGGATCCAGCGGCCCTTCGCAGCGCCGAACTGTTCGAAGGGTTCGACCGGTGGTCGGCGTTCGAGCTGGAGGTCACGGCCGGCGGCCGCACGACCAAGCTCGTCCGGCAGGGCCGACTCCAATGGAAAGCGGCATCGCCGGAGGGGCTTCGGCTCGACTTCGCGGCCCCGAGCAACTTCCTGGCTCAGGTCGCGGCCCTCAAGATCAGGGCGTGGACGGCCGACAAGCCGCAGGACCTGGCGCGATTCGGACTCGACAAGCCGCGGGCGGTGCTGCGGATCAAGACCACGCTCAACGCAGCCGCCGCACCGCAAGATGCAAAGACGTTCATGCTTCACCTCGGGGCAAGAACGGGTGACGGGAGTCGATGCTACGCCCGGCTGCCTTCGGAGTCGAACGTATATGAGATCGACGCCGATGTGCTGACGAAGGCCGAACGCGGGCCGCTTCTCTTCCGCCAAAAGAAGGTGCTTTCTTTCGAGCCGCGTGCCGTGAAGTCGCTACGGCTCGAGGGCGGCCGCGCCGACTACGCCGCTCAGAAGGCACCGGGCGGACGGTGGCTGCTGACGCGGCCGCTGCTCGCCCCCGCAGATTTCGCGAGCGTGCGAGAGCTGATCGCGATGCTCAACGGCCTGAGCGCCGTGGAACTGATCGCGGAAGACGACGCTGCGAGTCCGAAGTACGGTCTCGTCCAGCCGGCTCATCTGATCGCTCTCATCATTAAGGCCGCGCCGCCGGCGCCCGCGGACGCGAAGGGCGCCAAGCCGGAGACCGTCCTCGTGTCGAAGACACTCGTCGTTGGCGAGCCGGCCCCCGGCAAAGAGCGCGGCGGCCGCTACGCCGCGGTCCGCGAGGACGGTATCGTTTTCGTGATGGGGGCCGAGGACATCAAGCGACTCGAGGCGGAGCTTCTTACACGAAGCGTCGTCAACGTGCTCAAGAGCGAGATCACTGACGTCCGGATCGTCCATCGCGACGGGGCGCAGGTCGCCGTCGAGCGGGAAGGCGCCGGCTGGGAA
This sequence comes from uncultured Planctomycetota bacterium, assembly GCA_964385685.1. Lineage (GTDB taxonomy): Bacteria > Planctomycetota > PUPC01 > PUPC01 > PUPC01 > CAYLQD01. Next base: position 31,218 of record CAYLQD010000004.1, on the reverse strand, counting down.
GTCACGAGTCACCGCGACGTCAAGCCCGACGTGCTCGCCATCGACCGTCTCGTTCGCGAGGCGGGCCTGGTCGTCACCGACGGCTACGTGCGCTACGACCAGAAGGGGCTCGAGCATTACGGGCTGGCGAAGCCGCGCCTGACCGTCACCATCGGCCGCAGGGGCAAGGCCGCCACAGGGTTTCGCATTGGCGACGAGGCAAGCGAACGCCCGGGCCTGCGCTCACGGAGGGCGCCCCGCGATCAGAAATACTACTATGCGACCTGCGGCGGCATCCCCGCCGTGTTCCTTGTCCCCGAGGCCAAGGTCAAGGCCCTGGGCAAGCACGTGGAAGACCTGATCCGGAGTGAGAAGGAATGAGACCGTACCAGAGGATGTGCGCCGTCGTTCTCGCGATGCTGCTGCTGTCCGCCGACGCCCTGGCCGCGGAGCCAGCCGAAGATCTCGAACCGGACGCCCTCTACGACAAGTGCGCACCGTCCGTCGTCATGGTCACGACGGTCGAGACGATCCCGTACGGGTTCGGGCGCCGGACGCTGCGGCTGCTCAAGCCGTTCCCGATCCTCGAAATCCCCGGCAACGTCATCAGCTTCGCGACGTATCCGCTGCTGATTCTCGTGAGCGGCGGGCCGCTCAAGTACGGCGGAAGCGGGGTCGTCATCGATGAGAAGGGCCACTTCCTGACCAACCACCACGTCATCAAGCCGGGCAACGTGTATTGGGCGACGATGAGCGACCGCCGTCTCATCCGGGCGAAGTTCATCGGATCTGACGAGCACGAGGACTACGCTCTCCTGAAACTCGAACTCAAGGAGGGCGAAAAGGTCGTGCCGGCCACGCTGGGCGACTCGTCGACACTCCGTGCGGGCGACCGTGTCGCGGCGATCGGGAGCCCGCTGCGGCTGCACCAGACCGTGAGCGCCGGCATCGTCGCCGGGCTCGACCGCCGCGACCTCGGCGGCCCGTTTCAGGACTACATCCAGACCGACCTCACGATCGGCCAGGGGTCGAGCGGCGGGCCGCTTTTCAACGGGCGCGGCGAGGTCATCGGCATCACGACGGCGATGATCGGCGGCGCGTTCCAACCCGCCGGCGGCGTCACGTTCTCCGTTCCCATCGACTCGGTCGAGGAGGGTCTCGGCCAGCTCAAGAAACACGGGAAGGTAACGCGGGGCTTCCTCGGCGTGCACATCAAGGATGTGACAGCGCGAGCCGCGAAGAAGTTCGCCCTCGAGGCAAAGACCGGAGCGTGCATCTGGGAGTTCTCACCGCCGCGAGCCGCGCTGTTCTCGCCTGCGGCGAACGCGGGGCTGGAGCCCGGCGACGTCATCGTGCGTTACGGGGCTCTCGAGATCGACCGGGCGCGAACGCTCGCACGAGCCGTCCTGACGACCGAGCCCGGGACGACGGTCACCGTGACCTTCGTCCGCGGCAAGACACTGCACCGGCGGCAGGTCACAATTGACCGGCGCTGACCGCGGTCGCGATCGGCCTGAAACCGCTTGCAACGCGCCAAGTGATCTGATAAGGTGACGCGCTAATGGCGGAACCGAAAGCGATCCTCGACGCGGACGACATCCAGCGAGCGATCCGGCGGATCGCCCAGCAGGTCGTCGAATTCAACGGCGGCGCCGAAGATCTCGTTATTGTCGGCGTTCACACCCAAGGGGTTTTCATCGCACAGCGCATCGCAGCGGCCATCAACGACGCGGAAGATATGGACGCGCCGCTCGGCACGATGGACATCACGCTCTATCGCGACGACGTCGGCATGCGGTCCGCGGGCCCCGCGATCCCGGCGCGCGGCGGCACAGACATTCCATTCGACATCACCGACCGGATCGTCGTTCTCGTGGATGATGTCATCCACACCGGCCGGTCGATTCGCGCGGCAATGGACCAGTTGATGGACCTCGGCCGGCCGAAGAAGATACAGCTCGTGGGGCTGATCGATCGCGGCGGGCGCGAACTGCCCATCCGGCCCGACTTCGTCGGGCGCGAGATGTCCATCGCCGAAGAGGAAGACGTACGCGTACGCCTCGACGTGCCCGAAGGCGAACAGGCGGTCGTCGTCACCCGCGACGGCGCGGGATGACGCGACGACCCGGCCCGGGCGCGAGAGACCCGGAGGGAGGGCGTCCGTTGAAGTGGGCTCGCAAGCACCTGCTCGGTCTCGAAGACCTCTCGGCCGAGGAGATCAACGTCATTCTTGACACGGCCGAGTCGTTCCGCGAGGTGTCCACTCGCAAGCGGAAGAAGGTCCCCACCCTCACCGGCAAAGTCGTCGTGATGATGTTCATCGAGCCGAGCACGCGTACGCTCACGTCGTTCTCACTGGCGGCTCGGCGCCTGAGCGCCGACGTCGTCGGCTTCTCAACGGGCGGCAGCAGCATCACGAAGGGCGAGACACTCGTCGATACGGCGAAGAACATCCAGGCGCTCGGCGTCGACGCGATCGTGCTTCGGCATCCGGCGCCCGGCGCCCCGCACCTCCTGTCACGGACCCTCGACGTGAGTGTTATCAACGCCGGCGACGGCCCGCACGAGCACCCGACACAGGGCTTGCTCGATATCTTCACGATGCGCGACAAGAAAGGCGGAATCGAGGGGCTGACCGTCGGCATCGTGGGCGACATCAAGTACAGCCGCGTCGCGCGGTCGAACATCTGGGGCCTGACGAAACTGGGAGCGCGTGTCATTGTGTGCGGGCCCGCGACGCTGATTCCGTCGGGTATCGAGGAACTCGGCGTCGAGGTCTGCTACGATCTCGACAAGATGCTGCCGGAATGCGACGTGATCAATATCCTCCGCATCCAACTCGAGCGGCAGAAAAGCGGGCTCTTCCCGTCCATACGCGAATACGTGCGGGTGTTCGGGATCAACGAGGACCGGCTCGCCCGCGCGAAGGACGACCTGATGATCATGCATCCTGGGCCGATGAACCGCGGCATCGAGATCACGGCGGGCGTGGCGGATGGGCCGCACTCAGTCGTGCTCAATCAGGTCACGAACGGGCTGGCGGTTCGGATGGCCGTACTCTATCTCGTTTCGAGCGTGTGAGGGGCTGACATGGCAACGACGCTTATCAAAGGCGGCCGCGTGATTTGCCCCGACCAGGAGATCGACGCAACCCTCAACGTCGTGCTGGCCGACCGCAAGGTGATGGAGTTGACGGAGGCGGAGCCCGCGGCCGACGAGGTCGTCGACGCCTTCGGCAAGATTGTCGCGCCGGGCCTGATCGACATGCACGTGCATCTCCGCGAGCCCGGTCAGGAAGCGACGGAGAGCATCGCCTCGGGTTCGGCGGCAGCCGTCGCGGGCGGATTCACCAGTATCGCCTGCATGCCCAACACGTATCCCGCGATCGACAACGAGGCCTCCTCGGAGTTCGTCTTCCTGCAGGCCGAACGCGCGGGCCTGGCGAACATCTATCCAATCGGGGCGGTGACGAAAGGCCGCCAAGGCGAAGAGCTGGCCGAAATCGGACAGCTCAGCCGCGGTGGCGTCGTCGCCTTCTCCGACGACGGGTCGCCGATCGCCAGCGCCGACATGATGCGCCGCGGCCTCGAGTACACCAAGATGTTCGACAAGACCATCATCGAACACTGCGAAGACCGCGATCTGTCGGGCGACGGGGTGATGAACGAGGGTGTGCTGTCAACCGCTCTTGGCCTTCCCGGCATTCCGAACGCCTCGGAGGAGGTCGCGATCGCGCGGAACATCATCCTCGCCGTGCAGACGGGCGCAAAGCTGCACATCGCTCACGTCAGCACGGCCGGCGGTGTCGAACTGGTCCGAATGGCGAAGCAGCGCGGCGCGCGAGTGACCGCCGAGGCGACCCCACACCACTTCACGCTGACCGATGAGTGCGTCCGGACATACGATCCGGTCTACAAGATGAACCCGCCGCTCCGGACACAGGCGGATGTTGACGCGATCCGCGACGGCCTCCGCGACGGCACGATCGACGTGATCGCGTCGGACCACGCCCCGCATGCGAGCGAGAGCAAACAGCTCGAGTTCCCCCTCGCGCCCTTTGGCGTGATCGGACTCGAGTCGACCCTGCCAGTCTCCATCACCGAGTTGATCGACTCCGTGCTCGGGTGGCCGCAGTTGATCGCAACACTGACGTGGAAGCCCGCCCGCATCCTCGGAATCCAGAAGGGCTCACTCCGCCCGGGTTCCGACGCCGACGTCACGATCATCGACCCCGACGTGGCGTGGACGATCGACGCCGCCGCGTTCCGGTCGAAGAGCCGGAACTGCCCGTTCAACGGGACGCCGGTGCGCGGGCGTGCGGAGCGGACCATCGTCGGCGGCAAGACGAAGTTCATCGACGGCGCTTCTCAGTGAGGCAAAGTCAAACGGCAACGGAAATCGTGATCCTATGATTCAGAAGGTCGTAACCAAACGAAAACAGGGTGACGCCAACGCGCGGAGCGAGGACCTCGCCTATTGGGCAAGCAGGCCGAGCGGGGACCGCGTGGCAACCGTCGACTACCTGCGAAGGATCTACTATGGACGTACAGCCCGACTTCGCCGATCTGCTCGCGTTGTTCAACGAACACAACGTTGAGTACGTAATCGTCGGCGGCTATGCGCTCGCGTTTTACGGTGCGCCGCGGTTCACCGGCGACCTCGACATCCTGGTCCGGCCCGAACCGGAAAACGCGAAGCGTGTTGTCGGCGCGCTTACCGCCTTCGGGTTCGGCTCACTGGGGCTCACGGCCGCGGACTTCGAGGAGCCTGAGGTCGTCGTCCAACTTGGCGTGCCGCCTGTTCGGATCGACCTCATCACCTCGCTCAGCGGCGTGTCCTGCGACGAGGTGTTCTCGCGGAAGACCCCAGGGGCATATGGCGGGACCCCCGTCCACTTCATCAGCCGCGAGCACTTCGTGCGCAACAAGCGCGCGACGGCGCGGAAGAAGGACCTCGCTGACCTCGAAATGCTTGGCGAAGATTGAGGGTGGCCGCGCGGCTTCGCAACGGGAGGGAAGCATGATGCGGTGGCTAGACGGGAGGCAACTCCGAAAAGAGATCCTGCGGGCCCTTGTCAAGTTCTACGTGGATAAGGCGAATAGCGGCTGGATGTTGCTTGACCGGGTGGCGAGTTTTCAGAGGAGCCCTCAACACTTCGACGCAGTAGCAGCATCTGCCTACAACTGAACGCTGAGGGCATGCCGGAGTAAGAGCCAGCCACCTCGGTCGCCGACAACGACAGGGTACGCATGAACTTCCAGCGGCTCGACGATGTGCGCCGCGAACTCACCCCCTGGCGGAGGCGGGCTCGGGTGAGAGACGCGGAACCGAGCAACGATACCGACAAGAGCCTACTTGAAGGCGTTAGGACAGTGACCGTCTTATGGGCGGGCCGCGCGCAGTTGAAACACTGATCCCAACTGGTTCCGACTGATCAGTCCGCCTCACCGCAAATCAGTGGCCATTGGCCTTCAGCCAACGCGTGCGCCTTTGAAGCGGCGGCGAGTTCTTGACATGCTCGGTGTTGACGGCCACAATCTGTTCGGTGTACGCGCGTGTGTATCTGTGTTCATCCGTGATGAGTTCCGAACATGCTGTTCGTTGACGGTCACAACCTCACATTCAGGGACGATGAGGCGCGGCGGCGTCTCCTCAGAGGTGACCCGGAGGGCTCGCGCCGACGAATCCTCGAGGCCGTCCGCGCGTATGCCGACGGGACCCGCGATCGCGCGCTCGTCGTCTTCGACGGGCCCGGTGGGGCCAAGCCAGCGACGCAGATGGGACGGGTCCGGTACTGTTTCTCGGGACGCGACCGCGAGGCCGACACCGAGATTCTGCGCCGCATCCGCAAGCATACAGGACGGCGCGAAATACGGCTCGTGACCGACGACCGACAACTCGCGGCCGCAGCACGGCACCTCGGCGTCAAGACCATCACGCTGAAGCGATTTCAGCGAGAGGTCAACCGGCTCCGCGGCGACCGGGCTGACCTCGCGCCCGAGCCGGCCGCAAAGTACCACGGCCCGCCGCCCGGCGAGGTCGAGTACTGGCTCAAGATCTTCGGCGACGAGGGTGCGGATGACATGAAGGAGGAGCCGCCGGGTGGGCGGAGCAAACGGAAGCGGTGAGAGGCGGAGGGGTCTCGCTGCGCTCGAGCCGCTGAGCCGCTGGCCGGCGACGACGCTGGTTGCCGCGGCCGTTCTTGCGCTGAGCGTAATCCGCGTGCCGGCCGAGCCGCCCGTTCCCCTCTTTCCGCATGCGGACAAGCTGGCCCACTGGATCGAGTACTTCGTGCTCGGAGCGCTCCTGTTTCGGTCGCTCAGACATGATTTGTCTGGACATCACGGACTGGCTGTTATAATGGCCCTGTCGTCCGGCGCCCTGTTCGGGATCGGTACTGAATGGCTGCAGGGGCTGGTCGGGCGGACGCCCGACGCCTGGGACGCGGCTGCCGACGTGGCCGGTCTTGTCTCCGGCGTCGTTTGTGTTCTTGTGATGAGCGGACGGAGGGGCGATCGTGGCGGCTGAACTGGCATACGTATTGATCACCCCCTACAGTCTTCTGAAGAGCCGCACCGGCGGCATCATCAGTCGGATCCTCACGCTCTCGGGCCAGGATCTTGTCGGCGCGCGCCTCTACGCGCCGAGCAACGAGTTCGTCGCCGAATACCGCGAACTCCTGTCCGCGGCCGACATCCGGGCCGAGTTCAAAGCCGGGTTGCTCGACTATCTCGACAACTATTTTCGCAAAGATAACAAGCTCGGGATCACAAACCGCACGCTGCTGCTCCTGTTCGAGGGCGAGGATGCCATCGCCCGGATCCGCAACGCCGTCGGGTCGCTCAGCGCCGTCCAGGACCAGGGCAACACGGTTCGCGGGACATACGGCGACTTCATCGGCTACACGACCGGGGAGATGAAGCACTTCGAACCGGCCGTCTTCATCGGGGCGCACAAGGACACGATCGCGGACGAACTCCGGCTTTTCGCCAAGTACGCGGACAGCGACGGAGGCGTGCTCGAGCATGTCGTCAGCTTCGAGAGCGACAGGGAGCCGGAGACGACGCTCGTCGTGCTGAAGCCCGACAATTTCAAGCTGGGTAGCTCTCGGCCCGGCAACATCATTGACATGTTCTCGCGTACCGGGTTGTGCATCGTCGGGGCCCGCCTGTTTCACATGAGCATCGCGCAGGCCGAGGAGCTCTACGCGCCGCTCCGCACGCTCTTCGTCGAGCGGCTCAAGACCGGTGTTGCCGAGCGCGTCGGCGAGACACTCCGCAGTGCGTTCGAGTTCCCCGTTCACGACGAACTGGTCGACGCGATTGCCGGACTGCTCAAGGACGCAAACGCCGAGTGCGAATACAATCGAATCGTCAAGTACATGTCCGGCGGCGATCCATACGAGGTGACCGATCCCGAGGAGAAGAAACTGCCTGGCCCGTCGAAATGTCTCGCTCTGCTCTACCGCGGCATCGATGCGGTCGATCAGATCCGCGAGTGCCTTGGCTCGACGAATCCCGCGCACGCGGCCCCCGGCACGGTGCGGAGCGTCTACGGCGAGGACCTGATGAAGAACGGTGCGCACGCGTCCGACTCCGTCGAAAACGCGGAGCGCGAGCGAAAGGTGATCGGGCTGTGGGAGAACACCCAGCCCGCGGACATCGAACTCATTGTCAACGAGGCATTGACGAACTGAAGGAGTGCACGCCATGGCGAAGATGCTGGTCGCGTATTTCTCCGCGACAGGGAACACGAAGAGGATGGCGGAACTCATCGCGGAGGCGGCGACGAAAGCCGGCGCCGATGTTACGCTGAAGCCCATCGCGGAGACCGCGGCCGAAGAACTGCCCCAATACGACGCCATCGTTATGGGCTCGCCGACCTACTACGGCGCCCCCGCGGCGGCCGTCCGCCAATTGTTCGACGACAGCGTCAAGTACCACGGCCAGCTCGAGGGCAAGGTGGGGGCGGCGTTCACGTCGTCCGCCAACATCGGCGGCGGAAACGAGACGACCATCATGACCATCCTCCAGTCGATGCTCATCCATGGCATGGTCGTTCGAGGCAACTCCAAGGGCGATCATTACGGGCCGGTCTCGGTGAACGCGCCCGACGCGCGCGTCGAGCGGCAGTGTCGGGAGTGGGGCCGGCGCACGGCCGAGCTGGCCGAGAAGCTCGCGTAGGGGAGGGCGCAATGCCGACCCCCGGACAACCCCCCGATACCCGTGACCGGTTCGTCCGACTGCTCGCCGCGGCCGTCATCGCAGCCGTCATTGGCTGCCTGGGGTGGGGCCTCCTGAGTGTCGGGGGCCGGATCGTCGCGCAGACGCGTGGCATGCGATGTCAGAAGCGCCTGCGGACCCTCGCCGAAGCGATGACCATCTACCGCTCCCTCCACGGCGACCTGCCCGCGTATCTGGCGCTCCTCATCGAGCCGCTCGAGGGAAGAACGGACACGCTCATCTGTCCTGCCGACCCCGGCAGCGGGCGGAACGGCTGCCGGCCGGAATGGCTCCGACGCTACGACAATGCCCAGGGCGATAACGCGTTCGCGAACGTGGACCTCGATGGTCCGGGTCTCGATCCGGAGACCGCGGCCGACACCATTCCCTGCAGCTACCTCTACGCAGCGAACGGCTATCCGTGCGGGCTCGCCGGGTTCGCGAAGACATGGCGCGCCCTCTACGACGAGAAAGTCAACCAGTTCGGGGTCGATGCGCCCCTTGTCCGCTGCTATCATCATCTGCCGGAGCAGTACACCGGGGTCCCGGCGGTGCCCGACCCAGGCGCGCACCCGACGTATAACATCACGGCCGATCTTGAGGTCCGCCAGTACCCGCTCGACTGGGAAATGGAGGCTGAAGCCGCCCTCCGAGAGCCGCAGTAGCGCGGCGATTCCGCGTCTTGTTGGCGTTTCCCGGCCTTTCTCCCGCTCGAAAACTTCCTCAAAACCCCTTGACAGGCGTGATAGCATATGATAGTCTGTGATAGAGACAGAGAGCGCCTGGGGGTGGGCCACTTGAACCAGGAGGGCAACAATGGGCAGAAGCCCGGATGAGAGCGTGGCGGTAGCCGGAGGCGCGACGGAATGGTTCACTGTGGCAGAAGCCGCCGCCTATCTTCAGGTCAGCCAGCCGACAATCTTCCGGTGGATGAAGGACTCGACCCTTTCGTTTTACAAGGTGGGCGGCAAGACACGGTTTTCGAGGGAAGGGCTTGACGCCGTCATCGAAAAGACGACGGGACGAAAGGAGGCGGAAGCCGCGCGAGGGCGATGCGCGTCCTGCGGTCACAGTACGCTGCTCGACGGGCGTCTGCGCGGCGCCGGCCTGCTCTATTTCGAGCCGGATGAGACGAAGTTCTGGGTCTTCGATCATTCGTTCGTACGCACGCGGGCCAGGGTGTGTCCGGCCTGTGGGTATATTCAACTGCACGCCGACACAGAGAAGCTCGGGCGACTGCGCCCAGCCGACAACGACGAGAAGGAAGACGATGAACAGCCGGAGTCGTAACCGGGCTCCGGCAACGATCACTCCGAAGTAGGAGGGCGCATCCAGCAGAAGACTGTTGTCGCGACAGTTGGGAGACGGAGCAATGGCGCACGAAGAGCCAAGGGGGCGATTCGAGGACGCCGATCAACGCGACGACGTCAGGCGAGAGGAACGCGACGAACCCGAGCCCTTGGTATTGGACCCGGTGGAGCGCCGCGTTGACACACCAAGGGCGGAACCCACGGCCGCATCGCTCGCCGGCATATTCGGCGAGCTGCTCCACACGAGCCGGGTGTTCAGACTGGTCCGGCTGATCTACCTGCACAATCCCTTCTATCTCGTCAGCGCTGCGCTCGCGCTTCTGGGGCTCAATGCCGCTCTCGGCACGAGCGCCGAGACCGCCGACGCGTGGGTCGTGCTCGGCGTGCTGGCGGGCTACACGACGCTGATGGCGGTCACCGCATTCGTCATCGTTCGGTTTGGGCGCCTCTGGTCCGACGCGAGATCGATCCTCGTAATCCTCGTCGTCCTCTTCATTGCCATGTCCGTCAGCTTCGACGAGATCATCAACCGTGAGGCCGTGGAGCGCGGCGGCATGGTCGGCGTGAGTATCATGTGCTGCGGGATGGCGCTCGCCGTGCTCCTGTCCGAGGGACTGTTGCGCGGGCTCAGGATCCGGCTCCGTCCGCTCTTCCGCATGGCATACTACGCCGTCCTCGCGCTCTTCTTCGGCTATCCCGTCTTCCTTCGATGCCTGCTGCCATTGACGGACGAAGAGACCGTGCTGATGGGCATCGCAGCATTCCCTTTGGTCGCGGCGGCGGCGTTTCTGACACTGCTCCCGGCGGCGCGACGGGCCTCGGCTTACACGCGCGACAACGGCACACCCTGGCGATGGCCCTGGTTTCCGTGGGTGCCGTTCGTCATTCTGTGGCTGGGAGCCGGCGTGCGCTCATACTATCTCACTCTCTCGTTCCACGGCGTCGCGGGGATGGACAGCATCTTCGGAGCGTACTTCCTCGTGCCACTCGTCTTCGCAGCCGCGGTCGTGATGCTCGAAACCGGAATCGCGAGCCGTAGACGATGGCTGCAGCCCGTGGCCCTTGCGCTCCCGCTCCTTTCGATCGCGATGGCATTTCCGGGGGCGGCCAAGCAGCCGGGCCCATACGCGGAGTTCATGCAGGTCTTCCTCGTCGCGTTTGGATCGCCCGCGCTGATCACGGCGCTTGGGGCCGTGGCATTCTACATCTATGCCGGCGTTCGGCGTTGTCAGTTCGCGATCGCCGGGCTCGTCCTTGCCCTCGCAGCGCTGTCCGTGATCGGCGGTGCGACCGTTGATCTCAGTACGCTCCGTCCGCCGCGATGGTCTCCGCTCGTGTTGGCGGCGGTCATTCAGGCGGTCCTCGCGTTCCGGACCCGGCGTTCCGGGCACGCGCTTGTCGCCGTCGCCCTTGTGGTGTTCGCATCCCTCGGGCAACTGCCGGCCGGCTCGTGGGACACGCGTCACGCCTTGATTCCGTCCACAATAGCATATGTCGGCGCGCTCGCCTTGGGGCTCCTGTTCCGCGACCGGCTCGCACGTCTGATCGCATCATGCGCGACACTGGGACACGTCCCGGCGCTCATTTTGGCGCTGGTGCATTGGGAATGGCTGGCCGCGGCGACGTGGGGCGTCGGGCCATGGGTCGCCGCCGCCTCGACACTCGTCGTGCCGGCCCTGTTCGGCTGGTTGACGCGACGGGAACTTGGACTATATGTGGCGCTAGGCGACCTGGGCATCCTTACGGTGTATGGCGGCGCCGGGTTGTACCACGCGCTGCACTCGACATACGGCGACCGAATGGTGGTGCCGATCTTCTGGTCGGGCGCATCATTCGTCGTCGCCGTGATCATCAGTCTGATCAAGACCGAGGGAATGATTCGCGGAGTGGCCAGGCGGATCCTCGCGCTGTACCGGCCGCCGCCGGGGCACAACCCCGGCGCGCAGATCGGGTGAACACGCGGGGAGGTCGTGCGGTGGACTGTCGGGAGGTGATGTGATGGACGCAACGCGTTCGTTGGCGCACGAGGTCGTTCAGGAGGCGCATCGCTGCGCGCGCGGTCCCCCGACGCGGGATCGGGCAAGTATTCCTGGGCTCTGGAAAAACGCGAAAGGAGGTGAGAACAATGAAAAAGACGGCAGGGTTCACGATTATTGAGCTGCTTGTTGTGATTGCCATTATTTCTATCCTGGCGGGCCTTCTTCTGCCCGCTATTCGCAACGCTCAACGTGCGGCCCAGGCGGCGGCCTGCAAGAACAACCTCAGGCAGATCGCCACGGCAATGGCCGTCTATGTACACGAGCGCGGCGGCGATTCGTCGTACCCGGATCCGGCCGAACAGTTCCGGGGAGACGAATGGCTGTGCAGCCTGTACTGGAGCAACGTGCTTCCGGATGCGCAGGTCCTCAGATGTGCGGCCACGTCGCACTCGGTGCGGGTCGGAACCCGACTGGGCGAGATCGACCCCGACGCGAGCACGGTGGTGTGGGGAAGCGAGGACACCATCGGCGCCGAGGTCGTCAGCTACGCGGCTCGCTGCAAGGGCGATCCGGCAGGGGCAACCGCGAAGAGCACCAACCACGCCTTCACGGACACCAAGCTCAGCCCTGCGTCGGCCATGGCTTGCGATAAGGGCGACAACCATCCTCATGGGATCAACGTCGTCTATTTCGACAGCCATGTCGCGTTCCTGCCCGAGAAGGGCAACCTTGTCGGGACCGGCGTCGACGAAGACGCCGAACTCGGTTACATGGACAACGGCGGCACGAGCACAAAGTGACGCCACGCGTCCGGGGAGTATGAGCCGAATCGACGGCAACTCAGCCCGCGGCGGGTGCAACACCCGCCGCGGGCGTCTTTTTCCCCCGCCCGACGCAGCAACTCCTTGCCAGCGGGCGGTCTTCACGCTACCATAATCCCCTGAAGTCTGGCCGATTTCGCCGGCTGCATGTGTGGAGATGTCGTGATGAAACACATCTTGTTCGTCTGCTGCATCGCCGGAATACTCATCATCGCGGCCTGTGCCGCATGGTGGTCGTTCCACAAGGGCGAGGATCATGCCAAGGTCCAGGTTGGGATCGGCGACGAGGCGGCCGCAAAGGCCCACGGGCCATACCGTCTCGCGCCCGACGACAATCCCGTGCAGGTGTCTGTGTCGCTCGTTATCTCGCCGGTCAGCTCTGCACACGCGCTCGCGCAGGGACTGGTCAACGTGTCGATGTTCGACTCCGGCGGTGT
>CAYLQD010000004.1:0-18370 GCA_964385685.1 uncultured Planctomycetota bacterium | reverse complement strand
CACACGCGCTCGCGCAGGGACTGGTCAACGTGTCGATGTTCGACTCCGGCGGTGTTGAGGTCTGGCAGGATTCGCGGCGCCCACAGTCCGGCGCCTACCGTGGCGAGGAAGACGCACAGCGGGAGGGCGGCGGCGGAATCATCGAACTCAACACGTTCGAGGCGATTGAGATCAAGCGGATAGAGCGGTACACGTTCCGGTGCCGGATCGAGCCGGGCTCGGCCGACTTCCCGGTGGACGCGCTCAGTGCGACGCTGACGATCCGCAAGAACGCGCATCAGTTTCCCGCGTACTGGGCCGCTCTCGGATTCGGCATGATCATCATCGCGGCCATCGCCCTCCAGGTGCGCAGTGAGGAGAGGGGAGACGAAGCGCCTCCACAGCCACCCCGCCCGGGGCCGTCCGGAGTGCCACCGCCGCCCACATGAACGTGTGCATGCCGTGTCGGGAAGCGAAAGAGCTTGACTTTATTCGTGGTATTCAGTTGAATGGCGCGCGAGCCGAGGTGATGGAACTGGCAGACATGCTAGGTTGAGGGCCTAGTGCCCTTCTTGGGGCGTGCGGGTTCGAATCCCGCCCTCGGCACCAAGAGAATGAGGCCCCGGCTTTCGCTGGGGCCTCATTTTCTGGGCGCTGCGGGCACGTCAGTCGACGCAGTTGGCGAAGCCAACCGCCCCGTGACGGCGTCAGCCGTCACGCCGAATCCCGCTTCACAGTGTACCGTCCGCCTGGCCGCGTCTTGAACGTGAAGCGATCGCCCGCGGCCTCGATCTCCACCACTGTCTCCTTCCCATCGTTCAGCTCGAAGACCGCGGGCCTCTTGCCCTGCCACGGGTTCTGCACCGTGCAGTCGCACCCCTTCTCGCTCTCGATGATGACCGGCTGCACGACGCCGTCGCGCAGCTCGGCCGAGATCAGGAACGCGCCGGCCGCACGGAGCGTCTCGAACCGAGCGGCCCGTTCTCTCGGCCAGACGGGGAAGAGCCGAATCACGCCCTCATAGCTCTGGAGCAGCATCTCGTTCACACCGACCGTGATCCCGCCGCACGTCTCGATCGCACCGCCGCACTCTGCGAGGAGCATGTTCGGGAACATGTGATTCTCGACACGGTCGAGCAGGTGCTCGAGGATGTCGCTCGGATCGTGCCCGACGCGCGCGGCGGCGGCGAAGAACGTGGGGACGCAGCCCCAGCGCGCCAGTACCGCGACGGTGTTCCGCGCGATCTCGAGCAGGGCCGGAGTGGAGTCGAGCCCGATGGCTCCCGAGGGAAAGATGTGCTGAATCGCGAGCGTATTCCCATCGCACCATTCCATCCCACTTTCGGTCAGCCGGAAGATGGTCGTTCCTTCGCGCTCGTATGTCGGGAACTCGCTGAGGTAGTCGAGGATGTGCTGCCACTCTTCGTGGCGGCCAGCGTCGCGGTCGAGGTCACGGCTCATCTTGAGCAACGCCTCGAGCACCATCCGAATCAGGCCGAGCGAGAGCACCGGGTTGAAGTCCTCATGGTCCTCGGTCGTCTCGTGGATGGCATCCTGATAGATGACGTAGCGGCCGTGCTCGAACTTGAGATAGTCCTCCCAGAAGTCGGCGACCTCGATGAGGAACGGATACGCAATGTCGCGAGCGTAGTCGAGGTCGCGGGTGTAGTCGTAGCGCATGGCCATGTTGACGGCGGCGTAGGCCGCGTTGCTCTTCTGGCCGTGGAAGAGGTCCGTGGCCACGGCCAGCCCTTTCGGGCCGATGCCGACCTCGCAGTAGATGCCGCGGCACCCGAGGAACTTCTGAGCGTTCTTGCGGCCCTGCGGGATGAAGGCCATCAGCGGCGGGTCATATGGGTCGGTCAACTCGACGCGATTGGACGAGTAGGCGCCCCACCAGGCCGCCTCGTAGTCGTAGTTCAGATGGTAGTCGCCCGCCCAATACGGCTCGTCCGACATCAGCCAGTTGCCGAACAGGCCCGGCGGGAACTCGCGGTTGCGGCTGCAACAAGCAATGATGTACTGCGCTCCGTACCACGCCTTCTCGATCGGGCCGCCGATGTCAATCGACGACTTCGACCAGAAGTCCGCCCACCACTGGCGATGCTCCTTGCGAAGTACCTCGATGTCCTCCAGCGTCAGTTCCCTGGCGCGTCGCTCCGCGACCTGCATGAAATCGTCGCCCGTGTCGTGGTTCGTTCTCACCACTGCCACGATCGTCGCGGTCGTACCGGCCTCGAGCATCTTGTAGTGCCAGCCGGGCGCGTCGTCGCAATCGATCCGGCGAATGCAAACGGCCGCCTCACTGGGCCACTCGACCCCCTCGCGAAAGGAACGCCGCAGCCGGACGAACCCGTCCTCGCCGTAGTCCGATTCCGTCTCCCCCAAGCGGGCCGTCCGCGTCTCCAGCTCCAGATCGATCCACGCGTCGTCGGTCGACGTCAGCTCGATGACGAGCAGGTTCTCGGTCGCCGGTATCCACGCGCGGAACGTCATCCCCTTTTCCGTATACGTCGGGAACTCGAGCCGCACCTCGGCGTCGCGCATGTCCTGCTCGGCGTGCCAGACGGACGAGCTGATCGGGTCCACGCACATCCCGATGGCCGTGATGCCGCACGGGCTGCCGAGCGTTCGGCCGAAACGCGACCCGTCGACCACCCGGCCGGCCGCGCGCCAGAAATCGTTCTTGCCAATCCAGAACTGCAGCGCGTTGGGCGGGCCTCCGATGGTCACGCCCAGGTCGCCGTTGCCCAGAAGAGGCCCGTCGCCGAGTTGTCTCATCGGGACGTACTTCGGTTGCTTCTCGAAAACCGCGACCATATCCCTCATTGGTGTCTCCTTCTCGTCTTCGCCGACGATCGGCCCGAGTGAAGGGAGCAATGATACCGAGCCAGGGACCTCGGCGCAAAGGGGTTGCACGGCGAGATCCGCGCCCCGACCGCGCGAAGGCGCGCTTGCGCGGGCCGCGCCCGACGCGTAGAATCTCGCGGCCCATTACCAGGAAGGAAACCGACATGGCCCTGACGCCCGACCTCTCGCCGCCCCGCACGGAGTGCACGTCGCGATACTACCGCGTCTTCACCTACCAAGATGTCGACCGCGTACCGGACGTCGAGTTCGGGTACTGGCCGCAGACGATTCGTCGTTGGCTCGGTGAGGGGTTGCCGCTCGAACTCACGGAGGACGAGCAGAACCAGATGTTCCTCGGGAAGCTCGATCGGTTCTTCGGCTTCGACGCCGACCCGTCCGGCGGCATTGGCGTCCGGATGCACATGAACCCCGCCTTCGAGCGCCAGGTCATCGAGGAGCGAGAGAAGTCCGTCATCGTCCGCGACGGCACCGGGGCGCTCGCCGAGCGATTCCAGGCGGACGTCGATGAGAGCAGCATCCCGCACTTCATCGAGTTCCCGGTCAAGACCCCCGACGATTGGGCGTCGATGAAAGATCGTTACCGGCTCGACGACCCGTCGCGCGTCAGCCCGCCCGAGGACGTCGAGCGTGTCCGGCAATTGGCCGCGGACGGCACAATGATCGGCACCTGGCTCTGCGGGCCGTACGGCCAGCTTCGCAATTGGATGGGGTTCGAGAATCTTTCGCTCGCGTTCTACCAGTACCCCAACATGATCCGCGACATGGTCGGCCATTGGACCGAGATGGCCGTCGGACAACTCAACTCGCTGCCCGACGACATTCTCATCGACCACGTGAGCTGGTGGGAGGACATGGCGAGCAAGAACGGCCCGTTCGTCAGCCCGGCGATGTTCCGCGAGTTTCTCCAGCCCTGCTACCACGCGATCATGACGGCCGTCCGCAAGCGCGGCTGCACCCTCGGGATCGTCGACTCCGACGGCAATCCGCACGATCTTGTCGCCAACTGGCTCGAGGAGGGCGTCAACATCATGTTCCCGCTGGAGGTCCCGGCCGGGGTCGATCCGTACGCGTGGCGAGAGGAGTTCGGGATGGACCTTCGCCTGAAGGGCGGAATCGCGAAGGAGCCGCTCGTCCACGGCGGAAAAGCCATCGACGACGAACTCGAGCGGGTCAAGCCGCTACTGGAGCAAGGCGGATACATCCCGCACCTTGACCACCTCGTCCCGCCCGACATCTCATACGACAACTACCGCCACTATCTCGACAAGAAACGCAAGCTGATCGGGAAATGAGGAGCCGCAAGGAGAGCAGCATGTCGACCGCTGACGGAATCGACGCAGCGGACCTGAAGATTGTACGCGACTTGGCGAAGCGGCTGGTCGAGGTCGCCGCCTCCGATGAAAACCAAGAGCGCAAGCGGCTCTGGTACAAGCATGCGGCGTTCGAGGGCGAACGGCCGATGATCCTCGCCGAATCGCTCGGCCCGGCGAAAATGGAACTCAAGTGCAAGGGCGAGCGGGCCCGCGGGTTCGAAGGCGCGATCCGCAGCATGCTCTCCCGGTTCGAGGTGCTGCGCGACGACCATGTCCTCATCGCGTCGGCCGACTACAACTGGGCCGTCAGCGCGAGCAACTTCGGTGTCGAAACCGAGATGGAATACCACTACAACGAGGACGGGGCCGGCAGCCGGCGATGGGACGCGCCGATCAAGGACCTCGACAAGGATTTCGATCTGCTCAAGCATCGCACGTTCTCCGTCGACCGCGAGGCGACGCTGCGCCGCAAGGATGAGCTTGAAG
Organism: uncultured Planctomycetota bacterium; assembly: GCA_964385685.1. GTDB lineage: Bacteria > Planctomycetota > PUPC01 > PUPC01 > PUPC01 > CAYLQD01. Next base: position 13,721 of record CAYLQD010000004.1, on the reverse strand, counting down.
CCGTCTACGGCGGCATCCTGCCCATTCGCCGGCGCGGCGGCTACTGGTGGACGATGGGGATGACGTGGCCGGCCATCGAACTGATCGGGCTCGAGGGCCTGATGCTCGCGATGGTCGATAATCCCGACGGCCTCCACCGCCTGATGCGGTTCCTCTGCGACGACCACCTCGCCCACGCGCAACGGTGTGAGGACGAGGGCCTGCTCTCGCTCAACAATGAGAACGACTACATCGGCTCGGGAAGCGAGGGTTACACGCACGAACTTCCGCAGCCCGACTGGAAAGAGGGCGATCCCGTCCGGACGAAGGATCTGTGGGTCCTGTCGGAATCTCAGGAGACCGTCGGCGTCGGCCCGGCGATGTTCGAGGAGTTCATCTTCCCGTACCAGCTCGAGGTCATCGAGAAGTTCGGCCTGTGCTACTACGGCTGCTGCGAGCCCGTGCATTCGCGGTGGCACATCCTTCAGCGGATCCCGAACCTGCGGCGGGTCTCCGTCTCGCCGTGGTGCGACCAGGCGAAGATCGCGGAGCAATGCGGCAACCAGGTCGTCTTCAGCCGCAAGCCGAATCCCACGCTCATCAGCACGCCGAACTTCGACGAGGACGCGATCCGCGCCGACATCCGCGAGACGCTCGAACTCGCGAAGGGCTGCACCATCGAGTTCGCGATGAAGGACGTCCACACGCTGTGCGGCGAGAATTGGCGCATGCCCCGCTGGGTCGAGATCGTCCGCGAAGAGATCGACAAGGCGGGGTACTGAGCACGCCGAGGAGAGCGAGGAGACAGCGAACGATGGCCGACACCGGTGAGACGGGAACGCCCAACATCGTCCTGATCAACTGCGACGATCTGGGCTACGGCGATCTGGGCTGCTACGGCTCGGAGTTGAACAGCACCCCGGCGCTCGACCGGATGGCCGACGAGGGCGTGCGGTTCACCGACTTCTACATGGGCTCACCCGTCTGTTCACCATCCAGAGGCGCAATGCTGACCGGATGCTATCCGACTCGAATAGGATTCGGATCGTTCGACGGCCGCTGGGTGCTGTTCCCAGGGCAGGGGATCGGCCTCCACTCCAACGAGATCACCATCGCGACGCTCCTCAAGGGGCAGGGATACACGACCAAGATCGTCGGCAAGTGGCACTGCGGCGACCAGCCGGAGTTCTTGCCGACGCGCCACGGCTTCGACAGCTACTACGGGCTCCCCTACAGCAACGACATGGGCATCCAGAATCCCGACGATACTTACCCGCCGCTGCCGCTGCTGCGGGATGAGAACGTCATTCAGGAGCAGCCCGACCAGCGGTCGCTGACCGAACGATACGTGGAAGAGAGCGTCCGTTTCATCCGCGATAACAGGGACGGCCCGTTCTTTCTCTATCTTGCGCACATGCACGTTCACCTGCCGCTCTACCCGGCCGAGCGATTCCTGAGGGAGTCGAAGAACGGGCGTTACGGCGGGGCGGTCGCGGCCATCGACTGGGCCGCGGACGTGATACTCCACGAGTTGAAGCACCATGGCCTCGACGACGACACGCTCGTCATCTTCACAAGCGACAACGGCTCGCGCTGCTCGGGGGGAGGCGGAAGCAACGGGCCACTGCGCGGCACGAAGGGAACGACGTGGGAGGGCGGCCAGCGAGTTCCCTGCATTATGCGTTGGCCGGACAGGATATCGGCCGGCTCGGTCTGCCGCGAGGTCGCCACGGCCATGGACCTGCTCCCGACGCTCGCCGGCCTGGGCGGGGCCGCGGTCCCCAACGACCGGATCATTGACGGGAAGGACATCACGCCGCTGATGTTGTCGGAGGCGGGCGCGCAGTCCCCGCACGAGGCGTTCTTCTATTATGTGCTGAACAACCTCGAGGCCGTGCGCTGCGGAAACTGGAAGCTCCACGTTCGGAAGGGCGGCGAGGAGGCAAGCGAGTTGTACGACCTGGCGGCCGACCTGGGCGAGACGCACAATGTGCACGACGAGCATCCCGAAATCGTCGCCGAACTGATGGCGCGACTCGAAGCGTGCCGGGAAGATCTCGGCGACGAGGCCACCGGCATCGAAGGGAAAAACGTCCGCCCCATCGGCCGGGTCGACAACCCCGACACACTCACGCACCTCGATCCCGGCCACCCGTACATCATCGCGATGTACGACTTGAAGGACCGAGGGTGATTGTCTCTCTGCTAGGTTGTCTGCGTCCCGTCCCGCTCGTCCGGTGCCTCATTCTGTCCCAAACTCGCGGATCGCTTCGAACAGGTGCCAGACGTTCTCGACGGGCGTCTCGGGCATGATGGTGTTGCTGGGCGAGGCGATGTACCGGCCGTTGTGGGCGTCGAAGTTCTCCTCCAACGCCCGCACCTCCTCGCGGATCGACTCGCGCGTGCCGTGGACCAGATTGAACTGTACGTCGATGCCGCCGAAGAACGTCATCTGTCCGCGATACTCGCGCGCGATGGCGGGCAGGTCGAGGGCGGCGGCCTGGAGGTGCGCGAGCACATCAAGCCCGATATCGATCCAGTCCGGGATGATGTCTGTGACGTGCCCGCACGAGTGCAGCCAGACATCGAGGCCCTTCGCGTGTGCGGTCTCGATCATCGTGGCATAGGCGGGCCGGAAATGCTTCCGCCAGGCCGCGGGCGAAATCTGCAGCCGCTGCTGCGTGCCCCAGTCGTCGGCGAGGAAGACGGCGTCGATGCCCGGCCGAGCGATCAGCTCGATCGCGCGGATCGTGTAATCGGCGAGGTCGCGCAACAGCGCCTTGAAGAGGCCGCCCTCTTGAGCGATCTCGATCATCAGCCGCTCGAACCCGATGAGCATGTACATCCGCTCGTAGAACGTCCGCCACAGGCTCACGCTGATGTACCGGTCGGGATGCGTGGCGGCGGTCTCGGCGAGGTGGGCGTCGGCCGCCTCCGGGTCAAGAGCCGGCATCGACTCGGCGACGTAACGTTCCCATTCCTCGACGGTCGTGACGATCGGGCGGGTCGGATGTGCGCCGACCCCGTCGGGAGCTGCGGCAAACAGGCATCCCCACTCGTCAACAAACTCGCCCGGCTCCAGTTCGGGTTCGGCCGCGCGGCGGACGCAGGGGACCCAGCCGCCGACGTAATCGTTCTCGTACTGCTCGCGCATCTTCTCGACGTCGGCGCTGTACTTTTCCACGAACTTGCCGTCGTACCAGTGGAAGAGGGCGGGGACAACGGGCGTCGACCTGCCGGCCAGACAATCCTTCATCTCTTGCTTGGTAAGCATTGGCTGGTTCCCGCGTTGACGGAGGCCTATTGAACACCATGCTGATAATGGAACAGCCGCGAGGAATAACAGAGGTCCTTCGCTTCGCTCAGGATGACATATCGCGTTGCGTGACCTATAGTTCTGTCATTCTGAGCGTCAGCGAAGAATCTCGTGATAGGCTGCCGCGATTGCATTACCAACATGAACCTCAATGACCGACGACAAGTTCGTAATCGCCGAAGTCGGTGTTGTCGGTGCCCATGTCGGTCGGCTCGGTCACGTAGAACGACGCCCCTCGGCCGGGCGTGTCGGCGACGGCCTCGCCGTGCGGCACGTTCTTGAGCATGGTGAAGAAGCTGACCTCGGGATCGTTGTATTTCACGCGCAGGCAGACGAAGTCCTCGGGCGAGAGTTCACCGCCCCTGATCTTCCGGTCGAGTTCGTCCTTCGGGCACAGCGCAACGACGAGGAACATCGGTTTCGTGTCGGGGTCACCGATGAGGAGGAACTCCTCGTTATCTGGATGCGTCCCGAAGGCGGCGAACGTCGTGCGGTTGACGGTCACGGCGATGAGCTTGTGGCCGCCGAGCGCCGGATCGGCCTCGTAGATCGACTCGTCCAGCGTCTCGCCCTCGGCCGCGGCGAGTTCGTGGCGGTTCGGGCGCAGCCGGATGATGAGGCACTTGTCCTCGAGCATCTGCATCACGCCGGGCGTCATCTCAACCGGTTCCAGTCGGATCGCCTTGCTCATCGTGTGTCCTCCCTTCACGATGTGGGCCACGTCAGCGCGGGCTCTTCGCAGCAGTCGTTGTAGGCGGCGAGCATGGCTCGCAGGTGTCCCTCGGGCATGTCGCCCGGGAGGTTGTGCACGCCGGCGAAGATGTATCCGCCCCCACGACTGAACGTCTCGATGTTCTTCTTGACCGTCTCGTAGACGACGTCGTCGGGCGTAGGCGGCGGGAGCAGGACCGAGTCGAACACGCCGCCGTAGAAGATGATCCCGTCGCCGAATTTCTCCTTCAGGGTCTCGGGCTCCATTCCGCGGGCGGATATCTGTACCGGGTTGTAGATGTCGAGACCGCACTCGATGAGGTCGTCGAGAATGTCGGCCATCGAGCCGCAGGTGTGGAGGCAGGCCTTCATTCCGGTGATGTTGTGCCACTCGGTGAAGAGCCGTTTGTAGTGTGGCTTGTAGATCGCGCGCCAGAGGTCGGGGCCCATCGTGATGCCGCGACGATCGCCGAGGTCGTGGGCCATGAGCAGGACGTCGCAGTATTGCCCGATGGCCTGGTCGAGCTGCCTGAGGTGCGCGAGCCCGGCCTCGACGGCCTTGCCGAGGAACTCGTGGCACGCGGCGGGGTCCTCGACCATTCGCATCCACCAGGCGTGCGCGCCGTCGGGGCAGACCTGGAGGTCGCCGATACTTTCGCCGCACGCGATGGAGTAGTTGGTGTTGTCCCAGAGCCATTTCGCGTCTTCTTCGAGCCGCCGCAGCCAGGGCTCGTGCATCTCGTGGCCGGGGTTGAAATCGTCGGGCGACATCAGCTCGCCGTGCTCGATGAAGAACTCCTGCGTCGGCGGCGGCGGCACGCCGTCGAAATAGAAGCCGCCCGGCGGGCACTTGCTGCCGCCCCACCACCACGTGCCGTCGAGGTCCTTGCGGAACTCCCACTCCTTCGCGACCTGGAGCGTGATGTCCCAGATGTCGAGGTCCTTCCATTCGGCGTCCGCCTTGGGCCCCCAGAACCGGGACGGGCACATCCGCGATGCGAGCAGGATGATGTCGCCCCCCATCGCGTCCAGTACGCTCGGCTCGAAGATCGCGTTCGTCATGAAGGTGCAGAGGCGGTTCCGGCGGTCGCTCACGCCGAGAATCTTCTTGAGCTTGTGGTAGGCGACGTTGTGGAGGCCGGCCGTCTCACATCCGCCGAGGCCGTTCGGGATGCGGTCGACGGGTTCGCGGGCCAGAAACTTCTTCATCCGCTCACGCGCTGTCATACTGATGCCTTTCGCGGGGAGATAGTGTATGACCGGCCGGCTTTGGCGGCGAACGCCACGACACCGGGTTCGGGCTCTCGTGTTTCGACCTTGGCGTCGTCGCAGGCGACGTCGACCGACAGCCGCGCCCGAACGCGGCACGGGGCGTCGAACGCGGCCGTGATTGTCGCCTCCTTGAGGGCGCCGCCCGACCAGGCGATGTCGACCGTATAGCCGCCGCGTGCGCGGAGGCCGGTCACACGCCCCGTCGGCCACGCCTCGGGAAGCGCGGGCAGGAGATGAATCTCGCCGGCAATGCTCTGCAACAGCATCTCGGCAATGCCGGCCGTTCCACCGAAGTTGCCGTCGATCTGGAAGGGCGGATGGTTGTCGAGCAGACTCGGCAGGGTCGACTTCGCGAGCAGGGCGATGACGTTCTCGTGAGCCCGCTCGCCGTCTTCGAGCCGGGCCCACGTGTTGATGATCTGCGCCCGGCTCCAGCCGGTGTGCCCGCCGCCGTGCTCGAGTCGGCGCTCGAGCGACTTGCGGCACGCGGCCGCCAACTCCGGCGTCCCGCGCAGCGTGATCCCGCCGCCGGGGAACAGCCCGTACAGGTGTGAGAGGTGCCGGTGCCCGGGATCGGGTTCGGCGTAGTCCTCGACCCACTCCTGCAGCCGTCCGGTCTCCGGGCTGATGCTGATCGGCGCCAGCCGCTCAAGTGCGTCCTCCACCTCGCGCCGGAACGCCTCGTCGACGCCCAGTTCGCGCGACGCCGCGATGCAGTCCGCGAACAGGTCCTGAATGATGGCGAGGTCCATCGTGGCCGCATACGTGAACATCGACCGTGTGCCGTCGGGCATCTCGAACTGGTTCTCGGGCGAGTGCGACGGGCAGGTGACGAGCTTGCCCGCGACGGGCGTGCCCTCGGGCGCCTCGACGAGGAAATCGAGTATGAACCGAGCGGCTCCCCTCATCAGCGGCCAGGCAGTGTTCGCGAGGAACTCGCGGTCACGCCCGAACTCGTAATGCTCGAACAGATGGCGGCAGAGCCACGCGGCTCCCACCGGCCAAATGCCGAAGACCCCGTCGGCCGGGACCGTAAAGCCCCAGACGTCGCTCAGGTGGTGCACGACCCAGCCGCGGCAACCATAGTGGGCATCGGCCGTCCGCTCGCCGGACTCGACGAGCGAGGCCATGTAGTCGAACAGCGGGCGGTGGCACTCCGCGAGATTGCACGTCTCGGCGGGCCAGTAGTTCATTTGCAGGTTAATGTTTGTGTGGTAGTCGCTGTTCCACGCGGCGAACAGGTCCTTGTTCCACAGCCCCTGCAGGTTGGCGGGCAGGCAGCCGGGCCGTGAACTCCCCAGCAGCAGATACCGGCCGAACTGGAAGTAGAGCGCAACGAGGCCGGGATCGTCGGCACCGCCGGCGACGGCCGCGAGCCGCTCGTCGGTCGGCAGTTCGGACCGGTCGTCTCCGGCGAGGTCGAGCGAGACACGGCGAAACATCGCGCGGTGTTCGATGAGGTGCGCGTCGAGCAGCTCATCGTGAGACTTGCCCGCGACACCGGCGAGCGTGTCACGGCAGCGGACGCTCGGATCGTCGCCCCGATAGCTGGTCGCTCCTGCAAGAACAAGCACGACTCCGTCGGCGTTCGCAATGTCGACCCGGCCGTCGGAGTTCGTCATGTCGCCGCCATCGACCGACACGAGCGTCTGGGCCTCGAACCGCATGCCGACGGGCTCGCCCGTCTCGTGGTGCTCGCGGTTGATCCGTCCGCGGAGAATCAGGCGCGACGCATCGTCGGGGTCGGTGATGCACTCAGCGTCGTACTCACGTGTGATGGTGACGCCCGCGCTGAGACCGCCGGGTTTGTCGCAAGTGAATCGAACGACGAGCACATCGTCCGGCGCGGACACGAACATCTCGCGCCGGAACGCCACGCCGCCCACCGTGTACGAGACTGAGGCGACCGCAGTATCGACGTCGAGGTCACGGCGGTAATCGTCGACCGCATCGTGCCCGCGGCATTCAATGAGAAGCTCGCCCAGCGTCTGGTAAGACAAGATGCCGCACGGGTCGCCCATCATCCCCGACGCGGCCTCGAAGGCCTCGGCGTTCTTGCCCGCGAAGAGCAGCTCGCGGACCTTTTCGAGCGCCGCGCGCGCATCGGCGTTCGTGCAGTCGCGCTCATAGCCATCCCACACGGTCTCTTCATTGAGTTGCAGGCGCTCGCTCGGGACGTTACCGAAGACCATCGCACCAAGCCGGCCATTGCCGATCGGAAGGGCGCAATCCCACTCATCGCCGGCCGGGTGTCTGTACCAGAGCGTCGTCTCGCTGCCCGTGTCCATCACGCTGCCCTAATACACCATGTGCTCGCGGTAGACCTCGAGGGCATAGAGGAAATCCTCGTAGTCGACGTTGGGCGAGATGGAATGGTCGGAGCCGAAGACATAGCGGGCGCCGCGCTTCTTCATCCCCTCGACCAGCCGTGTCACTTCGCGGCGGATCAGGTCGCGGTCGCCGCTCTCGATGACGCGCGCATCGAGCCCGCCGACGAACGCCAGCTTGTCCGCGTAGCCGTCCGCGATCCGCAGTGTGTCGTTCCCCGCCTTGATCTCCATCGGGTTCAGGGCGTCGAACCCGGCCTCGACGATCAAATCGAGAGCCGGCTCGGTGAACCCGCATGTGTGCAGGATGACGGGCAGGTCGTAGGAGTGGAAGAACTCTACGAGTTCGGCATAGTAGGGGAAGATCACCTCGGCGAGGACCTCGGGGCTGGCGAAGAGCCGCTGCTTGTAGCCGAGGTCTTCGTAGATCCAGACGCCGTCCGGAAGCCCCGCCTCCTCGATCAACACCTTGTAGTGCGTTTTGAAGAGGTCGGTGTAGACGCGATTGAAGTCGTGAATCCAGTCGGGATCGGCGACGAGCGACATATACATCGTGTAGTCGCCCATGCTCGCCCGCATAATCTCCCAGATGAACATCGTGCCGTAGTGGGTCCAGTAGCCCTTGCCGCGCCACTTCTTGATGCTCTCAGCCACGGCCTTCGGGTCGATTCGCTCGGGGTCGAATTCGACCAGGTGCGGGCGGTAGTCGCGGTCCCACACCTTCCGGTCGGTCATCAGGAAGTCGATGTGTTCGGGCGTGCCGGACTTATTCTTCCAGTACTTCAGTGCTGCCCCGGCCCCGTTGCGGGTGACCTGCCATTCGTCGGTCTCTTCGAGCACCTCGCTTTCGCCGCGTTTCGGCTCCCACTTCATCCATCCACCAATGCCGGTCATGTCGAAGTGGAAGTGCTCGACCGGGTTGACCGCGTTGCCCTCGTCGTCGGCCGGCATTCCCTGTTCGACCCATTTCCGGAGCGTCTCGCCCCAGGGGCTGTCGAACAGTCCGACGCGCTCAACCGGCTTCTTGCGAAGCAGGCCGTCGATCACTTCGCGTGACGTCTGCATGTTGTTCGTCCTCATTGAGTCACGGGCGCACGGTCGGCGAGCTATGATAGGGAGCGGGCGCGGTTTTGCAAGCGGGTTTCCGCGGGCGTCGGCGTGCTACTTCTTCTCCTTCTCCTTCTTGTTGAGGTACTCGAGCAACTTCTTGCCGGACAGGTCCTTCAGGTCGCTCTGCGGGCTCGTCCAGAGCGTCCCAGGCCCCGCGTATCGGTACTGGATGTTGAGTTCCTTCGGCAGATGCTCGGCGAACGTGAAGAGGTTGAAGGCGTTCGGGCCGCCGAAGGCGGCGATGTGAAGCTCGAGCCGCTTCGCATCGGCCTTCTTCTTCGCCTCGATGACATCGGCCTCCGCCTGTCCCTGGATCCGGAGCGCCGCAGCCAGGACCTCGGCTCGCTGCTTATCGAGCGAGGCCACCTCGCGGTCGGCCTTGGCCTTGATCTCAGCGGCCTTCTTCAGGCCCTCTTCGCGCTCTGCGGCGACGAGCGCCTCGGTCTCGGCATCGAAGTCGCGGACCGCGATGTCGACGATCTTCTCGGCCTGCTCGAGCTGCGCGGCCACCATGTCGGTCTTTTGTTCGGTCAGGAGCGTCGTCTTCTCTTCCTCGGCGATCATCCCTGCCTGAATCGTCGCCTTGATATCCTCGGCCGCGTGGAACCCCCTCACCAGAGCGATGAGAATGTGGATCCCCTTCTTCTCACCCATCTCTTGCAGGGCCTCGGTGACCTGCCGCTGAAATCTCTCACGAGATTCCCCTTCGATGAACTCGAGGGTCGTCAGATTGCTGCCTATGTTCTTGCAGATACTGCGGACCTGCGGCTCGATGATCTTATACTCGGCGTCCTGGACCGTGCCGTATTCTTTCAGGATCCGGGGGGCTTCCTTCGCGAAAACGCCCCACACAACGGTGAGGTCGAGGTACATCTGTTTGCCGTCCGCCAAGGGGAACGAAACGCCGGTCCCTTTCTTGACGCGCCGCTTCGCAGAGCCGCCCGCTTCGAACTGTGTCTGGACGCTCCAGACGCGATAGCCGATCTCGTATACGTCGATACGCCGCTCCTCGGGGTTGATGTTGTAGTAGCCCGGCTGCAGGACATTCGGGAGGATGCCCTTGTTCTCGCCTTCGCGGCGCGTCTGTACGCCGACGTAGCCCGGGCCGATGATGATGGCGTCCCGGATTTCGACTTTTTGGCCATAGGTGTTGATTCGCCAGAGGCCGGGTGTCAGCACGTTGCGCTGGGTGCCCTTCTCGTCCGGCCCGACGATGAACCGGGCGCCGAGGGGGTCCTTGCCGAGGTTGTTCTTCACGAGCCCGATCTTCCCGGGCTCGATGACGACGTCCTCGACGGGCTCAACGGCATACGTGTAAGGACTGAAGAAGTGCCGGCCGGGCCCGGCCAGCCGGTCCTGAACGCCCTTCTGACCGCCGGACGCGTATGCATCCAGGGGGCCCGGCTCGCCGACTTTTCTCGTGACGAGCAGCGACTGCCCCCGCGGGCAGAACGTGCGGCAGATGACCCACCGCCAGGCGAGCTGATAGACAAGGAAATACAGAACAAGACACAAAAGCACGAGCACGACGACTGCTTTCACGGCGCCCTTCATCGCTTCACCCTCCTTCGGTCTGTGAGTTCCTTGGATTACTTGGTCTTCTCTGCTTCTTGGGTCAGCGTGATGAACCGCTCGAACAGCTTGGCGAAGGGGCCGTCGGTGTTCGAGAGAATGTCTTTGATGCCCGGCGACAGCTTCATAATGAGCGCGTACTCGGCATACTTGTCGCCCTGGCCGAAGGCCGTGACTTTCGCCTTGACGCCCTCCGCCTCGGCCTTGTGGGCCATGACGGTCACGGCGGCCTCGGCCTGGCCCTTGGCCAGCACGGCTGCGGCCTTGTCCTTTGCCGCTTCGAGCTGAATCTTGCCGACCTCCAGCTCCTTTCGCGCCTTCGTCACCTCGACCGCCCTGTACTGCTCGGCCTCGCGGACCTTGCCGACGATCTCTTCGCGGATCAGTCCGAATCGCTTCTCGCGATCCTTCTTCCGCTGGAAGATGACACGTTTCAAGCGACCGCCTTCGCGAACGGGTTTGTTGTCGGCCCCCAGCTTCGGCGTACCGCCAACCATCACCGGGTTACCTGCCTCGTCCAGAATCGGCCGGCCGTTCGCGTCGAGCTTCTGCTTCTGGCCTTCGATCACGACCGTGCCGATCTCCATCTCGATTTCCTTCTCGTACCGGTCCTTGAGGCGGCGGGCGATCTCACGTCGCTCATATTGATCGCGGATCTGTCGTGGCGGTTTCGTTGCCTTGATCACCACGCTCTTGATCACGATTCCCTCCGCGGCGCAGGCCTCGCGCAGTCGCCGCTCCACCTCTTCCTGCACGACGCGCCGCGTGTCACCCGTGATGTAGTCGACTGCTCGGTAACTGCCGCCAACCGTCCGGAAGAACGAGCGAGCGAACGGGAGAATCACCTTTTGCTCGATGTTGTTGATGCCGCCCGACTCCTCGAGGTCCTTTTCGTCGACGAACTTGACGAACAACTCGGGCAGCTTGTCTTTGTCCGGGGCCCACTCGATCGTTCCTTCCACCTCGATGTCGAAACCATACTTGGACGGGAACTTGATGCTGTACTTGTCGCCCATCGCAAGCTTGTGGCTTCGCGTGTCGATCGGCGTCACGAGATGCACGTAGGGATTCGAGAACTCGGGGTGCGTTCCCGGCTTGAGCAGGTCGGGCTGCACGCCGCGCTCGCCCTTTTCGACCACGAACGTGTCGGGGTTTTTCGCGTCGCTGCCGACGCGCAGCGTGACGACGCCCATGAAGCCCGGCTCGATCTTCACCATCGGCCGCATCTCGACGTCGAACGCCCACGTGTTGATGTAATGCCGGCCGGGCTTCCTCGGCTCGAGAACAATGCCTTTCTGCTTCGGCGTCCGCGCGATCACCTCGCCGGGCGGCAGGTCTTCGCCATACTTTTGGACAAGGATCGCGACCTCCGCGTTCTGCACGACCGTCGCCTCGATCGGCCCCCACGGCCACTGCCATTTGAACGGGTTGCGGAAGTACCGCCCCTCTTTCAGGATCTCGAACTGCGGCCCCTTGAAGTCCGCCCCCGGCGCCATGACCATCTCATTATCGAGGTCCTTGCCCGTCTTGGCGAGCAGGGGCACGAATTCGCCGGGCCCCACCTCGATCCGGCAGCCGTACCAGACGAACAGGAGCGCAAGGATGATGAGGCCGAAGACCGCGATTACGGGAATCGGCAGCAGAAGCAGGCGCTTCGCGTCGGGGCTGCGTCGCCCAGGGAGCGGCCGTTCCCTGCGGCCGTTGTCATCGAGCGTCAACTCATCCATGGCTTTCCCTCCTCACTCCACTGACGATGACAGAGAACGACAGACCGAAGGCACATCCCCACTCCCGAATGCCCTGTGTTCCCAAGACGACGCTACGTTAACGGTTCCGCCGCCGCTTCGCAAGCGGATTCCCCCTCCCGGTCGGAACCGGGGATGATGGCGCCGACTGCGTCCGCCAAGAGGGGCGGGCGGGATCACTTGATGTCGGCGTGGTAGCTCTGGAGCGATTTGACCTCGGCCTGCTCCTTCGCCCGATATGCCGCGATGCCGTCGGCCGCGGCCCTCGCCGCCGCGAGCGTCGTGATGTACGGCACCTTGTGCTTGATGGCCGACTTCCGGATATAGGAGTCGTCGTAGGCGCTCAGCTTGCCGGCCGGCGTGTTCACGATCAGTTGAATCTCGCCGTTCGTGATCCCGTCGGCGATGTTCGGCCGGCCCTCCTGCACCTTGAGGACCTGCTCGCTCTCGATGCCGTGTTCGGCAAGGAACGCCCGCGTGCCATCGGTCGCCTTGATGGCGAACCCGAGGTCGCGGAAGCGGCCCGCGACGTCAACAAGCACGTCGGATCGGTCGCGCGCACACACGGTCAGCAGCACGGTGCCCTCGACCGGCAGGCGCGACTTCGCACCGTCCTGCGCCTTGAAGAACGCCATCCCGAATGAGTCGGCCATCCCCAGCACCTCGCCCGTCGACCGCATCTCGGGCCCGAGCAGGGGGTCGACCTCGGGGAACATTGGGAACGGGAAGACGGCTTCCTTGACGCCGAAGTGCGGGAACGTCCGGTCGCGGAGGTCGAAGTCGCCGAGCTTCTTGCCCAGCATGATCTCCGTCGCGATCCGCGCCATCGACAGGCCGCAGACCTTCGAGACGAGCGGCACGGTCCGCGAGGCCCGCGGGTTCGCCTCGAGCACGTAGACGGTGTCGTTGCAGATCGCGTATTGCATGTTCATCAGGCCGACGACGTTCATCTCCTTCGCGATCTGCCGCGTGTACTCGCGGATCGTCTCGACGTGCTTCTGCGGGATCGTCGTCGGCGGGATGACGCAGGCGGAATCGCCCGAGTGGATGCCCGCCTGCTCGATATGTTCCATCACGGCGGGCACGAACGCGTCGGTCCCGTCGGCGATGGCGTCGGCCTCGGCCTCGACTGCGTTCTCGAGATACTTGTCGATCAGGATCGGACGGTCGGGCGTGACGCCGACGGCCGCGGTGACGTAGCCACGCAGCATTTCTTCGTCGTGCACGATCTCCATGCCGCGGCCACCGAGCACGTAGGACGGCCGCACCATCAGCGGATAGCCGATGCGGCCGGCGATCTCGAGCGCCTCGTCGATCGTGCTTGCCATCCCGCTCTCGGCCATCGGGATGCCGAGTTTGTCCATCATGCCGCGGAACCGGTCGCGGTCCTCGGCGAGGTCGATTGTCTCCGGCGTCGTGCCGAGGATGTTGATCCCGGCCGCCTTCAGTTCGGCCGCGATATTGAGCGGCGTCTGCCCGCCAAACTGGCAGATCGCGCCCTTCGGCTTCTCCTTGCGATAGATCTGAAGCACGTCCTCGACCGTGATCGGCTCGAAGTAGAGCTTGTCCGACGTATCGTAGTCGGTCGAGACGGTCTCGGGATTGCAGTTGACCATCACCGTCTCGTAGCCCATGTCGCGGAGGGCGAAGGCGGCGTGCACGCAGCAGTAGTCGAACTCGATGCCCTGG